>DASTGF010000132.1:0-13919 GCA_035719255.1 Microlunatus sp. | reverse complement strand
CCTACGCCCGGCACCCTCCACTGCCGGCCAACGACCCGTGGTCACGTAGAGAGCCCGATGAGGCCGATTACCGCGGCTTCGTCTACATCATTGGATGGATCGGGCCCAGCGTGCATGACAACGCCCGGATGCCCAGCGCTCCGGAGCCGCCGCTGCACGGCGTGCAGGGCATCGTTCCGCGTCGTCCGGTGATCGGCGCCGCTCCCCCGCCGCCCGCGCCTCCGTCGGGACCAGCTCGAGCCGGCTACCAGGTGGTCGCCGTCGTGTTCACCCATAACCGATACAAGGAGGCCGCATCGACGAAGGGCGGCGGACGCCGTTACCGGTCGGCTGAGAATGTGGTGACGATGGCCAACGTGCCGAAGGTGTACGAACGGCTTTTCGCGCATCGGTACGCGCCGTCATGCGTCTACGTTGGCGCGGACTGGAACCAGGCGCCGATCGTCGCCCGGGAGGAGTGGCTGCAGCCAATTGCGGCGCAGCCGGCCGCGCCCGCGGCTCCTGGACCGGGTGGCTGGCCGCCTCCGCCGCCACCGGGAACGACCAAGTTCGGCGGCCACCACCTCTACGACTGGTGGTTCGCCGCCGGGAATCACCGCTTCCCCATCCCCGCCGGACAACAACCCGCCAGTGTGCTACCCGATCCGCTGGTCACGCCGGCAGGAGCGGCGGCCGGCGTCCAGGCGCAGATCCCCTGGCCTGTGCCCACCGCGTACACCGAGGCGACGGGACCGACCACATCCGACCACGCCGCGATCGCACTCCAGATTCAGTAGGCCTGCCCTTGAGGGGCGATCGACGAGCACCCATGGACGGCGTTCCTACCCTGCAGTGCAGCGCGTTGATTCTCGGGGTACTCGGCGGAACGGTGCGGTACCTTCTGGGCTGCCGCTGATTCGTGCGATGAGCATGTCGAGTGCCGTGATGATGATCCAGTCGTGACCGGGTGCGATGGACGACAGTGAGGGACACTGAACTGGGCTTCCAGGACGTCGTCGAACCCGATGACCTTGACTTCGTCGGGCACCTTCAGGTCGCGATCTGCGAGTCAGCGCAGGACACCGAAGCGACGGTGTCGGTGACAGCGACGACTCCGTCGAACCGCTGGCCGGTGTCGACGAGAGTATGGACCCGATCCTCGCATCGAGGGCATGGGCTTGGCGTGCTGGCGGGTTGATCTCGACGGTCAGCCGGCCGTGGAGCACCAGGGCGTGCTCGCCGGATTCAACCCCCAGACTCGCCGGATTCAACCCCCAGATCGGAGGAAGTGAGCACAATCGCGAGTTGGATACGATGCCCCGAAGGTCATGCGTGCAGTGGCGTTTGCCGCGCCGTCGTCGACTGGAACTGGCGCTGATCCGGTCCTTCACGTGTGGAGCTATGGGGATTCGAACCCCAGACCTCTTCCATGCCATGGAAGCGCGCTACCAACTGCGCCATAGCCCCGCGGTGCGTCCCGGCCGAGTGTCCTCGTCCGAGCGCCTGGACGATATTACAGGTTGGGGACCGCCAGGCGAAATCGTCGAGCCTCAGACCCGTGGTGCTGTGACGTTGTACTCCCCGATCCGCCAGTAGTTGCCGCTCCGGTGCCGCTCGACGCTGACCCAGCCGCAGTTGTGCAGGCTGCCCAGCGCATGCCAGGCCTGGTTGGGGATGCCGACCAGCCGGCACACCCCGGCCTTACCGGCGAGGCCATGCATGACGACCACGACGGTGCTCCCCGGCTCGGCCCGGGCGCCGATCTCGGCCAGCGCCTCGGCCGCCCGCTCCGCCACCTCGGCGACGGTCTCGCCGGTCGGCGAACGGCGTACGTCCTCCCCCGCCAGATACCGCTCGGCCTCGGCCCGATCCACAGTCGCCAGCGCCTCGTCGATCGTGAGACCTTCCCAGCTACCGACGTTGATCTCGCGCAGCCGTCGATCGGTCCGCACCGCGACCCCGGTCAGTCGCGACAGCGGCTCAGCGGTCTGCCGGGCCCGCGCCAGGTCACTGCTGATGATCTCCGACGGCGACAGGTCGGCCAGGACCTCCGCCGCACGCTCGGCCTGCGCCACGCCCCGCTCGTCGAGCGGGATGTCAGCCTGCCCCTGGAACCGCCCGCTGGCGTTCCAGGCTGTACGCCCGTGCCGCAGCACCACTAGCTCGGCAGCCGTCATCGGCGGACGTCCACACCCACGTCGATCCGCGGGCAGTCGTGCCACAACCGCTCCAGTGCGTAATACTTCCGCTCGTCGCTGTGCTGGACGTGCACCACGAGCTCCAGGAAGTCCAAGAGCACCCAGCGGAGCCGTCGATCACCCTCCCGACGAACGGGCTTCACCCCGACACCGCGCAGCGCTTCCTCGATCCCATCGACCACCGCACCCACCTGGCGCTCGTTCGACGCCGTGACCACGAGGAACACGTCGGTAATGCTGAGCTGATCGGACACGTCGTACGCCACGATGTCCGTGCCCAGCTTGTCGGCGGCAGCCGCGGCGGCCACCCGGGTGAGCTGCACGGCCTCCTCGGTCGCGGTCACGCTCGGCTCCTGGGAAAAGTCACGATGGTTCCTGTTCGGCTGGGGTTCTGCGGTAGAGACCGCGTTTGGCGATGTACTGCACGATGCCGTCAGGCACCAGGTACCAGATCGGCTCGTCGATCATGACCCGCTCGCGGCAGGCGGTGGACGAGATGGCCAGGGCCGGCACCTCCATCAACGTGATCCGGTCCGCCGGCAGGCTCTCGATGGACGGGGGGTGCAACTCGACACCGGGCCGCGTACAGCCGACGAAGTGCGCGAGGTGGAACAGCTTGTCCACCCCGCGCCAGGTGAGGATCTGGGCGAGAGCGTCGGCGCCGGTGATGAAGTACAGGTCGACGTCGGATCCGCGTTCGGCCTGCAGGTCGCGCAGGGTGTCGACCGTGTACGTCTCCCCCGGCCGGTCGATGTCCACCCGGCTGACGGTGAACCGCGGGTTCGAGGCGGTGGCAATCACCGTCATCAGATAACGGTCCTCCGCCGCGCTGACGTCGCGATCGGCCTTCTGCCACGGATGACCCGTCGGGACGAACACCACCTCGTCCAGCTCGAACCGGCTCGCCACCTCACTGGCGGCCACCAGGTGCCCGTGGTGGATGGGATCGAACGTCCCGCCCATCACGCCCAGCCGATAGCGCTCGTGTGCCGTCGAGCGCCGGCGGGCCAGTCCCGTGGTGGACGCGCGGACCTGAGCTGACAACGACGAGTGGGGAGCGGCGCTTGCCTCAGGCGTGCGGACGGCCCTTGCCGACCGTCAACGTGATCAACATCAAGATGGCGAGCAGGCCGAACGCGATCAGGCCGAAGCCCCAGGCCGGGATCGGCAACTCGTGGGCCGCGGTCTCAAGCAATGGCAGTGCCAACATGCGCCGCAGCCTATCGTGTCAGCCGCGGATCTGACCGGTGCCGGTCAGCACGTACTTGGTCGAGGTCATCTCGGGCAGTCCCATCGGCCCGCGGGCATGGAGCTTCTGGGTGGAGATCCCGATCTCGGCCCCGAAACCGAACTCCCCGCCGTCGACGAACCGGCTCGAGGCGTTCACCAGCACTGCGGCGGCGTCCACCTCGGCGGTGAACCGCTGCGCCGATCGCTGGGAGTCGGTGACGATGGTCTCGCTGTGCCCCGTCGAATAACGGCGGATGTGGGCGAGCGCGTCGTCGACGGAGTCCACCACGGCGGCGGCGATGTCGAGCGAGAGATACTCCCGGGCGAAGTCCTCGTCGGTCGCCGGCACCACCGTACGCGCGGCCGGCCCGGCGTTGGCCAGGATCCGGCGGTCGCCGTGCACCGTCACCCCCGCCGCGGCCAGCAGCTGTACCGCCTGGGGTACGAAGGCCGCAGCCACGTCGGCGTGCACCAGCAGGGTCTCGATCGCGTTGCACACGCTCGGCCGCTGCGCCTTGGCGTTGAGCAGGATCCCCAGGGCCATCTCATGATCGGCGCTGGCATCGACGAAGAGATGGCAGTTGCCGACGCCGGTCTCGATCACCGGGACCTGCGAGTTGCGGACCACGGCCTCGATCAAGCCGGCGCCCCCGCGCGGGATCAACACGTCGACGAGCCCCCGAGCGGCCATCAGCTCGCCCGTCACCTCCCGCGGCCCAGGCACAAGCTGGATCGCGTCAACCGGGAGGTCGGCATCGGCCAGTCCGGCTCGCAGTGCGCCCACGATGGCCGCGTTGGAACTTGCGGCACTGGAGGACCCGCGCAGCAGGGCCGCGTTGCCTGACTTCAGGCAGATGCCGGCGGCGTCGGCGGTGACGTTGGGCCTGGCTTCATAGATGATGCCGACCACGCCGAACGGGACGCGCACCTGGCGGATCTCGACCCCACCGGCGGTGGTCCACCCCCTGACCACGTCGCCGACCGGATCGGGCAGACCGGCGAGCTGGCGCAGCCCCTCCACCATTCCCGTGACGCGGTCCGGTGTGAGACGGAGCCGGTCGATCAGTGCCGGGCTGGTGCCGGCGGCCTCGGCGCGGGCGACGTCTTCGGCGTTGGCCTCCAAGACGGCGGTCTCGGCCTTCGCGAGGCCATCGGCCATCGCCTCCAGCCCCGCGTCCTTCGCGGCGCGGGTGGCCTGAGCGAGAACGATCGATGCGGTCCGGGCCCGGGTGGCTTGTTCGGCGACTGTCACGGCCGTTAAGTCTACCCGCGACGCCCTCAGGCGGAGAGCTCCGACAGCCGGGCGCGGACCAGGCCGTACCGGCGCAGCGAGCCCCAGGCGAGATTGGCGAGCATGAGCATGCCGAGCGCACTGGCACAGATGATGATCGACGGCTCCACGACGAGCAGACCCCAACTCAGCCAGAGCATCTGGTTGACCACGTTCAAGATCAGGAACGTCATCGAGACGGCCGCTACGTTGTGCGAGATCACCAGGGCACGGAACTGGGCGAGCTGGGTGAACGCGGCCGGAACGAGTGCGGCGATGGCGAAGGCCACCGGGCCGACGGCGACGTCGAGCACGATGCTCGCCAGACCGAGCATCAGGCCCGGGCCGAAGGTGGCCACCCAGCCCAGCCGTCGATCGACGATCAAGCGGACCAGGATGATCATGGTGATCAGCAGGTAGCACAGGTTCGGCAGCCAGATGTTCGCGTGCCCGGTGAGCAGCCCATGCGCCAGCCAGGCGAGGTTCGCGCCGAGCGTGGCCTGCCAGGCCGGTGCCGACAGCCCGGCGGTGGTGCGGGTCTGGAAGAGACGGATGACTTGGGGCAGCGCGACGCCGGCGCCCAGCACGGCGGCGGCCCAGCCCAGGGCCTCGATGAACACGACGGACTGACTTTCTTCGGCGGATGCCGCGGACAGTGGGTGGACGAGGCGGTCGAGCCTCGGCGGTCGGAGGGCGCGCGGCACTGCGCGAGAAGAATGGAGAGGAGAAGAAACGGCGCCGTCTGACCGAGTTCATCGGGGTCCGGACAGCATCATTCTACGGCTTCGTGAGCCAGTTATCCAAAACGATTCAGAAGGCGCAGCCGACGTGTCGCGGCGAGGGCTGATCAGAGTCCGCGCGACTCCAGAGCGGCGTAGATCTCATCGGCGATCGCGCCGGTGTCCTTGCCATCAGCCCTGCCGCGGTCCCAGATCTCTCCCAGCTCCTGCTCGGCAGCGCGATAACGGTTCTGGTAGCGCTCGGCGTCGGGCCGCCAGTACCCGACGATGTCGAACCGGGCCGGCTTCCAGCCGAGCTCGTGGCGGACGTACCGGCGGATCTCGCGAGAACAAGACGCCTCTCCCGCCATCCAGATGTAACCGGGCCCCGGGGGCGGGACGAACTGACGCACCGCCGCGGTGAGCGGGCTGCCCAGGCCGGACGGATGGGGGTGATACACCCACCGCACGTCGACGTCGTTCCCGACCTCCAGCGGCACCACCCCCGCAGGGCCCGGAGCCTCGAGCAGTGCCCAGGCGCGGTGGCCGGCGGGCAGCTCCTCCAGGATCCGCGAGGCGGCGGCGAGAGCGGTCTGGTCGGCGGCCACGAGTATCCAGGCGGTGTCGGCCGGCGGCTCGAAGCGTCCGGCCGGGGCGGACACGGTGATGGCGTCCCCCGGCTGGGCTCGTTCGGCCCACCCGGTCGCTGCGCCGTCGTCGTGGACGACGATGTCGATCGTGAGCCGACGCGTCGACGGCTCCCACCGGCGCACGCTGTACCAGCGGCTCAGCGGATCCGGCCCGGGCCGCCCGACCGCTGCCGGTGGGATGAACAACTGCAGCCACTCGTCGGGATGTCCGGTGGTGTCGAAGTCCGCCAGGCCAGGACCACTCAGCACGACCCGCCGCATCACCGGCGTGAGCAGCTCGGCGCTTACCACCGTCGCCTGGAACAGACGGGAGTCATGGTTGGCCATGGACGCAATGCTCCTTCGTGCGGGTCGGGCGAGGTCTACGCGCAGAGGGATCGGCGGGGGCCAGGCTACGCGCGAGAGGGATCGGCGGGCCAGGCTACGCGAGTCCAGCTCACGAGCTCACACCAGAGTGCTGGACGAACGGCCTCGACGCACACAGACTCGGCCGGAGGTGCCAGGATTGGCCGTACTGCATTCGAGCCGACAGATGTGAGGGTGGCTTGACCAAGCTGGTGCTGCCGGAACACCTGGCGGTCTTGATGTCCGGCCAACCGTACATCGACGTCGTCGGCGCCTCCGACCCGTGGCCGATCCCGTCGGGCTGGTGGGAACGTACCCGTTCGCGGGTGCGGGAGCTCGTAGCCGATCCGCGTGCCGGCGCCACCCAGAGCTGGACGAGCTGGCCGGAGAACACCCGCGACGCCGCACCGTTCCTGCAAAACCTGGCGATGTCGCTCGGCGGTTACGTCGCGATCTTCGCCGGTGAGTACGCGCAGTTCCCCGAGCAGCTGGTCGACGAGTACCTCGCGGCTGACCAGCGCAGGGAGCCACTGGCGGCCCGGAACTGGTACATGACCGACAGCGAGTGGCCGCTGTTCCTCCTCAAGTACGCCGGCAGCGACGCCGAGGGGCGCCTCGACGCGCTGCGCCTGTCGCAGGAATGCGTCGCCCTGCTCGGCGAGGTCGGGCCGCTGGCGGCGCGGGCCGAGACGCTGCTGCGGATCTACGACCGGATCCTGCACACCCCGCGCCTGACCGAGCTGCATGCGCGCGCCCCGTTTCCCGAGGTCAGCCGGCTGTGGCGGCACTCGTTGCTCAGCGACGAGGAGTACGCGGTCCTGCCGGAGATCGCCGGCTGGGCTGCGGCGCTCTCCTGGTCGTACGAGGGTCTGGAGGCGGCGCACGCCCACATCGCCTCGGTAACCGCGCGTCCCGAGGCGCTGGCCGAGGTCGTCGCGTCGATGGCCCTGGCCGACGGGCTGGACACGCTGCCCGCAGGCCTGGCGGTGGCCGTCGGATCGGAACGATTCACCGCCATCGCGGCGGCCTTCGAGGAGCGGTCGCACGGGTTCGACGGTGCCGAGTGGCTGCAGGACAATCGCGGCTGGCTGGCCCGCGGCATGCTGGCCGGCGAGATCGACGCCTGCCGCGCCTGGCTGGCCATGGCAGCCCAGGTCTCACGGGTGGTGGCCGGCCTGCCCGGTCCCCCCTCCCCGTCGGCGTGCCCGGACACCATCGGGTTCATCACCGACGTGGAGGAATTGTTCAGCGTCCGGCGGGCGCACAACCCACTGGTGCAGAGCTTCGCGGCCCGCCGCGCCGGACACGCGGCCGAGCCGCTCGCTGCGATCGAGCCGATGGCATTGCGCGTCCCGTCCCAGCAACGGGTCCTGCGGTCCGCCGAGGAGGACGAGGACTCCGACGACGAGACCATCCCCGAGGTGGAGATCGGTGACCCGCAAGGTGAGCTGGCCGAACTGGTGGGACTCGGTCCGATCAAGGACCGCGTACGACGGCTGGTCGCCGAGGCCAAGGCCGACCAGATCCGCCGGTCGGCTGGCATGCCGCCAGGCGACCGCTCCCGGCACATGGTCTTCGTGGGCAATCCGGGCACCGCCAAGACCACCATCGCCCGGCTGCTCGCCCGGATCTACGCCCAGCTCGGCACGTTGACCAACGGTCACCTGATCGAGGCGAGCCGGGTCGACCTCGTCGGCCAATACGTCGGCCAGACCGCGCCGCGGGTGCGCAAGATCTTCAACCGAGCTTCCGGTGGCGTGCTGTTCATCGACGAGGCGTACTCGCTGATCCCACCCGACGCCCACCGCGACTTCGGAACCGAAGCGATCGCGACGCTGCTGAAGCTGATGGAGGATCGCCGCGACGAGGTGGTCGTGATCGTGGCCGGCTATCCCCAGGAGATGGAGCGCTTCCTCGCCTCCAACCCGGGGCTGGCCTCGCGCTTCCCCAAGACGCTGACCTTCACCGACTACACCGACGAGGAGCTGCTCGACATCTTCGCCACCGTCGCCGGCAAGCAGGGCTTCCGGCTGGGCCCGGGCGTGACCGAGCGGTTGGCTGCGCTGGTCCCTGATCCTCGGCCGGTGAACTTCGGCAACGGCCGATTCGTGCGCAACGTGTTCGAGGAGGCGGTGTCGATCCAGGCAGAGCGGCTGGTGGGGATGACCGACCCGTCGGCGGAGGACGTTCGCACGCTCCTGACCGAGGATCTGCCCGCCGAGCCGCCGCCCGACCCGCCGCGGCTCTCGGGGCTGTATCTGTAAGTCCGCCAGTCATCGGGAGGCCCGCCGATCACCCGCCCCGCGAACTGTGCTCGAACGACAGGTTTCATCGGCGTGTCGCCGTCGTTCGAGCACAGTTTCCGCGGAATGGGGTCAGGTGGGAGGCGGGAGGACGACGAGCGCGTCGCGGTGAACGGCCGTGCGGTCGTAACCCTCACCGAGCTCGGCGGTCAGCTCGCGCGTGGTGCGCCCCAGGAGCTGCGGCAGTTCGTCGGAGTCGTAGTTGACCAGCCCACGGGCCACCACCCGACCGTCCGGGGCCACCAGATCCACCGGCTCGCCGATGGCGAAGGTCCCGGTGACCTTGGTGATCCCGGCCGGCAGCAGCGAGGCCTTGCGCTGGACCACCGCACGCACCGCCCCCTCGTCGAGGTGCAACTCGCCTTGCGCGTCGCTGGCGTGGGCCAACCAGAGCAGCCGGGTGGGCCGCCGTTTGCCGGTCGGGTGGAACCGGGTCCCCGCCGGGCCACCGCCGAGCGCGACGGCCACGTGATCGGCCGAGGTGAGCACCACGGGGATGCCGGCGGACGTGGCGATCCGGGCCGCCTCGATCTTGGTCACCATGCCACCGGTGCCGATCGCCGAGCCGCGGCGCGAGATGTCGATCCCGGCCAGGTCCGCGTCGGAGCGTACGTCGGTGATCCGGGCCGAGTCCGGCAGCGACGGGTGGCCGGTATAGAGGCTGTCCACGTCGCTGAGCAGGATCAGCGCGTCGGCGTGCACCAGGTGCGCGACCAGCGCGGCCAGCCGGTCGTTGTCGCCGAAACGGATCTCATGAGTGGCCACTGTGTCGTTCTCGTTGACCACCGGCACCACGCCGAGCTCGAGGAGCCGGCCGAAGGTGGAGTATGCGTTGCGGTAGTGGCTGCGCCGGGTCACGTCGTCCACGGTGAGCAGCACCTGACCCACCTCGAGATCGTACGCACCGAACCGCTGGGTGTAGTGCCCCATCAGCAGCCCCTGGCCGACCGAGGCAGCCGCCTGCTGGGTGGCCAGATCCCGGGGTCGCGCCCGCAGCCCGAGGGGGGCCAGGCCGGCCGCGATGGCCCCCGACGACACGAGCACGACCTCGCGCCCGGCCAGCCGCGCGGTGGCCAGCGCGGTCACCAGACGGTGGATCCGGTCGGGATCGATCCCGCCCGCGGTCGTGGTCAACGACGAGGAGCCGATCTTGACCACGACCCGGTGCGCCGTCGCGATCTCGGGTCGTACGGCCTCACTCATCGTCGGTGCCGGCCGGCCCGCCGTCGTCCCGACCCCCGGCCCCGTCGTCGGTGCTGAAGTCCCACGTGCCGCGCTCCTCGGCCTTGCGCGCATGGTATTCCCGGTCGATCTCGCGCCGCCGCTGGGCCGCCGGCCGCTGGGACTCGAACCGGTTGTCCTCGCCGCGGCGGCTGAGGATCTCCGCTCCGATGTCGATCTGCGGCGCGAAGTCGAACACGACCGCGTTCTCGCCGCCGATCGCGACACCATCGCCGGCCCGTGCCCCCAGCTCGAGGAGCTTGTCCTCGATGCCGATCCGGTTCAGCCGGTCGGCCAGATAGCCGACTGCCTCGGCGTTGCCGAAGTCGGTCTGCCGGACCCAGCGCTCGGGCTTGTCGCCGCGGACCCGCCAGATCTCGTTCTCCCGCCGGATGGTGAACTCCTCCACGCCGCCCTTGCCGCGGCTCCCGACCGGTCGCGGGCGCAGGATGACCCGCGGTGCGGGGGGCGGCAGCTGCGCACGGCGCTCACGGACGAGCTGGGCCATCGCGAAGGTCAGCGCCTGCAGTCCGGCAGCACTCTTGGTGGAGATCGAGAACACCCGCAGCCCGCGGCCCTCCAGATCGGCCCGGACCAGCTGGGCCAGCTCCGCCGCATCGGGTACGTCGATCTTGTTCAACGCGACCAGCCGGGGACGGTCCTCCAGCCCACCGTGCGCTGCCAGCTCCGCCTCGATCACGTCGAGGTCGGTCAGCGGATCCCGCCCCGGCTCGAAGGTCGCACAGTCGATCACGTGGACCAGCGCGGCGCAGCGCTCGATGTGCCGCAGGAAGTCGTGACCGAGGCCGCGCCCCTCACTGGCCCCCTCGATCAGACCGGGGACGTCGGCGACGGTGTAGGTGGTGTCGCCCGCGACCACGACCCCGAGATTGGGCACCAGCGTGGTGAACGGATAGTCGGCGATCTTGGGCCGCGCGCGCGAGATGGCGGCGATCAGCGACGACTTCCCGGCGCTCGGGAAGCCGACCAGCCCGACATCGGCGACCACCTTCAGCTCGAGGGTGACGACCCGGCTCTCCCCCTCCTCACCGAGGAGGGCGAAGCCGGGAGCCTTGCGGGTGTTCGAGGCCAGCGCGGCATTGCCGAGGCCGCCGCGTCCGCCGGCCGCGACGACCAGCTCGGCGCCGGCGCCGGTCAGATCGGCGAGTTGCTCACCGGTGTCGGCATCGCTCACCACGGTGCCGTCGGGCACCGGCAGCACGATGTCCTCACCCGTCGCGCCGTTGGCGTGGTCACCGCGACCGGGCTGGCCGTTGGTGGCCCGGCGGTGCGATTCGCGGTGGTAGTCCACCAGCGTGGTGAGGCCTGGGTCGACCCGAAGGATCACCGATCCGCCATCACCACCGTTGCCGCCGTCGGGTCCGCCGAGCGGCTTGAACTTCTCGCGGTGCACCGATGCGCAGCCGTGGCCGCCGTTGCCACCGTAGACGTGGAGGGTGACCCGGTCGACGAAACTGGGGATCGCCATCGGCCCTCACCTCCTCAAAGGACGTGGACGGCATCGGCGTACGACGCTCGTCCGGAGAAATGACGATGAGGGCGGCCCCGTCCGGGACCACCCTCATCGAAAGTGCTTGGGTACGGGCTGGGTGTCACTCAGCCGCGGCTGGCGTCACGTTGACGACCCGCCGCCCACGCCGGCTGCCGAACTCGACCTGGCCGGGGATCAGGGCGAACAGGGTGTCGTCGCCACCACGGCCGACGCCGTCGCCCGGGTGGAAGTGGGTTCCCCGCTGGCGGACGATGATCTCGCCGGCGTTGACCTGCTCACCGCCGAACCGCTTGACGCCGAGCCGCTGGGAGTTGGAGTCGCGACCGTTACGGGTCGACGACGCGCCCTTCTTGTGTGCC
The DNA here is from genome assembly GCA_035719255.1 of Microlunatus sp. Taxonomy (GTDB): domain Bacteria; phylum Actinomycetota; class Actinomycetes; order Propionibacteriales; family Propionibacteriaceae; genus Microlunatus. The sequence goes on along the minus strand of DASTGF010000132.1, from coordinate 2,132 downwards.
ATCTGTCTGCCTCAGCTCTCGATCCCGGTGACGCGGACCTGGGTGTACTTCTGGCGGTGGCCCTGCCGCTTGCGGTATCCGGTCTTGTTCTTGAACTTGATGATCCGGATCTTGGGGCCCTTGGCCTCGCCCAGCACTTCGGCCGTCACGGTCGCGCCGGCCACATCGGTACTGACGGTCTCGCCGTCGACCAAGAGGAGCGGCTGCAGGCTCACGCTGGAACCGACCTCGTCGGAGGTGCGGTCGATCTCGAGGACGTCGCCGACAGCGACCTTGTGCTGGCGGCCGCCACTGCGCACGATCGCGTACACGCCTGACCTACTCTCGTCGTTCTTGATTGGATTGCGGGGCGCACGCGACCGTCTGGTCGGGCGCACACCGAGGATCTAGATTACGCGGCGGGCCAAACCCGGTCAAACCGCGGGGTTGGGACCGGTCTGCCGCGGCGGTCCGGACGGCGCGCCCGGTTTCCGGGCCCGACCAGTAGCGTAGCCGCGTGCTCCCGGTGATCACGGCCACGACGTACCTGACCGCGCTGCGCGAGGGCGGCTCCCTGCCCGGCCTGGTCGAGGCCGACGACTCGGGGACGTACGTGGTGAAGTTCACCGGCGCCGGACAGGGCACCAAGGCTCTGGTCGCGGAGATCGTGGTCGGTGAGCTCGGCCGCCGGCTCGGCGTACGCATCCCGGAGCTGGCGCTGATCGAGGTCGACGCCGAGCTCGGGCGGCGCGAGCCGGACCAGGAGGTCCAGGATCTCCTCACGGCCAGCGCCGGGCTCAATCTGGCCATCGACTTCCTGCCAGGTTCGGTCGGCTATGACCGCAGCTTCGATCTCGATCCCGGCGACATCGCGCCGATCGTCTGGCTGGACGCGTACGTCGCCAACGTCGATCGCAGCGCACGCAACACCAACCTGCTCATCTGGCACCGGACACTATGGGCCATCGACCACGGCGCCTGCCTGCGCTTCCACCATGCGTGGGGTTCGCCGGAGGCGTTCGCGCACGCCCCGTACGACTACGGCGACCACGTTCTGTCCGCGCGGGCACACGCCCGGTCGGTGCACCACGGGTTGGCCGAGCGCGTCGACGACGCGCTGCTGACCGAGGTGCTGGATCTGGTGCCGGACGCGTGGCTGCTGCCGGATCCGACCCGGCCGGATCCGAACGCACCCCCGGATGCAGCCGCCGCGCGCGAGGCGTACCGGAGCTATCTGCTGATGCGTCTCGAGGCCGCCGACCGGTGGCTGCGATGAGCCCGCCGCGGTACGCGTTCCAGTACGCCGTGCTGCGGGCCGTGCCCCGGATCGACCGCGGCGAGTTCATCAACATCGGCATCGTCTTGTACTGCCAGCAGTTGGACCTGCTCCGGGCCGCGGTGGCCGTGGACGAGGTACGGCTGCGGGCGCTCGATCCGGAGGTGGATTTGGAGGCGGTGCAGACCGCTGCGCTCGCCACCGTGGCCGGCTGTCACCAGCCGGTGGGCAGCGCCCGCGAGAACACCGGACTAGCGACACGGTTCGGCATGCTGGTCGCGCCCCGCAGCACCGTCGTCCAACCGTCCCCCGTCCACGCCGGGGTCAGCACGGATCCCGAGCAGACGCTGGTCGATCTGATGAGCCGGCTGGTCGGTCCGACGCGGTCGGTCAGCAACGACGCCCTCGACTGACACTCGCCCGGCCCAAGAGTGTGCATGAGCGCCCACCGCTGGGCCGACGACGACGGCGTGCGCCAGAGGCTGGGGAAATCCAGGGCGTCGTCGAGCGGCCGACCGCAGACACCTGATCGGGAAGCCGAGCGGCCGGGCACGATCGCTGCCAGACTGCGCACATGTTGCGGCTCGACACCCATTACCTCTGGGACTCCTGGATCGCCGACGACGGCGACCACTACCACCTGTACGTGCTCCAGGCTCCGCGCTCGATCGGCGGTCCCGAGCACCGGCACGTCAACGCCACCGTCGGTCATGCGGTGTCCTCGGACCTGGTCACCTGGGACTACCGGGGGACGTGTCTGGGCCCGGCCGACACCGGATTCGACGATCTGGCGATCTGGACCGGCTCGGTGACCCAGGAGGGCGATCACTGGCGGATGTTCTATACCGCGGTGAACACCGGCGGATTGCACGTCTTC
>DASTGF010000131.1:0-2604 GCA_035719255.1 Microlunatus sp. | reverse complement strand
GAAAACTCGCACCAGGACCGGAGGGAAGTGCAATTGACCGATGACAAGGTGGCGAATCCGTGCAGATTCAACGCAGACCGAGGCCGCGGACATGTTCCGCATGCATGAGTCCTCGAGCCCAACTCACCCCCTCTCTCATTCCCGAAGAACCTCGACCTCGTCAACCGCGAAACTAATACATCGTCGAGCAGGGTGATGGCGTGCGGACGGCCGAGCATGGTCACGACGAGGGGTGTCGCCGGATTGGCAGGCGGTGACAGTGAGCCGGAGACCCGCTCCGACCCTGTGGCAGGTCAGGCCGTGGCCAACGGAACTGCCATCGCCACCGACAGGGTGACCCAGATCGGTTCGCTCGTGCGGCACACAACAACCCCTGTAACGGTTTACGTCGCTCCCGGGACATATCGGTGACGGTGTTTCTTGGCCGGCTCGATCACCCAACCTGGAGGACGTCATGGCTCATCTGGTCACCACCCCCGCACGTGACACGGTGCTTGTGCAAAGCAACGAAGCCGACCGCAACCGGCTGTTGACATTCCGGCGCGACCAATCCTCAGCTGCGCTCGTACCCGCCGATCCGGTCGCCACCGCAGGCGCGGGCAGCGGGGTTCCGCACCTGGCCTCTCAGGGCTCGGTGACCCTCTCCAGCGGCGGCGACGCGGTGTTTGTGACGAACGCCGGGAGTGGCGACGTCAGCCTTCTCACGTTCACCGACCGTGGGCCGGTACTGGTGCAGGTGGCGAAGACTGGCGGCATGCCCGTCAGCGTCGCCGAACGGGATGGGTTGTTGTACGTGCTCGACAGCGCCGGAGCGTCACTGACCGGATTCACCTGGCAGCCCGACGGCCTGCAGCCGGTCCCCGGGCAACGCCGCGACTGGGACCCTCACGGCGCGCCCGCACAGGTCGGGTTCAGCCCCGACGGACGCCACCTCGTCGTGACCGAACGGGCAGCAGACCGGATCGTGGTCTTCCCGGTCGACACGTCGGGGGCCTTGGGTCAACCGGTCTTCCACGCATCCTCCGGTGTCACCCCGTACGGGTTCGGATTCACCTCGGCCGGTGTGCTCGTGGTGACCGAGGCGTTCGGCGGTGAGGCGGAGAAGTCGGCCGTTTCGTCGTACGTGATAGCAGACGGGTCCCTCACGCCGATCTCGGCGACGGTCCGCAACGGCCGAACCGCACTGTGCTGGGCCGCGGTCAGCCCGAACGGCCGAACCGCCTACGCCGCCAACTACGGCGACGGCACGGTCTCCCGCTACGACATCTCCGCCGACGGCGCCCTAACACTCACCGGACCGGCCGTCGACGTCGCCAACAACCAGTCGCCGGGCCTGCGGGACCTCGACCTCTCCCCCGACGGCCGACACCTCTACGCGATCGACGCCGACTCCGGACACCTCCTCGGCTGGAACGTCGACCAGTCAGGCGACCTGACCCGGAGCGACCACCTGTCCGGGCTGCCCTCCACCGCCGCCGGGATCGCGGCCAGCTGACCATCATCGCCGGTACCGACCAGCTCGCGGGTTCCACCGGAACACTGCGAGCCACCGGCACCTTCTCCCCACCACCGGCGGCCAATCCCACCACACCGGCACCCTGCGCCTGCCTTGACCGGCCTCCCCCACACCCAACCCCGGACCGGCCCCACGAAACCCCCAGCACTCCGGCGACCCCAACCCAAAGGAACCCCCGATGAGAAGCCACCGCTCAACCCTCGGCTACCTGGCAACCGCAACCATCGCGGCAACCCTTGCCACCGCGACCCCGGCAGCAGCAACCGATACCGCGAACCAGCGCTTCGTGATCATGGCCCACGGCACCACGATGACCAGCAGACGCCTCACCGCCACAGGCCCGATCAGCGGTGTCGGAACCGACACCCTGCTCGACCACAACCTGAACCCCGACGGCACCTTCACCGACATCGACCGCTTCGATCTGCCACTCGGACAAGTCATCCTGAACGACACCTACACGGCAACCGTTCGAACCGACCCCACCACCTGCGTATCCAAGATCACCGTCACCGGCACCTACCACATCGTGTCAGGAACCGGCCACTACACCGGAGCAACCGGCACCGGCACATTCACCGCAACAGGCACCCTGGTCGCCCATCGCGACCCCTCAGGATCCTGCCTCGACACCACCCCGCCCACCGCCTACGAAGAAATCGTCCACGGCACCGGCAGCACCACGCTGCCCCGCTAACGACTCGATCGGCCCCGAGCCCCCAGACCCGGTCAGCATGTCTTCTTGGGGTTGACGCCGCCCTCGCAGCCGCGCACGCTTACTTTTGACGGAGTCCGAACTTTAGCGAGGTTTGCCGTGTTGACGGTGATGACGTGGAACCTGGAGAACTTCCAACGACCCGCCGCCGGCACAGACCCAGCCGACTACGACCGCAAACTCACCCAACTCGTCGAGATCATCACGGCTGTCGCCCCGGACCTCCTCGCCGTCCAGGAAGTGTTAGCGGACCCGCTCGACCCGGCCCCCGCCTCGTTCCAGGACCTCCGCACCGCACTGACCACAACCACCGGTGCCGCCTGGAACGGGATCATCTCCTCCCAGCCCGACCAACGAGGCATCCGGGTCGGCT
>DASTGF010000130.1:0-2599 GCA_035719255.1 Microlunatus sp. | reverse complement strand
GAACAGCGGCTCCTCGGCGGGCGTGGTGCCGCGCAACTGGGCGAGATCGGCGGTGAGTTCATAGATCGCCTTACGCCGTCGATATCGCTGCCGGCCGAAACCCTTCAGCGCCCGTACGTCGGATCCGTCGAGCGCCCGCTGCACGGCCGCTGCCGCCGAGGTGGCGTCTTCCAGCGCGTGCGTCATTCCCAGGCCGGTGATCGGGTCGAGCACCAGGCCCGCGTCGCCGACCAGCAACCACCCGGACCCGCTGGCGGTGTGGAAAGCGGCGCCGGTGTCGTTGGTCGTCCGCACCGGCCCGATCCTGGTGGCCGTCCGCGCTCGCGCTCCGAGGTCACCTGCGCGAGCGAGAACGCCGAGGAGGGCTCTCTCCGGGTTGCGCCTAACCTCGTCCCATTCGCCGATCGGTCGGGCTGCATAGGTCAGGGTGAGTCCGTCGTTCGTCGGCCAGGCTCCGGCGGCCCAGCCGGTCCCCGAGTACATCTCGCCACCATCGGCGGTGAGGCCGTCCCAGTAGGTGTACGAGGCCACCGTTCGGGCCGGGCGAGTGTCGTACGGCCGGGCGTCTACCAGCCGGGCGATCGTTGATCGATGGCCGTCCGCGCCGACCACGAGGCGAGCACGCTCCTCCACCACCTGACCGTCCGTCCGAGCGCGCGCTCGAACTCCGACCACTCGCTCACCGTCGCGAAGCAGCGACTCGACGCCGACCCCCTCCCAGACATCGGCGCCGGCGTCGCGGGCCGCGTCGATCAGCGCAGTGTCCAGGACGGTCCGTCGTGGGCTGAGCATGAAGTCCTGTCCGTCGACGCGCGGCACCGGGGCGTCGAGGATGGAGCCGGCGGCGTGAAAGCGGATCCGACGCGTCGGCGGCGTGCCTGCGGCCAGCACTCGATCGAGCACGCCCAGCTCGGCCAGTCTCGAGACACCTACGACCTGCATCTGGTGGGTCGAGAGCGTGTCGCTCGGAAAGCGACAGCGATCGACCACCACGAGGTCCAGTCCCGCCCGAGCCAACTGGATCGCGAGCGCTGATCCGGCGACGCGCCCACCCACCACGATCACGTCATGCATCGCACCCACCTCATTCGCAACATCGTTACGTTACGTTGTAACGTAACGCCGTCCTGGTACTTTGTCCAGATGGGAAGGCCTCGCGAGCACGACGACGACACCCGGTTGGCTCTGCTCGATGAGGCCGCTCGGATCATCGACACCGAGGGGATCGCGGGGGTCACCGCGCGCCGTCTCGCGGCTGCGAACAATGTCAGTACTCGGGCGATCTACAGCTTGTTCGGCGGGATGGACGGCGTCCTCACAGAGTTGTTTCGGCTCGGTGCGACCGAGATGGTGGACCGCCACTTCGCGGTCCCGACATGCGAAGACGCCGCGACCGAGATTCTGCCGTTGGCCCTGGCCTATCGAGCCGGCGCCCGGGCGCGGCCCGAGGTTTACAGCCTGATCTACGAGCGCTGCGCGCCGAACTTCAGGGCGCCCGAGGAGCTAGTGGCGTTGCTGTGGCGGTGCAACGACCGAATCGGGGACGCCGTGACTCGAGCACTGGCACAGCGCGAGATCACGGATCGGGACCCTGCACAGGTCACCCGCCAGCTCTGGGCCACCGTGCACGGGCACGCGGCACTGGAGCTACGGGGATTCCTCGGGCCGCCGGCGGTCGCGGAGCAGGTTTGGCGCGCCACGATCACCAGCCTGGTGGCTGACACCTTCGCCACGACCCACCCCGTCGCTGCCAGCGCACCGGCTGCGATGGGAGGAATGCCCAGCACACGCAGACCGTGACCGCTGCTGTCGCGACGACAAGCGAGTCACACTTGTGTGGCCGGGTCAGTTCGACCGAGGCCAGATCTGAACTGCCGGTGACAGGTACCCCTTCCACGCAGGAGTGGGAGATCATTCTCGACGTCGAACCCACCCGTCGACCGTGGCCTCGGCGTCCTCGATATGGCATGGCCATCCGTGCCGGGGGCGGTCATCCAACTGGCGAGGTCGGATACCCTCCATCCCCAGCATGCTGAACCCCTCACTGTCATCCGGCGGCGAGGGTAGCCATCGAGGATCACTGAAAGCCCACCACCCGGGGCTCTGTCTTCTTTGATGCGCATCCGGGCCGCGGACGGCGCCGTCGTCTCATTGCCTGGTCAGCACCGGCGGGTCACCTGGTGCCAGCGGTGACCGGCCTGTGCGCGGACCGTATGACCGGAGCGAAGTCCGACCAGGTGAACCAGCGGGAAACGCCCGCACCATGCCCGTCGCGTCCAGCCGCGGTCATGTCGCCGTCGATTATGTCTGACCGTGTCGGCGGATCGGCACATCGGTCCACATCGGTGTCCTCACATCGGTCCACCTCGGGTCGGACACGGATCGCGGCTCGCGGACACGGTTCGCGGACGGTTCGCGGACGGTTGCCGGTCAACGGTTGCCGGTCGGACAACGGTTGCCGGTTGCCGGTCTGCCCCGTGAGAAGTTTCTGTACTGGTTCAAGGCGCGGCCTGCGGCCGCGCGAGGATCCGTGTCCTCGCTCGCTCGCTGGCGCTCGCTGCGGGCCGGTCCTCGCCAGACCAGCTCTCACTCGCTCCCT
>DASTGF010000129.1:0-2240 GCA_035719255.1 Microlunatus sp. | reverse complement strand
GAGCAACAATCCGCAGGAACGGCTCAACAAGGAGATCCGCCGCCGCACCGACGTCGTCGGGATCTTCCCCGACCGGGGCGCCCTGATCCGCCTCGTCGGCGCCGTCCTGGCCGAACAGCACGACGAATGGACCGAGGGCCGGCGCTACCTCGGCATCGACGTCCTGGCCCGCTCCCAGACCGCCAACGGACCCGACGCGAAGGAGGACACCGCGACCCACACGCCAGCGATCACCACCGCCGCCTGACCGACGAAGATCACCGGCGGCCGACCCTGTCGACGTACACCACCCCAAAGGACTTGACCCACGGAGATTGGGCCAGAACCGAATAGCGTGGCAGACGACAGCCCTACCTATCTGAACTAACCGCGCTGACCTGGCCTGGTTCGTGGGACAAGACAGCGGCACCTGTCCGTTCCGGTCGCAACCGACGCACGGGGTGTCGAGGCAATGGGCAGATCACGGGGTTGGGGCGACCGTCACCCCGGCTGCCCAGCTCACCGCTGGGTGATCGACAGGCATCGGCGTTCGCTCCAGTGACTGTGGGTGCGTGGCCGGATGGAGATCTGGGTCGAGGCCGTTCGCGTGGGCAATCCGGGATAGCAGGTTCTCCAGTTGGGCCGTCTGCTCGGAGGTGAGGGCGGCGAGCAGCGCCGCCTCGTGTTCCTCGGCGATCCCGCGAAGCTCACGGAGCATCCTTTCGCCACGCGGCGTGAGGCGGAGCTCGTAGTTCCTCCGGTCCGCGGCGCTGCGCTCCCGTTCGACCAGCCCTCGTTCCTGCAGCGAGTCGATGATCCCGACGATCCGGCTGGGAGCCGCGCCCAGGCGATCGGCGAGGACGCGTTGGCTCAGGCCGGGTGTCCGACCGAGCAGACGCAGAACACCGGCGTCGCTCGGCGAGACCCCGAGCGAGCGGACGCGCTCGGAGAATCCCGACGCCGCCAACGCACCCACCTGGGAGAGCAGGAACGCGACCCGCCTGGGCGGCCTCTCCATGCCTGCGTCCACGAGAAAAGGTTAGCATCTTGACAGAATCATTCACGACATGAACCATTACCGGTATGACTCAATTTGGTGGGACGTCGTCGTGAACGCTGACTCCCCTCCCGCCGTGCCCACGCGGCGACCGACGGGACCGACCGGCCCCGACCCCGGGATGCTCGCATCGGTCAGCCTCGGGCTCTTGATCGCGAGCCTGACCGTGAGTGTGATCCTGACCGGGCAGACCTTCCCCTCGCCGTACTCCCCGACCGCCCAGGTCGCCGCGTTCTTCCGGGAGAACAGCGAGGCGACGGGGCTGGCCTCGATGCTGCAGTTCGGTTCGGCCGTACCCCTGGGCATCTACGCGGCGACCGCCTACGCCCGACTGCTGCGCCTGGGCGTCCGGGTCCCGGGTCCGGGCATCGGGTTCTTCGGCGGGATCAGCGCGTCGATCCTGCTGCTGCTCTCGGCGTCCGTCATATGGGTGCTCAGCTTTCCCGAGATCACCGTGGACGCGACGCTGACACACGCGCTGTCGCTGTTGGCGTTCATCCTCGGCGGGGTCGGCTACGTCACGGGAATCGGCCTGCTCATCGCCGGCATCTCGGTGCCCGGCCTGCTCCTCGGCCTCGTTCCGCGATGGATTGCCTGGACCGGCCTGCTGATCGCCGTGCTGTCCGAGCTGAGCTTCCTGTCGATGACCATCGAGCCATTCCAGTATCTGTTGCCGATCGGACGATTCGCCGGCCTTCTCTGGTTGACCGCCGTCGGTTTCCTCCTGCCGCGGAACCGGGCGGCGAAAAGACAGGAGGCACTGCGATGAACCGTCCTGCGGACAGATCGGCCGACCGGACCCGAGCCGAACGTCCCGGCGACATCGCGCGGGCGTCGCAACGATGGAATCACCGGCCTCACCCACGACAGCACCCAATGACCGGCAGGAGCCTACCGGGATGAGGGCCGAACGTCCCTTCCGGTTCGGCCTGGTCGCGGGCCGGACGGGCGGTGCGCGGCAGTGGGCCGAACTCTCCCGGCGCGCCGAGGCACTGGGCTTCGACACCCTCCTGGTGCCCGACGTCGTCGGCGGGCCGGCGCCGATGATCGCGGCGGCCGCAGCGGCCGCGGCGACAACGAACCTGCGAGTGGGCAGCTACGTTCTCGTCGCCGCGTTCCGACGGCCTCGAATGCTGGCATGGGAAGCATCGACCCTGCACCAGCTGTCCGGGGGTCGGTTCGAGCTCGGCCTGGGTGCCGGCCG
>DASTGF010000128.1:0-4058 GCA_035719255.1 Microlunatus sp. | reverse complement strand
ACCAGCGCGGCACCGACGTCGGCCCCGCCGGGCAGCATGTGGAACAGGCCCGCCGGTAGGCCGGCCTCCTCGAAGATGCGGGCGAAGACGACTCCACCGCTGATCGCGGTCCGCGGGTCGGGCTTGCAGATGACCGCGTTGCCCAGGGCCAGCGCCGGCGCGATCGCACGGATGGCCAGGATGATCGGTGCGTTGAACGGGGCGATCACCCCGACCACGCCGACCGGCAGGCGGCGGGCCATGGACAGCCGCGGCTGGACCGAACGCAAGACCTCGCCGACCGGGTGGCTGGCCAGAGCGGCGGCCTCCCAGCACTCTTCGGCGGCGACCCCGCGGGTCTGGAACTGGGCGAACGGCCGGATGGCGCCGGATTCGCGGATCAGCCACTGGTGGATCTCGTCCTCGTCCCGGACGAACAGGTCGCCGGCCTTGCGCAGCACCGAGGCTCGGCGGTCGTAGGACAGGGCGGCCCATTCCCGCTGCGCCGTGGCGGCGGTCTCGGCGGCCCGGCGGACGTCGTCCGCGGTCGCCGCGCCCACCTGGGCCAGCGAGGCCCCGGTGGCCGGCTCGATGGCCGGGTACTCACCACCCGATCCGGTCACCCAGCCGTTCGAGTAGATCTTGCCTTCCCAAATGCTCCGATCGAGAAACGCCACGATGAACCAACCCTCCGGCGTAGTTTGATGTAGGAAATTGGTGAATTCACTGCATTGCCCGATGGCCACTCAGGCCACGGGAAGTACCCGGCGGCCATGCATCTCGTTGATCAAAGTCGCGGCGGAGAGGTAGAGCATCAGTGCCCCAGTGACGATCTGGAGCCATCCGCCGATGCTGTTGAGGGTCGAGTTTCCCATGAACGCGGCCACGCCCAGAACGTACAGCGCACAGGTGCCCAGTCCGAAGATCAGGACATTCACCTTGATGGTCACCATCGCGGCGATCCAGTGGTAGGTGCTGACGACGGCCCAGGCGATGAGATAGATCCCGAACGCGTCACCCGGGGAACCGCCGGCCAGCGCGATCTGTGGCGCGAACACCACCGCGAGCAGAGCGATCCCCAAGAAGAAGGCCGACCAACTGCAGAAGACGACCCCCACGAACGTCTCACCCCGCCGGAACGCGAGCAGGCCGGCAATGAGCTGCAACAGAAAACCGCTCGCAATGACGGTGCCGAAGGCGACCGGGGTCACCGCGGCGCTGAGAAGTCCGGCATTGGTCACCCCGACCACGCCGACCGCGACACCGAAACCGGCCAAACCCAGCGCCAAGGGGTCACCGACAGCCGCGGCCGCCGGTCCGGCTTCCGGGCCGGCGGTTGCCGTATGCACCGGATGGTGCGCGATGCCGAGGGATTCGGCCCGGATAGCCGGTGCGACGGTCATCGCGGGGGTGGACAGATCACTCATCGTCGAGAACTCCTACAGGAATGTTGGACAGGGAAGTCACAAGGTGCGAAGGTTGGCCGGCAAGGGCCGATCCGGATCGCCCTCTTTGTGCGCGGCGGGCGAATACGGTGTTGATCAGGCTGCGCCGATATGCTTGAGCAGCGCGTCGTACTCCTGGGTACCCGAGATCTCGACGTACTCGCTGTCCTCCAGCGCCTCCGGGGCGTGACCCGGTGCCCAGTAAAAGGCGTCGCCCGGTTCGTAGGATCGTGGGCCGTCCTGGGTCCACAGCCGGATCCTGCCGCGAACGATGTACCCCCAATGCGGAATTTGGCACAGGTCACCCGGCATTCCCCGAAAGATCGGCCTGGTGTCGTGGCCCTTGTCCAGCTTCAACAGGCAGATCGACAGTCCCCCGAAGTCGCCTTTTCGAATCTCGGCATCGGGTCCTTTGATCGCGACTGGTAGCGTTTCCCAGACGATTCCGTCGGACATCATCGTCCTCCTTCAGGCTTGTGAGTGGTGGTCATCGGGTCCACCGGCGTCCCGGACGTGGTACATCCGCCCCGGGGCGGGCCTGGCGACCCACGATTCCCGATATCCGCCGTCGACTCCCGACCAGCGCCGGTGTGTCAGCGTGAGGCGAGACTATGGCGTCACCGGATCAGAGTGCTCGACTTCACGGGCCATGAGTATCGATCTTTTCGGACACGCGGCGCTCCGAAGGCGCACGGCGACAGGGTGTCAGCAGCGGGGTGATCGGCTGGACATCCGCAGCTCCGACGGAGAGACCCCGAACTTTCTTCGGAACGCGCGGCCAAAGACGGTCGGATCGAGGACGCCGACCCGGTGGCCGATTGCCGCAACAGTCAGATTGTCGTAGCGAGGATCGGCCAGCATTCTTCGCGCGCCTTCGAGCCGCGCATCGAGCACGTATTGCCCGGGAGGCGTTCCTTGTGTCGTGAACAGGCGGGAGAGGTGACGGGTGGACACACCCGCCACTTCGGCCAACCTGCTCACCGTCAGGTCCGGGTCGCCGAGGTGACCCGCGATATACGAATGGATCTTGGCCAGCACCGCCTCCGGCGACGTTGCCCTCGTGGTGGTGGACGTGGAGAACGCAGTGATCAGGAGCTCAAGTGCGGTCGCGCCGAAGTGCTCTCGCTGGTCGTCGTCGAGGTCTGGAGCCACCTTCAGCAGTTCGGCGAGGAAGGCCCGCAGGATCCGGGCAGCCGGCTCCTGGGCGCTGATCGTCCGGGCGACCTGGTCACCCATGGCCAGCACGTGGCGCAGGTGCGCGGCGGGGACCTGGAGGATGATCATCCGATGGTTGTCGAAGACGAGCTTGTAGGGACGGGTCGTGTCGTACGCGACGAGATCGCCGATGTGCTGCGTCGCCGATCGTCCGTCCTGGTGAACCTGTCCGCTCCCCTCGGCGTGCATTGTCACCAGGAACAGTTCCTCCGAACTCATCTTGATGAGCCGCGGCGTGCGATGCACCGACGACGCATTCGCCGACAGATGAGTGAGCAGGATCGGTCCCAGTGAGTGCTGGAGTACCTCTCCGTAGAAGTCGCCGACTTTCAATTGCCGTGCCTCGAGCGGGACGAAGCTCTCACTGATGATCTGCCGCCACGCCTCCAGACCGCCTCCGTCGGTGGAGACCGACTTGGCCGACCGGCTCATCTGCTCAAACCTCGGTTTCGGTGTGACGGTGGCTTGCCCGCCGGGTCTGCCTCCTGCGAACACCCTGTCCTGAGTGGCGCCTTGATACCGCGCAGGGCGATTGCGCTCGATGGCCTTGAGGGTACCGCCGGAGGTCAAGGACGACGGCGATCGCGCGTTGCTCACGACCGTGGTGAACAGGGAGAACCCCACGAGCCGGCCGGTGCCGCCGGCTGCACTCGGCGGAGCCGCCCTCGATCAGAAGGGGTAGTGCGATAGGTCGGCGCGGATGGTGACCCAATGGGTGTCGGTGAATGCTTCGAGGGTGTCTTGGGCGCCGCCGTGTCGGGATCCGGTGCCGGATTCGCCGACTCCGCCGAAGGGGATCAGGTCCTCGTCGCTGCAATCTTCAAACCGGACGGTTTGGTCGTTGATGTGCACGAGGCCGGAGGGGATCCGTTCGGCCAGGGCGAGGCCTTTCATCACGTCTCGGGTGAGTATGCCCCGGGACAGGCTGTATTCGGTGCCGCCGGCGAGTTTGACGGCCTCGTCCAGGCCGGCGAAGGGGACGACCGGGGCGCCCGGACCCTGGTCACGCTGGGCCCGCCCGGCCGGGGCCTGCGAGCCCAGCCGCCCCAGCTGCATGCCGATCCGGTAGCGGCCCCAGGGCGGTGCGCTCCACGGCGCCCCAGGCGACCATCTCCGCCAGCAGCCGGTGCACGGTGGCCGGCGAGAACCCGGTGGCCCGCGTGATCGATCCGTGGGTCTGCTCCGGGTGGTCGAGGAAGGTGTCCAGGATGGCGAACGCTCTGCTGGTCCGCCCACCCGTGTCCGACCGACCCGGCACGGCGCACCTCCTCGTGCTCCTTCGGGGTCCCCGGCGACCCGGCCCGAGTATCCGGCACCGCCGATCCTGGTGCAGCGGGCCGGCCCGGGTGGCACACTCGCCGGTGGTCAGGGGGTGCCGATGCGGGATGTGATCATCGTCGGGGCGGGCCCGACGGGTCT
>DASTGF010000127.1:0-4294 GCA_035719255.1 Microlunatus sp. | reverse complement strand
CGGTCGATCGACTCGTACACGGTCGGGAAGTAGCCGTTCTTGCTCAGGCCGTAGGAGACCCGCGAGCTGGAGGTCGTGTAGATGAGGCCGGTGCCGCCCGGCGAGATGATCGCGTCGACGTAGAGGATCGCAGCGAGCCAGCCGACGCCGATCAACGTCGCGAGCTGCGCGAACGGCCCGGTCATCTGCGTGTACGCGCCCTGCGCCCAGCTGTGCCCGATCTGGGAGGACGGCAGCGCGCCGAGGAAGACGATCTGGAGCGCGATGTAGATGACCGCGCCGATGAGCACCGAGAAGATCACCGCGCGCGGGATGTCGCGCTTGGGGCGCGCGCTCTCACCCGCGAGCTGGTCGGCCTGCTCGAAGCCGAGCAGCGCGAAGATGATCCCGCTCGTCGAGACGGCCGCGAGCACGCCCTTGGCGCCGAACGGGCTGAACCCGTCCGCTGCCGTGAAGTTGCTGGCATGGAAGTTGACGATGGCCAGCACGAAGATCGTGAGGAGCGGAATCCCGACCTTCCACCAGGTCGCGGCACTGTTGGTGTGCGCCAGCTTGCGGATGCCGAGGAAGTTGATCGAAGTGAAGAGCGCCATCAGAACGACCGCCGCGACGATCCCGGGGCCGGTGAGCACGCTCGTGCCGTTGCTGGTCTTCATCCAGCCGCTCGCGAACGAGTAGTGCTGCCCGTAGGTGATCATCGCGAGCACCTCGATCGGCGCAACGGTCGCGGCCTGCAGCCACGAGAACCAGCCGAAAGATGCGCCGGCGCCCCCGCCGAAGGCGTAGTGCGGGAAGCGCGCCGAACCGCCTGCGACAGGCCACATCCCGCCGAGCTCGGCATGTGTCAGCGCGAGCAGGAAGATCGCGAGCGCGCCGATTACCCACGAGATGATCGCCGCTGGGCCGGCCGCGATGAGGGCCTCCTGGGCGCCGAAGAGCCAGCCTGAGCCGATGATCGAGCCGGCCGAGGCCCAGAGCAGGCCGATGAAGCCGATCTCCCGGCGCAGTCCGGTTCGTCGTGGAGTGGACTCGCCTACAGGACGGTCGGTAACAGTGGTCTCGCGCGCGGCGGTACTCATGTTCCCCTCCCCTCGGATTTGTCGCTGGAACGACTCCGAGGCCGGATCGGATACGTCTCCGGTCCGCGAGGAGAGCTACGCCACGATCGGCGCCGGGGCTAACCGAGGGTGTACGAGTAGCTGAGAACCTTCAGGACGTCGGAGCTCCAGTCTCCGATGCCCGTGGTGTACGAGTTGGCGTTGAATGTCTCCACGGCGACCTGGCCGGACACCGCCGTGCCGGTCGCGCCGTTGGGAACCGTGAACTGCAGCGTCATCGTGCCGCCCTGGCCGGGGAGCAGGAAGAGCGCATGCGGCTCGGCGCCGCCGTTCTGCACGAAGTCCCACCAGTCGCCGGTGCTGGAGGTCACGTTGTGGTCGAAGCCGAGCGTGGTCAGCGTGGCGTCCGTGGAGTAGTCCTCCGACGGCGCCGGTGAGCCGAACGGCCCGACCTCGGAGGGCGCCGCGGCCCACGCCGACGCGAACGGCTTGGTGACCGTGACGCTCGTCTTACCACCCGAGCTGGTCGGCGAGAGGATGTCCGGAGCGCCCCAGTACGGGCTGAGGTCGAACTCGATCGGAGTCGGGCCCGTCGTACTCGTGCTCACACTGAGCTGGCTGCTGAACGGCGGAACGATGTACTGCGGAACGGTGTCGTCGAAGGTGACCGGGAGCGTTCCGGTCGTGGGGCTCAGCGAGACGCCGGGGTACTGCGTCTGAGTGGTGGAGCGCGGATCGAGCTGGTACGTCTCCGGCTGGACGCCGGTGTTCTTCACCTGAACCTGGGCGTTGACCACGGTCCCGGGCGTGAGCGTGCCGCTCGGCATTCCGGTTGCCGTGACCTTCGAAGTGTTGAAGCTGACCGTGCCGTGCAGCGTCGCGTGGGTCAGCCCGGAGTAGACGTCCAGTCCCGGCAGATAGGGCAGACCGTTGCCGATGTTCACCCGCCAGGTGCCCGGCCGCGGATTCGCCCACACGAGCTGAACCGAGTTCGTGTTGTCGCTCTGACCGAACGCGTTCACCTGGTTGAAGCTGAGCTGGCTGTCGACCGCGTTTCCGTTGGGGTCGACCAGCTGGGCGAGCAAGAGGTACCCGTCGTGCGAGGCGTGCATGTTGACGTCGAGGTCCTTGACGTCCTTTGGCACGGTGAATTCGTAGCTCAGCCCCTGCGCATAGGCACCCGGCCGGCCGTTGCCGCCGGTGAGCGTGCCGGTGAACCGGCCCGGCTTCTTCAACGCCACCGGGACCTTGGCCTCCGAGACGACCGGGATCGTGCCGAGCTTGGACTGCCGGTTGCTGCGGAAGACGACGGCGCCGGTGAACAGCCCGGGCTTGGTCGGCGCAGGCACCTTGACGGTGAACGAGGCCGACTTGCCGGGGCGCACCATCCTCGAGGCAGGCGTGATGGTATGGGGGATGGTGCGGAACGTCTGCGCTGTCTCCTGATAGCTCACCGCACCCTGGTAGTTCGAGGTGGCGCGGCCGAAGATGAGCAGCGTCCAGGTCCCGGCGAGCGGCTGGTGAATCTGTTCGTCGGCGAAGCCTGACCCATCGCCCTGAGGGTCGCTGTACTGCGCGTACCGGCCCTTCGGGTCGATCAGGATCTCGCGCACCGTAGGCTCACCGGCCGTGCAGCCGGAGCACGACTGAAGCGGCTGCCAGCCGATCCGCGAGTCGAGGGCGTCGACGCCCTTCGGCACGCGGAACGTCTTGCAGTTCAGCTCGGGGATTGTCTCGCCGGTGAAGTACTTGGCGGTCTTGAGGCCGGCGCAAGATCCCTGCGTGCCCCGGCCCGCAGAGAACAGGCTCAGCTTGCCGGCCGAGAGCGTGCGAGCCGGGCCGAGCGTGCGAAGCACCGGCCTGATCAGGGCCTTGCTGTTGCCGGTGTTCTTGACGGTGACCGTGTGCCGATGCTTTCCACCGACGTTGCCGAGGTCGGCGATCGAGTCCGGCGAGTGCAGGAGGCCGCCGGACTTCTCGTGCTTGCCGTACGACCTCGCCAGCTCGACTGCGCCGAGGGCGTTGAGCAGGCCGGCGCCCTGATTCTCCGCGGTGATGCCGATGTCTTTCGCGCTGCTGAAGATGATCTGCCGGACGATGTCGGGCGTCGGCGACTTGTTGCCGTGCGCCTTGCGATACGCCTCGATGACGAGGGCCGCCACGCCGGCGGTGAGTGGGGCCGACTCGCTCGTGCCGCCGAAGCCCTCGAGCCCGATCGAGCTGCCGCCGTTGGCGTTCTCGCAATCGGTGTAGGTCGAGATGTGGGTCGAGCAGTCCGCCCAGTTCAGGTCACCGGGGGCAATGACGTCCGGCATCCGTCGGTCTTCGGTCACGCCTGAGCTGGACAGCGTCGAAACCTGGTTGCTCAGCCAGCCGGGAGTGCTTTGCCCCAGGCGGTACGACGGCTTGGCCTTGTTGTGGATGGCCTCGGCCAGGTCGTAGAGGAAGAAGTTCGTCTGCGCGAAGATCCGGTAGGAGGTGCTCGCGGCGGCGCCGATCACGCCCGGATCGAGCGCAGGACTCGATTCGGTGCTCGACGGGCTCGAGTCGCCGGTGCTGGCGACGACGGTGGTGCCGTCGGCCATCGCGTTCTGCAGGATCGCGGTCAGCGGCTGCAGGGCCGCCGAGGTCGGGACGCCGAAGAAGCCGATCGAGATCGAGAGGATGTCGGCGTGATCCTGGTGGATGGCCCAGTCGATCCCCTGCAGGATCGCGCTGGTGAAGCTCACGTTGTTGGTGCCGAAGACCTTCATCACGTCGACGTCCGCCCCGGGCGCGACGCCGAGCACTTTCACGTCGCAGGTTCCTCCGGGCGTTGCGAACTCGGGATTGATCTGCTGGTTCAGGTTGTAGGTCGTCTGGCCCTGGGAGACGATCGAGCTGACGTCGCCGAAGGCTTCGCCGCCGCCGGTCGGGGCGTTCAGGCCCTCGCCGGAGAAGTCGCGGTAGTCGCTGATGGCCGACTCGCCGTTGCGCTGGAAGTCGGGCAGCTTTGGGTCCATCCCATCCGGGAAGACCGCAACGTTCACGCCGGCGCCCGTGTAGCCGAGGCTGTGGGCGCTCTTCGGCCCGCTCGTGATCGGGCTGTCGGCATTGGTGCGGTTGTCGGCGTTGATCAGATGCAAGGCCTCCGGCTCGAGGAGCGGCGCGCTCGCCGTCCCGCACACCTTGGAGGAGCTTGCAGCGGCGCTCGTGCGAACCGCCCTGCTCGAAGAAGACGCGCCCATGCCGCCCGG
>DASTGF010000126.1:0-3728 GCA_035719255.1 Microlunatus sp. | reverse complement strand
TGGTTCAACTCGATCCTGTTCCTGACCGACCCCGACAAGTACCCGCTGCAACTGATGCTGCAGAACCTGATCGCCAACGTCACCAACGCCGCACAGCTGCCCAGCTCCACTGCAGGCGTCCCCCCCATCTATCAGCTCCGGCTCGCCCTCACGGTGGTGACCATCGGACCCATCCTGCTCGCCTACCCCTTCGCCCAGCGATACTTCGTCAAGGGCCTCACCCTCGGCGCCACCAAGGGCTGACCATGGGGCTCCGACAATGACGCCGGGCAGCTCGCGTCACGAGGCCGGTGTGAGACGGGTCCTGACTGCCATCGACCTGGCCGACGCCACCATCCGCACTGAGATCGTGAATCCGTCCGCCGACACGACGATCCTGCTGATCCACGGCTGGGGCTCGGCTCGCCACGTCTGGAACCGGCTGGTCGCGGCCGCCGGCCCGGAGACGCGCCTCGTCCTGGTCGACCTTCGTGGTCACGGCCAGTCGTCTCGAGCGCTGAACCGTCACTCGATCGACGGGATGGCCGACGACCTCGAACAGTTGCTCCTGCGACTGCGGCTCGCCAAGATGGTCGTCGTCGGGCACTCGATGGGCGGCAACGTCGCGGTCGAACTCGCCGTCCGTCGACCGGACCTTGTCGCCGGAGTCTGCTGCGTCGACCCCGCCTACGACGATCCCGGCTGGGCTGACGCCGAAACCCGGGTCGAGGACCTGCGCGATCGTGGGGTGCAGGCGGCCCTGGCCACGTTGCCGGCCGCCTTCAGCCCAACCGCCTCGCCGGACCTGCTCCGGGAAGCGGCCGACACGCTCGGATCCACCGGCATCGATGTGCTGATCGAAGCACTGCGCTCGACCTACCTCGACGAGCGCGCGTTCGGCCACCACACGGAGACCCACCAGAAGCTTCTCCAGCTCACAGCGCCGATGCTCTCGGTATACGCCGCGCCCGACCGGGCCGAACGCGCAACACGGTTTCCCCTGGCCGACCACGTCGTCGAGACGATCGCCGACACCGGCCACTTCATCCCGCTCGAGCAGCCCACCCGGCTCTGGCGAACTCTGAACGCCTGGATCGGATCGAGCGCCACCGGGTAGATCCGCCAAGCCAATGCGGCCTCCACCCTCCCCCGCCGCGCATCCTCCCCCGCCGCGCATCCTCCCCGCCGCGCGCCATCACCAGCCACGCCATCACCACGATCCCGATGACACGGTCCCGCCACTCACCCCGAAGGACGACAATGCTGTCCCGAGACTGCTCGCCACCCGTCGCCTTCCCCCGCCCCTCGACGTCACACACGCAGCCGGTCCGACCGGGTGTGCGCGGATGGCTGCGCAGCATCCTCGCTGTGCTCATCGTCGGCTGCTGGGTTCCGACCATGAGCGCCGGTCCGGCGGCTGCCGAACCCAGCTTCCCGACAGTCACCATCAACACCACCACCACCGCAGGGTTCGTCCACCCCGGCGTCGCCGTCAGCGCCGACTCCCTGGTCAACGCCCGGGCCCAGGTGCTGGCCGGCACCGAGCCATGGGCCTCGTACCACAAGGC
Source organism: Microlunatus sp. (assembly GCA_035719255.1). GTDB lineage: Bacteria > Actinomycetota > Actinomycetes > Propionibacteriales > Propionibacteriaceae > Microlunatus. The sequence continues at coordinate 2,181 of DASTGF010000126.1, read as the reverse complement.
GATGGTCGCGCCCAAGTACGCCTCGACGGCGTTCTCCTCAGCCAACCAGTGCACCACCCCGGGCACACCTGCGGTGAACACGTTCAACTCCCAAAGCGTCGAGGCACGCTTCATCGACGACGCGTTCCGCGCCTATACCCAGGCCATCCAGTACGTGATCACCGGCAATCCGGCCTATCGGGAGAACGCACTCAAGATCATCCGGATCTGGAGCCAGATGGGCGCCAACGGCTACGCCGTCTACCCCGACGCCCGGATCCACAGCGGCACACCGCTGATGCGGATGACCGCCGCCGCCGAGATCCTGCGCTTCAGCAGTGTCAACCCAGCCGACGACGGCTACGACCTGTCGTCGCCGACGACGGCACCACCGACACCGACCTTCGAGTGAAACTGATCGCAGCCACCACCCGGAAGGACGCGATCACGGCCGCGCTCGACGGCTACGACAACGCGACCGCCTACGTCACCGCCACCCGTACCGCAGTCCAGCAGGCCGAGCAGACGGCGACCGCAGACCTTGCGACCGCAGACAGCGCCGACTTCGCCGCAGACCTGGCCGCCATCCAGACCGCGCTCGCCAGACTCGAGCCGGTCACCCCACGGCTGTCGTCGGACAACTCGATCGACTACTACGGTCTCGCCACCTCGACCGCCCTGTCCAACGTCGCCATCGGCAACCTCCTCGACCACGACACCAACAGCTTCTCCGGCGACCTGACTGCACCGTTCGTGCTCGACTTCGGCAGCGGCTTCCGGGTCCAGGCCGACGCCTTCGGCTTGCAAGCCCGCTACAACTTCGCCAACCGATCCCAGGGAGCGAATGTGTACGGCTCGAACGACGGCCGGACCTGGACATTGCTGACATCCCGCGAGACGACCGACACCAGCGACGACAACTTCGCCATGGAGAAGATCCCCGTCCGCCCCGACGTCGAGGGCAAGGCGTACCGCTTCGTCAAGGTTCAGGTGGACGACCCGGGCCCGGCCGCCGACCCCGCCTATCCCGGTCTCTCCTCGTTCGGCGAGTTCCACATCTTCGGTCAGCGGATCGAGATGGTCCAGGCCCTCAGCACGGTCTCCATCGCCTCCGACGGCACCGACCCGAGCATCGCCCAGAACGGCGACACGATCACCCTGACCATGACCGCGGACCAGCCGATTGCTGAGCTGACAGCGCACATTGAGGGAATGGACGCGAAGGTGACCAGCACCGACGACGAGCGCTGGACCGCCAGCGTGACTCTCCCCGACGACTCGGCCTACGGACGAGCCGCCCAGTTCGTCGTGGACTACACCACCAAGAGCGGAGTGAGCGGCGCTACCGTCCTCGCCACCACCGACAAAAGCTCCGTTCAGCTCTGGAACAGTCACGTCCACCAGCTGCAGGTCCAGCAAGACTGGGTCGTCGCCTCCAGCAACGCGTTCCCCGGCACCGGAACTCCCGAGGCCAACGGCTGGCGGATGTTCGACGGAGACGTCGCCACCTTCACCGACACGACCAGCAGCAACGGCTGGGTCCGCGTCTCCCCGACCGACGGATCCACCCTGACCGTCAGCGCCGTCCGGATCCGACCACGCGCCAGCCTGCCCACCCGAGCCAACGGAAGCCAGATCCAAGGCTCCAACGACGGCTGGACCACCTGGAAGACGTTGACGACGATCACCGGCGTCGGCACCGGAGACGCCTGGTACGTCTACCAGTTCCCCACCACCGGCACCTACCAGCAGCTACGGGTGTACGACGGCCACGGCGGCTACACCAATCTCGCCGAGGTCCAACTGCTCACCACCTCCTGAGCAGTCCAGACGCGCCGGTCCTGATCGGCCGGACCGGGCATGCTTCAGCCAGCCCGGTCCGGTCCGGCGCGCACCATCGATCAGCGCGTCCCCTCCCGAGCCAGATCAACTCCGGCCGGCCTTTCAGCATCCGCTCTACCGGCGGCGTCACGTCTCCACCGCCCGACAATGCCACGCTCATGCCTCAAGGAGTCATCCCGCCATGTCCGCCGCCGCTCACCCATTCCTGAGTCTCTGGTTCGGCAACTTCTTCGAACCCTTCTACAGCGACCCCGACTCCACCCGAGCCGGCATCGCCGACATCGCCGGCCTCGGCTTCACCGGCATCAACCTCGACTCCAAGCCCTGGGAGGACTTCTTCGCCCGCTACCGAGGTGAACC
>DASTGF010000125.1:0-5630 GCA_035719255.1 Microlunatus sp. | reverse complement strand
AGAACTCGTCGGGCTGCCGACCGAAGTGGAAGACGTACTTCTGGGTGCCGGTGATTGAAGCCAGACACGCGTTGTCGACGTAGCACGCGATCCGGACGCGGTCGGTCGGAGTCGGGTCGTCGAGGGAACCGGCCGGATAGTGGCCGCCGTTGACCTCGAAGGCGAGCCGGGCCACCACGGTGGGCAGCACACTGGTCAGCTGGACCGGGCCGGTAATGCGGCGCCCCTGGGGTCGGCGCGGATCGTGGACGAGCAGCGGGATCTTCACACCTTCGGTATAGATGGTGTTGTCGTGCTGGCGCACGCCATGCTCGCCGAACCCCTCACCGTGGTCGGCCATCACCACGAAGACCGTATCGTCGTACAGCCCGAGGTCCTTGTACTGCTGGATCAGGCGCTGGACGAACCGGTCGCCGTAACGGACGGTGTTGAGATAGTCGTCCACCTCGGGGTCGTCGCTGAGGTGCTCACGGTCGATGGTCGACGGCACCTCGTAGTCGTGATGGCTGGTGACGGTGAGGTAACCGGTCAGGAACGGCTGGTCGGCGTGCCGGGTCAGCCACGTCCGGCTCGGCTCGAGCAGGATGTCGTCCTCCCAGCCGAAGTAGTTGGCGCGGACGTACCCCTCCTTGTCGAGGACGTCGACCGGCAGGAAGTCGGCATAGCCGAGATTGCGGACCAGTTCACGCCGGTCGTCGTAGTGCTCAGTGGCGGACTGGAAGAACGCGGTGGCATAGCCCTGCTCGGCGAGCAGCGCCGGCAGGCACCGGCCGCTGATGCCGCCCCACTGGGCCTCGGTCACGTTCATGTCCATCGGCGGGGCGATCCCGCAGTGCCCGGCGGTCAGCGCCTTCGAGGTGTGCGGCACCACCGTGTACGCGTTCTCCGCGACCAGGCTCGTCCGGGCCAGCCTGGACAGATACGGAGTCACTCCGCGCTGCGAGTCGTCGATGCTGGTCGAGATGGCGCGGACCGACTCCAAGAAAATGAGCACCACGTTCGGCGGCCGACCCGATGTCGTGCGCGACAGCCTGGTGTGCAGCGGCGCGGGCGGAACGGCGTCGGCGCTCGCGGCCTGCGCGTAACGGCGAGCCTCCAGTGGGGACAGCGCGGCATTGAGGAGGGGATCGCGGGCGAAGCTCGTTCCCGTTGCCCCCGGTAGGGCCGCCATGAACAGCAGTGCCCCGGCCAGGGCCGCCGCTCCGAGGGCGACACGGTGACGGGCCGGATGCCGGACCACCGGCCGGGGTCGGGGACGGCGGCCCGGTCGGCGGCCGCGGGCGGCACGTCGCCAACGCAGGGTGCCGACGATCAGCGGCGGTCCGAGCAGGCACCACGCCCCGGCGGCGACCAGCCACAGCCTCACCCGGTCGTCGACCTGGGTGCCGACCAGGTCACCGATCTCCCGGCGCGTGCTCCAGGCGGCCGCGGCGACGGCCAGATCCAGCGGCGAGCCCGTCTTGAGGAAGAACACGTGGGCGAGGGTCTGCAGCAGAGCGATCACGGCAGCGACCGTGCTGATCAGGCCGAATGCGGCGCGGCGCGGGCGTCCCGGAGCCGCAAGCGCCATGACCGCCACCCCGGTAACGGCCACCGCCAGGCCGGTGAACAGATCGGACCGGATCAAGCCGAGAAAGGCCAGCGCGGTGACCGGTTCACCGCGATCGGCGATCCGGATCGCCTTGAGCACGAGGAGGTAGCCGACCAGTGGTCCGGTCAGGCAGACCAGGCCGATCACCTGGTCGGCGGTCAGACCGGTGTTCCGGTGGATCCCGAGCACGGCGCGTCGCAGGACCGACGGTCGGGGCACGGCGGTCTCGACGTCGCGTGACCGGGGACGTCGAGGCGGCACCCACCGACCGTAGCAACCTCCGTTCATCGAGAAAGCGCTATCCGTTCACCATCGATCAGGATCCGTCCTGCACGTGAGCACTCTTCGCCGGCGTGCCCGCGATGTGGAGGACCACGCGCTACGGCGGACGGACCATGTCGAAACGGTTCTGCTCGGTGATCTGGAAGTAGGCCGTCGGCCCGCCGCCGCGCAGCACGGGCTCGGCCTTCGCGGTCTGGTAGACACCGTCGAGGAGAAGATCGGTGTCGATGTGGATCCCGACGACCTCGCCGAGCACGAGCCAGGTCTCCACCCGGGCTCCGTGCCGGTCGTGCAACTGCACGAGCTGGGTCAGCACGCACTCGAACGCGACCGGGACGCCCTCGACGCGCTCGGGCCGGACCTCCTGGCTGCCGATGGCTCCGAGACCGGCCAAGTCGAACTCGTCGATCTCCGGCCGCACGGTGGCCGACGTCGCGTTCATCTGCTCGGCCTGCGGCCGGGTGACCAGATTCCAGGTGAACTCGCCGGTCGCGGCGATGTTCGCGACGGTGTGCTTGAAGCCGAGGCTGGCGAATCCGACGATCGGCGGCTGGTAGTTGAAGGCGTTGAAGAAGCTGTACGGCGCCAGGTTGCGGACGCCATCGGCCGAGACGGTGGAGATCCAGCCGATCGGCCGCGGCGCCACGATGGCGTTGAACGGGTCGTGGGCGAGGCGGTGCCCTTCGGACGGTCGGTAGAAGTGGTCTGCCACAGCTCGCGACCCGGCCCCTAGACCCAGCGTTCCAGCAGGCCAGTGTCCACGTCGTAGTAGAACCCACCCACCGTCGCCCGGTCGCCCACCAGCGGATGCTTGCGCAGCTTGTCCACGTCCCGCTGCAACGTGCGTCGCTGATCCGACGACGCGCCGAAGGTCACCCAGGACGCGTCCGCACCGCTGGCCGCCCGGATCTTCTCGATGATCACGTCGTCGTCGGCGGCCGCCATGGCGCACCGGCTGTGCGGGACCACCATGATCCGCTTCACCTTGAGCAGGTGGACCCCGGCCACACAGCCGGCCAGGGCCGAGTTGGTGACCCGACCGCCAGGGGTGCGGATGATCTTGGCGTCGCCGAAGGTGAGACCCACCATCTCCAGCGGGACGATCCGGGAGTCCATGCAGGTCACCATCAGCACACCGGCGTGGGCCACGCCGTCGAAACCCTGCTGGTCGAAATGGGCGGCGAACTCTCGGTTGTTGGCGAGCAGGTCGTCGAAGGCGGCGTCGTCGGTCACGCAGATCACCCTAGATCGGCAGTGTTACATCGCGTGACGGGTGTCCAGCGCTGATCAGCCGGCGGACCCGACAGCGGCGATCGGCTGGCCGGCCGGTGTTCCGGAGCCGTCACGCCGGGGATCCAGTGCGGGCAGGTCGACCGGCGAGCCGCTGGCCGCCGCCGCGACCGCGGGGACCGGCCCGACCCAGCCGAGCAAGAGCGTGTCCTCACCCTTGAGGAAGCGCTGGCACCGTACGCCGCCGGTGGCCCGGCCCTTGGCCGGGTATTCCGCGAACGGCGTCACCTTGACGCTGCCGGCGTCGGTTCCCGGCAACGCCTTGGACGAGCCGGCGACCGACACCACCACCGCGTCGCCGGCCGGAACTGCGCCGAAGAACACCACCCGGGCGCCGACCCCCAGCTTGATGCCGGCCATGCCACCGCCGGACCGGCCCTGCGGACGTACGGCGGACGCGGGGAAGTGCAGCAACTGGGCATCGTTGGTGATGAACACCAGCTCGTCTTCGGCCGACCCGAGTTCGACCGCGCCGACGACGGTGTCGCCCGGATCGAGCCGGATGATCTCCCAGCTGTCCTTGTTGAGGATTTCGGGGTTGACGCGCTTGACCACACCTCCGGCGGTGCCGAGGGCCAGGCCCCAGGAGTCCGGAGCGAGGGTGGTCAGACCCAGCGCCTGCTCGTCCTTCTCCAGCGTGACCAGCTCGGACAGGTGCGTACCGCCCTGGAGGTTCGGGGCGTTGGCCGTCGTCGGAACGGTCGGCAGGTCGAGCACGCTCAGCTTGACCAAACGGCCGGCGCTGGTCAGCAGCCCGATCTCACCGCGGGCCGTGGCGGTCACCGTGGAGACGACGACGTCGTGGTTGGCTCGCGCGCCGCCCCGGGGCAGCGGGTCGTCGTTCGCGGTCCGGGCCAGCAGCCCGGCCGAGGACAACAACACGCGGCAGGGATCGTCGGAGACCTCCAGCGGCGCGGACGCTGCGGCTGAGGTGGCCACCCCGCTGGCCGCCAGCAGGATGGTCCGGCGCGGCGTGCCGTGGGTCCTGGCGACCTCGGCCAGCTCGTTGCCGACCAGGGTCCGCAGCTGCTCCTCGTCGTCGAGCAGCTGCTGCAGGCCGGCGATCTCGTCGCGCAACCGGTCGCGCTCGGCCTCGAGCTCGATCGTGGAGAACCGGGTCAACCGCCGCAGCTGCATGTCGAGGATGTAGTTGGCCTGGATCTCGGTGAGCTCGAACGCCTCGATCAGCCGGGTCCGGGCGGCGGCCGCGTCGTCGGAGCTACGGATGATGGCGATCACGTCGTCGATGTCGACGATGGCGATCAGCAGGCCCTCGACCAGGTGCAACCGGTCCGACGCCTTGGTCAGCAGGAACTGCGTCCGGCGCCGGGTGACGTCGATCCTGTGTTCCAGATAGACCGTCAGGGCGTCCTTGAGGGTGAGGGTCCGCGGCTGCCCCTCGACCAGGGCCACGCAGTTGATGGAGAACGAGTCCTCCATCTTGGTCAGCTTGTAGAGCTGTTCCAGCAGGGCGTCGGGGTTGAATCCGTTCTTGGCCTCGATCACCAGCCGGGTGCCGTTGGCCAGATCGGTGAGATCCTTGACGTCGGCGATGCCCTGCAGCTTGCGGGCCTGGACGAGGTTCTTGATCTGCTCGATGATCCGCTCCGGCCCGACCAGATAGGGCAGCTCGGTGACCACGATGCCCTTACGGCGCGGCGTGACCTGCTCGATCCGGGCCGTCGCTCGGATCCGGAATGAGCCACGCCCGGTGTGGTAGGCATCGCGGATCCCGTCCAGTCCGATGATCTTGCCGCCGGTGGGCAGATCAGGGCCGGGCACGTACCGCATCAGCTCGTCGATGTCGGCCTGCGGGTGCCGGATCAGATGCCGCAGCGCCTGGATCACCTCCACGAGATTGTGCGGCGGGCAGTTGGTGGCCATGCCGACCGCGATCCCGGTCGCGCCGTTGACCAGGAAGTTGGGGAACGCCGCCGGCAGGACGACCGGCTCGACGTCCTTGCCGTCGTAGTTGGGCTTGAAGTCGACCGTCTCCTGGTCCAGGCCCTCGGTCATCGCCAGCGCCGCCGGCGCCATCCGGCACTCTGTGTAACGCATGGCGGCCGGTCCGGAGTCGAGCGACCCGAAGTTGCCGTGGCCATCGACCAAGGTGAGCCGCATCGACCAGGGCTGCGCGGTCCGGACCAGGGCGTCGTAGATGGCGCTGTCGCCGTGCGGGTGGTACAGACCCATCACCTGGCCGACCACGCGGGCGCACTTGACGTGTGCGCGGTCCGGCAGCACGCGCATCTCCTGCATCGAGTAGAGGATGCGGCGCTGGACCGGCTTCAGACCGTCCCGGGCGTCGGGCAGGGCTCGGGAGTAGATGACGGAGTACGCGTACTCGAGGAAGCTGGTCTGCATCTCCGAGGTGACATCGACGTCGACGATGTGCTCGGTGAAGTCGTCCTCGGGCGGTGCGCTGCGCGCCACTGGGTTCCTCTCGTCGTCCCTTGTCCTGCGAGTT
>DASTGF010000124.1:0-33097 GCA_035719255.1 Microlunatus sp. | reverse complement strand
GGACGTCGACCCTCCCAGCCAGCCTGCACGGCCGCCGCGTCGGATGTGGAACACCGCGAGCGGGCGCGCTGGCCGCGCTCGGCATCGATCTCGCGGCGGTCCGGCGGCAGGCCGACGCCGCCTTCGGCGCCGGCGCGCTCGACCGGCCGCGCGCGACGCCGCGGCGGGGACACCTGCCGTTCACCCGGGAAGCGAAGGCGACGCTCGAACTGGCCCTGCGCGAAGCGGTGCGCACCAAGGCCGCGACGATCGGCGGCGGCCAGCTGTTGCTCGGTCTGCTGCGGGTGCCGGATGCCGTTGCGGGGCAGGCACTCGGCCGTGCTCTGCAGCAGGCCGGCAGCGGTCCGGCAGCCCTGCGCACCGCGCTGGAGCATCCCCAGGCCCAAGCCGGCTGATCCGCGACGGAGATCTGGCGGGGCACCCTACGCGAGCTGGGCATGGGATCGGCGACCACCTCACGATCGGGGCCGAATCACGACCGGGGCCGAATCACGACCGGGGCGGAGCTGCTCGGAGCCCGGCAAGCGATCGCACCGCCCCCTCCGCCCCGGTTTCGGCGCGGCAGCACGACGACCCGGCGTCCTGCTCGGTCATCCGATGAGTCCGAGCCGTCCGCCCACAAACCCAGGTGCGTCACCACGGCTTCCGTGTCACGATCCTTCCGATGCGCAACGACGAGATCTGGGACGACGAGACGGCCCGCTCCTACGACACTCCCGGCGTGGGCATGTTCGCGCCCGAGGTGCTGGACCCCGCGGTGGAACGGCTGGCCGAGCTGGCGGGTCACGGTCCGGTGCTGGAGTTCGCGATCGGCACGGGACGCGTCGCGGTGCCCCTGTTGCAGCGGGGTGTGCCTGTCACCGGCATCGAGCTGTCGGAACCGATGGTGGCGCAGTTGCGGACCAAGATGGACGCCAACCGCCTGCCGGTGATCATCGGTGACATGGCGACGACCCGGGTGCCCGGGACGTACGCGCTGGTCTATCTGGTCTTCAACACCATCTCCAATCTGCTCACCCAGGCCGAACAGGTTGCGTGCTTCCGCAACGCGGCGCGCCATCTGGCTCCCGGCGGACGGTTCGTGATCGAGTTGTGGGTGCCCGAACTGCGCTCGCTCCCGCCCGGTCAGCCAGGAACGATCTTCGTCAGCGAGCCCGGCTATCTCGGAGTGGACACCTACGACGTTCTGGAGCAGCGGGTGGTCTCTCATCACGTGCGGTTCGGGGCCGGCCGGCAGGCGACGCTGGCCCGCAGCCCGCACCGCTACATCTGGCCGGCCGAGCTGGACCTGATGGGTCAACTGGCCGGTTTCGAGCTGGAGCATCGCTGGGCGGACTTCAGCGGTGCGGTTTTCACGGCTGAGTCGCCGTCCCACGTGTCGGTGTACCGGCTCACCGGCGACTGATGCCGTCCCGGTCCGCTGCCGAGGTCAGACAGTCGGCTCGGGTCCCACGTACCGCGATGCCGGTCGGATGATCTTGCCCGTCCGGGCTTGCTCGAGTGCGTGGGCGGTCCAGCCCAGCACGCGCGCAACCGCAAAGGTGGCGGTGAACATCTCCGGTGGGATGCCGCATGCCTCCATCACCAGGGCCGCATAGAACTCGACGTTGGTGCGCAGCGCACGGCCCGGCTTGACCTCCTCCAGCGTCCGGAGGACCGCGGCCTCGATCTCGATCGCGAGGTCCACCCGCGGACCGCCGAAGCCCAGCGCCACTTCCTTCATCAGCGCCGATCGTGGATCCTCGGTGCGATACACGGCGTGACCGAAGCCCATGACCCGGCCGCCGATCGCGACCTGCTGACGCACGTAGGCGGAAGCCGCCGCGGCTGATCCCAGGTCGAGCAGTTGGAGAGCGCGGCTGGGTGCTCCGCCGTGCAACGGGCCCGAGAGGGAGCCGAGTGCCGCGGTGACGACGGCTCCGAGATCGCCGCCGGTCGAGGCCACCACCCGGGCGGTGAAGGTCGAGGCGTTGAAGCCGTGGTCGATGGTCGACACGAGGTATGCCTCGATCGCGGCTCGGACCCGATCATCCGGCTCTCGACCGGACAGCATCCACAGATAGTTCGCGGCATGATCCAGGTCCGCGCGTGGGGCGACCGGCCGCCGTCCTGTGCCCACGCGGTGCAGCGCGGCGAGCACGGAGGGCACGGCGGCGCCCAGCGACAGTGCGTCGCTTCGGCGCCCCGGTTCGTCCTCATCGTACAGCGGACGGAAGCCTCGGACCCCCGCCAGCACGGGGATAACGGCCCGCAGCCCGGCGAGAGCGTCGGCGGTGCGCGTGCTGCGGCTGATCGGCTCGAGCAAGGGTTCCAGCGCTGCGGGCAGGGCTCGAGACGCGCGCACCTCCGCCGCGAACGCGGCGCGCTCAGCGTCCTCGGGGAGCCGCCCGTCGATCATCAGGCGCCAGACGTCCTCCACCGACCGGGTCCGGGCCAGCGTGGTGGCCGAGTGGTCCCGATAGTGATAGAACCCCTCGATCCCGCGGACATCACCGAGCTCGGTTTCGGCCACCACCACGTTGGCCAGGCCCGGGGGGACGTCGATCTTGGTCTGATCCATTCGGTCGCGGACGGCGATCGCTGCCATCTGAGTCTCCTCTCGTGAGGACATCAGTCTCGTGAGGACTTCAGCATGTGATTGACTGGCTGAGTCGTCAATGTTGATTGGATCAATGTGAGCAGCCCGCCGCTGCCGAGCCTCACCGCCGCCCAGACGGCTGCGCGCCTCGGCATCAAGCCCGAGACCCTGTACGCCTACGTCTCCCGCGGGCTGCTGCGTCGCGACAAGGGACGGGATGGGTCGCGGTTCGACGCGCTCGAGGTCGAGGCGTTCGCCCGCAGCCGGCGCGGCGGAACGCCGAGCACCATGCCGACCGGCCACTCGCCCGGTTCACCCCTGATGACCATCGAGCACGACATCACGCTGCTGGAAGACGACCGCCTCTATCTGCGGGGTCGGGAGATCACGGCGTTGTGCACGGAGGCCGGATTCGAGACGGTGTGCTGGTGGCTGTGGACTCGCCGGTGGGAACCGGACCGGAGATTCGGCCCCCCAACCGGCACGGCACCCGCGGCGGGATGTCGCGCCGCCCTGCCCGAGGGAATGGCGTTGCGCGAGCAGATGCACGTGCTGGTGACCGTGCTCGGCGCCACCGACCCGCTGCGGCACGACCTGTCGTCGGAGTCGGTGGCTCGGATGGGGGCGGACATCATCGGCGGCGTGGTGGCGTCGCTTCCCCCGCACGGCAGGCAGGACCGGCGCGGTTCGCTGGCCGCGCGGCTGTGGCCGCGGCTGTCGGACCGACCGGCCGATCCGACGACGATCGGGCTGGTCGACACCGCACTCACCCTCTTGATCGATCACGACCTCGCAGCGTCGACGCTGGCCGTGCGAGCCGCCGCGTCCGCCCGCGCGAACCCGTACGCCGTGGTGAGCTGCGGACTCGGCGCATTGGACTCGGCGCTGCACGGCAACGCCGGCCGCGCCGCATACGTCATGATCGGGGAGGCCCTTCGGGGGTCGGCCGATCATGCGGTGGCTTCGGCGGTGGTCGCGCACGGAGGGGTCCCGGGCTTCGGGCACCGCGTGTACAGCCACTCCGACCCTCGCTGGGAGCATCTGATCACCCGGCTCCGGACGGCGGCTCCCGAAGCTGCGGCCCTTCGAGCCGCCGACGCCGTGGTCAGCATCGTGCGGGACCGGATCGACAGCTTCCCCAATGTCGATCTCGCGCTGGCCACGCTGGCCCACGTGACCGGACTCGACCCGGGCGCCACCGAGTTGATCTTCGCGTTGGCTCGCTGTGGTGGGTGGATCGCTCACGCCCAGGCCGAGTACGCCGAACCGCCTCTGCGACTGCGGCCCGAGGGCCGCTACACCGGTCCATGACGTCCACCGCCGGCCCGCGCCGGACATGACCATTCCTCCTCCGGACGGATCCTTCCCGGCTCCTGGACACTCGCGGATCCGCCGCCTGCTGGACGATCTGGTCCGGGTGCAGGATGCGCCCCATGCACACCGGGTGGCTGTCCGGGCGGCGATCGCGGTGCTGCTGCCCTTGCTCGCCCTCTGGTCGACCGGCCGGCTCGACCTGGCGGCGTACGCGACCTTCGGCGCCTTCGCGTCCGTGTACGGTGGCGGCGCACGCACCCCGCACCGCTGGCGGACCCAGACCGAGCTCGCAGTGATCCTCACCCTCGCCGTCGCGTCCGGAGCGCTGGTCGCGTTGAGCCCTCAGCGCAGCTGGTGGGCGATCCCCGTCGCCGCCGGCTGGGCCTCGTTCGCCGCGGCGCGGTCCGATCGTCGGCGCTGGCGACCGCCGGGACCGATGTTCCCGGTGTTCGCCGTGGCCACGGCTGCTGCCATCCCAAGCACCCCGGGTCAGGTGCTCGCCGCCACCGCGCTGACCGCCGCGACCGCAGCGCTCGCCATCGCTCTCGGCGTCGTGGAGGTCGTGTTGATCAAGCACACCGGGATCCGGCCGCCCGATCCGCCGGCCGCACCCCTGCCGTCGATGCCGAGCCGCGCTCGCCAGCGGATCCACCTGGTGCGCTGCGGCATCGTCGTGCTCGCGGCCGGCACGATCGCCACCGCCTCGGGCATCGGCCATCCGTACTGGGCGATCGTGGCGTCGGTGACGCCGTTGACGGTCTTCACCTTCCGTGGGCAGGTGGTTCGCGGCATCCACCGGGTGCTGGGCACGATGGCCGGTCTGCTGCTGGCGGGCGCCCTGCTGCTCTTGGCGCTGCCGGCGTTCGCGGTGGTGATCATCATCGCAGCACTCCAAGCGGCGACCGAGTTGCTGGTGGTGCGCCATTATGGCCTGGCCCTGATCTTCATCACACCGCTCGCGCTTCTGTCGGTGCAGCTGGCACACCCAGAGCCGATCCACACCCTGCTCGCCGACCGGTTCGCCGAGACGCTGATCGGCGTCGGGGTCGGCGTGGTGGCCGCGGTCCTGACCCGCAATCGCGAGATCGCGGGCTGAGTCCCGGTCGGGCGCCGGCCCGGATGACGGCGTACGGTTCGGGCTCGTGGACACCGACAACACCCACAGAGTGGCGGAGTTCGCCGAACGTGTACGCCGCAGGCGGACCGTGATCGGCTACTGGATCTCGGCCGGCAACCCCGCAGCCACCGAACGGATCAGCCGACTCGGTTACGACTATGTCGTGCTGGACGGTCAGCACGGGCTGATCGATGCTCGGGGACTGCTCGACAACCTCGTCGCGATCGACGCCGGTGGATGTGCCGTCGGCTTGATCCGGGTCGAGGCGAACCATCCCGCGCCGATCGGCCGGGCGCTCGACTCAGGCGCCGCGGGCGTGATCGTCCCGTTGATCAACTCGGCCGAGGACGCCGCGGCCGCCGTGGCGGCGGCCCGCTATCCGCCGCAGGGGATCCGGTCCTACGGGCCGACGCGGTCGGCGCTCCGCATCGGGCCGCAGCCGGCCGTCACCAATGCCACAGTCCTCGTGCTCGGCATGATCGAGACCGCGGCCGGACTGGCCGATGTCGAGCGGATCGCGGCGACGCCCGGCCTGGACGGGCTCTACGTCGGGCCGTCGGACCTGACCCTCGGTGTGGGGGGCGCCTATCCGGGTGATCCGGCTGCGGCGGAGGCGTTGGCTCGGGCCCTGGACCGCGTCCGCGCCGCCTGTGGCGACCGGAGCATCGTGGCCGGAATCTACTGCCCTAGTGGGGAGGATGCGGCGGCCAAGCTGGCCGCCGGTTTCAGCTTCGTCACAGTCGCCAGCGATCTCAGCCATCTGGAGGAAGCCGCTCGAGCTCACCTCGATGGGGCTCGCGCCGCCGCATCGGACTGATCATCCCGGCCCCTTCGGCCAGCACGTCCGGAGACGGCGACACCGCCCCCGTCCGGGAGCGGTGTCGGTCGGCGGAGATCGGCGGCGTTGCGTCTCAACGTGGCGGGTCCGCCGATCCCGGCTGGTCTCCGGGCCGGGTCGGACCCCCCTGCTGCCCGTAGTCTTGCTCGCCGTAGCCCTGCTGGCCGTACCCCTGCTGCCCGTACGGCGGCTGCCCGTAGCCCTGCTGGCCGTACCCCTGCTGGCCATACCTCTGCTGCCCGTAGCCTTGCGGGCCATACCCCTGCTGCCCGTAACCCTGTTGCCCGTACGGCGGCTGGCCGTAGCCCTGGGGCGCCGCGCTGCCGGGGTAGATGGGATTCCAGCCCTCGGGGATCGGCGGACCGTACTTGGGGGCCTGGGGCGAGGTCGGCATCACACAGAGCACGAGCAAGATGATGCCGCCGACGCTGGGAATCAGGCTGAGCAGGTAGAACCATCCGCTGTAGCCCGCGTCATGCAGCCGGCGGACCGCCACGGCGATGCTCGGCACGATCACGCCTAGACCGACGAGGACGATCACGACATAGACGACGATGCCACCGACTCCTGGCGTGCTCCCACCGTCGGGCGACGTCGCGATCATCAAGACGACGGCGAGAACGCTCAACACGATGAAGACGACGCTTGTGGCGAGCGCCCACCACCAGTACTCACCCCGGCTGGCACGGCCCTGGAAGGTCGCATACTTCTTGAAGGCCCGCTTCACCGCATCGACGAAGCCGATCCCGTACCAGGGATGGTCCAGGGGCGGCTCGCCTCCGGTCACCGGATAGCCGGACGGGGCCTGATAACTCATGATCGATGTCCCTTCGTGCGCACGTCGCCCACAGACGCTACTGCACTGAGGGGTCGTCGGACGGGTGAATTCATGCTGCTGAACGCCGGGCGGGGAGCCCTCGCTGTAGCGCGGTGCCGAGGAAACCCGGCCGGTCAAGCTCGGTCATCACCGGCGCCGGTACCGGCCTCCTGCTCTCGTGGTCGCCCCAGCTGGTGCCCGCCGGGCGAACCACGACGGACCGGCGTCGGCACGCGTGTTCAAGATCGACCGGTTCGTGGGGTGCGGCGCGCGTAGGGCCGGGTGATCAACCCATGCGGGCCGCGGAACCGCCGCGACGGAGCCCGCCGAGCACCCGATCCGCTGCAGGGACGGGCGTTCCTGTTCGCCATCGCAGGGCGCGTACGGACCGCGGCGTGGACCTGAGACGCGCTCTGGGATGTGGAATATTGCTCGCCATGTCGGACACCAACACCTCCCCCGCAACCGGCGGTCCCGACGTGGAACGTGGCATCGCCCTGGTCGACGCCGTGGTGGCCATCGCCATGACGCTGCTGATCTTGCCGCTGGTCGAGGTGGCCGGCGAGGTCGATCCCGGCCACATCGGCGACTTCCTCGGCGAGAACTGGGATCTGTTCTTGTCGTTCGTGATCAGCTTCGCGGTGATCTTCGTCTTTTGGTCGGCCCACGCCACGGCGATCCGGCCGCTGGCCGGCCGCCACCGCCAGGTGCCCGCGTTGAGCTCACTCACACTGCTCTGGCTGCTGCTGATCGCGTTCCTGCCCTTCCCGACCGCCATCGTCGGCCGGAACCTCACCACGGTCACCGCTCCGCTCTACATCGGCACGATGTTCCTGCTGTCCCTCACCACGACCGCCATCGGTCTGGTGGCCCGGAGAGCGGCTGCGGTCCCAACGCCGTTTCATGCCGGGTGGGCCTGGTCGACCAGCGGGTTGCTGCTGCTCAGCACGATCATCAGCCTCTTCAATGCCGACGCGGGGATGTACTCGCTGCTGGCTCTGTGGGTGGCGCGGGTGCTCGAGGTGCGCAGCGAGCGCCGGCGAGCCGGCGCCTGACGACTCCCGCGGGACGTCGTACGGCCGGACCGCGGTCGGTGGGCGCCGGACAACTTACTACCCTCACAGCATGGCCACCGCTGATCTGCCCCACAGCACCCCCGGCGCCCAGGGTTTCGACGCCGCCGGCCTCGGGGCCTTCCTCGACGCCATCGACGACGCACCCCAGATCGAGTTGCACGGACTGGTGGTGCTGCGGCATGGGGCCGTGATCGCCGAAGGTTGGTGGTCACCGTACGCGGCCGATCGAGTCCAGCTGCTCTACTCGCTGAGCAAGAGCTTCACCTCCACCGCAGCGGGTCTGGCCCATGCCGAGGGCCTGCTCGACCTCGACGCGACGGTGCTTTCCTACTTCCCCGAACTCGACGGTGAGATCACCGATCCGCGCAGCCGCGGGATGAAGGTCCGACACATCGCGGCGATGGCCAGTGGCCACGCCGCAGAGACCCTGGATCTGGCCCGGCGCACGGATCCGACCGATCTCGTCCGCGGGTTCTTGCTGACCCCGCCCGACGCCGACCCCGGGACGATCTTCGCCTATAACCAGCCCTGCACGTACACCCTGGCGGCGATCATCCAGCGTCGCGCCGGGCAGTCGCTGGTGGACTATCTGCGTCCGCGGCTGCTCGACCCGCTGGGCATCGGCGACGTCGCCTGGATCGAGGAGCCACCCGGACAGAACATCGGCTTCAGCGGACTGCATGCAACCACCGACGCGATCGCCCGCCTCGGCCAGTTGTATCTGCAGGGTGGCCGCTGGGGTGATCATCAACTCCTCGACCCGGCCTGGGTGGCGGAGGCGACCAGGCGCCAGGTCGACAATCCGGCCGAGCCGAATCCGGACTGGCGGCAGGGCTATGGCTTCCAGTTCTGGATGGCGCGGCACGGCTATCGCGGCGATGGCGCGTGGGGACAGTTCTGCATCGTCCTACCGGAGCAAGACATGGTGATCGCCACGACGGCCGCCACCGAGGACATGCAGGGCATCCTCGACGCGGTCTGGGAGCACGTCTTGCCGGCAGTGGACCGGCCGGGCGATGTCGAGGCCGAGCAGCGGCTGGCCGAGCGGCTGGCGCGCGCCGCCCTGCCGCCGCGGCCCGGCAAGCCCGATCCGGACGACCCGTCGCTCTGGGACGGTGCCACCTTCCTCGCCCCGCCGGCCGCCGATGCCGAGCAAAGCCCGCTCGGCCCGCTGGGGATCGATCTTCGGGAGGCAGTGCTGCGGGCGTCCGACGACGGTTGGCGGCTGAGCGTCACCGACGCTGGCGGGACTCTCGACGTGGCCGTCGGCAGCGGGTCCTGGGCGGTACAGGACGAGCCGCTATCCGTCGCCGCAAGCGGCGGCTGGAGCGATCCCGACACCTTCGCGGCCGATCTGGTGTTCCTCGATACCCCGCACACGGTCCGAATCGTGTGCTCGGGGCCCGAGCGCCGCCTGGACGCCGTCTGGACCACCTTCTCGCTGCACGCCGGCTCGGTGCTCGACCTGCACCGGCCGTAGCTGCGGCCCCGCTGCCGTGCGCGGCCGCCTCCCACGCGTCCTGACGGCACTTTTCGCTCAGGCACCCTTTGGATCACCGCGGCACCTGCTGGAGACGGTGCCTCGGTTGCCGTCCCGGCGCCTGAGCGGTGCTTGCCGGGTCGAGCGGTGCTTGAGCCGGGCCGAGGTTGCTGAGCGGGGCGGGGACCGTCGTACGCCCCCTGGCTACGGTCGGATCATGAGCGAGACTCCGAAGCAGATCCTGCACCGCTACCTGGCCAAGGAACGCCGCCAGTTGCTGGCCAAGCTCGACGGGCTCGGCGAGCGGGAGGTCCGCTGGCCGATGACCCCGACCGGCACGAATCTGCTCGGCTTGGTCAAGCACGTGGCGAGTGTCGAGCTGGGCTACTTCGGCGAGGCCTTCGGCCGACCTGCGGATCGGGAGCTGCCGTGGCTCGCCGACGACGCCGAGGTCAACGCGGACATGTGGGCCACCGCGACCGAGAGCCGCGCGGACATCATCGAGCTGCACCACTACTCCGCCGCGCACAGCGACGCGACCATCGAGGCGCTGGATCTGGATGCGCGAGGGTGGGTCCGGTGGTGGCACCCGGATCGGCGCGACGTGACCCTGCACCAGATTCTCGTCCACATGATCGACGAGACCGCTCGTCATGCCGGGCAGGCCGACATCCTGCGCGAGCTGATCGACGGCCGCGCCGGCAACGACGACGGCAACCTCCCGGGGAACGACGAGATCGACTGGACCGCGTACCGCCGAAGGCTCGAGGTCGCCGCCGAGGAGGCCGCCCGAATATCGCCGAGCTCCGACTGACTCTCGGGTCGCGGGCCCCCGTCGCCCCCGGACTGTGCGGGAGCGACAGGCTTCACCGGCGTGTCGCTGTCGTTCCCGCACACTCGCCGGGGAACTGCGGGGCCGGGGAGCCGAGGGGCGGGGAGGGGAGCGGCCCGTACGGTGGGGGCGTGGAGCAGACAGCGACGTACGCCTGGGATACCGACCGCACGGCGATCCGGTTTCCCGATCCCGCCATCGAGATCGTGGACGACCGGTTTCGGCCGCTGATGGTGCACGCGTCGGTGGTCGAGCGGCTCTGGACCGGAGGCCGCTGGCTGGAGGGACCGGTGTGGTTCGGCGACGGGCGCTATCTGCTGTTCAGTGACATCCCGAACAACCGCATCCTGCGCTGGATCGAGGAGACCGGTAAGGTCACCACCTTCCGGGCCCCCGCCAACAACAGCAACGGCAACTACCGCGACCGGCAGGGCCGGCTGATCACGTGCGAGCACCTGACGCGCCGGGTCACCCGGACCGAGCACGACGGCCGCGTGACCGTGCTGCTCGACCACTTCGACGGCAAGCCGCTCAATGCGCCGAACGACCTGATCACCCATTCCGACGGCTCGGTCTGGTTTACCGACCCCGGCTGGGGCATCGAGGGTCACTACGAGGGTGACCGGGCGGTCAAGGAGCTGCCGCGGGACGTGTACCGGATCGATGCGGTCACGGGCGAGGCCGAGGTGATGATCAGCGGCATGGACCGGCCGAACGGGTTGTGCTTCTCTCCCGACGAGTCCCGGCTGTACGTCGTCGATGTGGGCCAGATCCGCGTGTTCGACCTAGTCGGCGGGAGGCCCACGAACGGCCGGGTGTTCGTGGCCACCGTCGGGTGGGTATCCGACGGTATCCGCTGCGATCGCGACGGCCACCTGTGGGCGTCGGCCGGCAACGGCGGGCCAGCTATGGACGGTGTGCACTGCTATCACCCCGACGGCACCCTGCTCGGCAAGATCCTGCTGCCCGAGACCTGCGCCAATCTGTGCTTCGGCGGGGTGAAGAAGAACCGGTTGTTCATGGTCGCGTCCCGCTCGCTGTACAGCGTGTACGTCGAGGCGCTGGGCCACCAGACTCCCTGAGCCGCTCGGGCAGACTGGACCGATGCCGGAGCTGCCCGAGGTGGAGAATGCCCGCCAGACCATCCAGACAGCGGCCCTGGGACGCCGGATCGCCGACGTCGATGACGCCGATAGCTGGGAGTGCCGGCCACGACGGCGGCCGACTGCAGCTGTTCGACAAGCGACGCCTCGGCCGCGTCCGACTCGACCTGCCGCTGCACGAGCGGGGACCCGACGCCGGGGAGATCGGCCTGGCCGAGTTCCGCTCCGGATCGGCCGCGGACACGCACCGGTCAAGGCCCGGCTGCTGGACCAGTCCGTCGTGGCCGGCATCGGCAACCTGCTGGCCGACGAGACCCTCCGGCAGGCGCGGATTTCACCGCGACGGCCCTGCGACGAGCTGGGCGTCGACGAGCTGTCCGAGCTCCGCCGCGCGCTGCGCCGAGCGATCCGGTCCGCCATCCGGCACGGCGGAGTTCATATCGGGACCATCGTCCCGTTCCGCGCTGCCGGCCGGCACTGCCCCGCGCTGCGGTCCCGAGCTGGTCCGCGCCACCGTCGCCGGGCGGACCACCTGGTGGTGTCCGGCCGAGCAACACTGAAGAGAGGACCGCAGGCACCGCCCGCTTCCCCGCGCTGATTCGGCGTTCGCTGTGTCGGCGTGGTTCCCGGGCAGTCTGCACTCGGTTGCGTAGCGTGAGCGCAAGCTGTTCCGATGAGGAGTCTTGACATGGTGAAGTTCTTGGCCGGCCTGCGCAGCGTCGCGCTGTTGATCGCCCGCATCGCACTGGGCGGCATCTTGATCGCGCACGGATGGGACCGCTGGCAGTGGCGCAAGGTGCCGAGCCAGATCGAGTACCTCACCCAGTACGGCGTTCCGTACGCCGACTGGGCGACCTGGGGTTCGATCGTGCTCGAGCTGGTCGGCGGCATTTTCCTCGTCGTCGGCGCCCTGGTCCCCCTCGTCGCCTTGGCGGTGGTGGCTCAGCAGGCCCTGATCATCGCCTACATCAGCTGGCGTCGCGGACCGTGGCTGATCGACATCAACAACACCTACGTCGGTGGCTACGAGTACAACGTCGCGCTCGGCTCGCTGGCCTTGTTGCTGGCAGTCTTCGGTGGCGGCGCAGTGTCCATCGACCGGCTGTTCCGCCGGAAGAAGACCACCGAGGACGAGGACGACGAGCCGGTCGGCAGCGGTCCGACCCGCGCACCAGCTCCCATGTCGAGCACCACCCCCACGGTTCCCTCCAGCCGCCCGACCACGTACACCCCGGCGCCGGGCAGCCCGAACCCTCCGAGCGCATACAGCAGTTCAAGCTCGATGAGCGGCTCCCGCCCCTCCTGAGCGGTCCCCCCGACCGGCGTCCACGCTGGCCCGTCACGCCCTCCGGCTCGGCCGGGGGGCGTTTCGCTGTCCGGGAGGCGGCGCGGAGGCAGACCAGGACGGCCCCATCAGGGCGCGGCTGCCCGGTGCGTCGAAGCTCACAGCAAGCCCACAGGAAAGACACAGTCATCACACGTCCGACCGTGCGAACCTTGGCACCATGACGACGTACGACCACCGCCAGATGCTCACGCGCGCCGACGGCAGCCCCATCCGCGTGCTGGCCGTGGACGACGAAGCGAGCCTGACCGAGCTGCTATCCATGGCGATGCGGTACGAGGGCTGGCAGGTCACCACCGCGGCGTCCGGCAGCGAGGCGGTCAAGGCCGCCCGAGAGACGCGTCCGGACGCGATCGTCCTCGACATGATGCTGCCCGACTTCGACGGCCTGGAGGTGATGCGCCGGATCCGCGCCGATGACCCGGACGTCCCGGTCATCTTCCTCACGGCCAAGGATGCGGTCGAGGACCGCATCGGCGGCCTGACCGCGGGCGGTGACGACTACGTGACCAAGCCGTTCTCCCTGGAAGAAGTCATCGCTCGGCTGCGGGCTCTACTGCGGCGCAGTGGTGCCGGTGCGGCCCGGAACGACTCGGTGCTGGTGGTCGGCGACCTGACGCTGGACGAGGACAGTCACGAGGTCACCCGGGGCGGTGAGGAGATCAACCTCACCGCCACCGAGTTCGAGCTGCTGCGCTATCTGATGCGCAACCCGCGGCGGGTGCTGTCGAAGGCGCAGATCCTCGACCGCGTCTGGAACTACGACTTCGGCGGTCAGGCCAACGTCGTCGAGCTCTACATCTCCTATCTCCGCAAGAAGATCGACGCCAACCGGGCACCGATGATCCACACCATGCGCGGGGCGGGTTACGTCCTGCGCCCGGCCGGCTGATGGCCCATCCCCGCCCCGGAACCGGCCGATCCCCCGGCAGCCCACCGGACGAGCGTCCACCCTCGAGCGCGCCCGCCTTCGTCGCTCCGGAACTCACACCACCGGAGACGACCGCCAGTTCCGCACCGCGCGACATGCTGAGCGCGGGCGCCCCCCCGAACGCGTCCGGCGCCGCGCAGGCCGACGGCGCCGGCGGGGACCTCGGGACCCCCGGACCGTTCGCGCGGGGCACCCTGGGCCGGCGCCTGGTGATCCGGGTGACCGCCCTCGTCGCGCTGACCGCGCTGCTGATCACCGCCACCACCGCGCTGGCCACCCGGCAGCTGCTGCTGCGGACCGTCGACGCTCAGCTCAACGCGGTGATCGGCCGGATCAACGGTCCGGGTGGGTCGGGCCGGCTGGACCGGCTGCTCGGACCGGGCCAGCCGTTCAACACCGTGATCGTGGTCTACGACGGCAATGGCGACGTCCTGCAGGAAGGGCGGCTCAGCGACCAGGGCAGCACCAATGGCCGCTTCGGCCGGATCGTTCCGCTCGGCGACCAGGTCACCGAGGAGCTGCACGGCATCCCGATCGACGGGCGCCCGTCCGGCGCGGTGCTCGGCGGCCTGGGGCACTATCGGGTGGTCGGTTTCGAGGTCACCTTCGTCGACGGCAGTCGCGGCATCTTGGTCGCCGGCCTGCCGCTGAACGACGTCGACAAGACGATCATCCAGCTGCTGGGGCTGGCCGGCGTCTTGTCGCTGCTCGCCATCGTGGGTACCGTTTTCGCCTCCCGGGCGCTGGTCGAGCGCAGCCTGCGACCCCTCAACCGGGTCGCCGCCACCGCACAACAGGTCTCCACGCTCGAGTTGGACCGGGGCGAGGTCGCTCTGGCCGTCCGCGTGCCGCCCGAGGACACCGATCCCCGCTCCGAGGTGGGCCGGGTCGGGCTGGCGATCAACCACATGCTGGCCAACGTGGCCGGCGCCCTGGAGGCGCGCCAGGCCAGCGAGTCCAAGGTCCGTCAGTTCGTCGCGGACGCCTCCCACGAACTGCGCAACCCGCTGGCCGCGATCCGCGGCTATGCGGAGCTGACCCGCCGCAGCGGAGAGGATCTGCCGCCGGACGCGGCGTACGCGATCGGCCGGGTCGAGGCCGAGGCCGAGCGCATGTCGCGGTTGGTCGAAGACCTCCTGCTGCTGGCACGGCTGGACTCCGGTCCGGCGATCGAGGTCGGCCCGACGGATCTGACCGAGATCGCTCTCAACGCCGTCAGCGACGCCCGTGCCGCCGGCCCGGACCACAGCTGGGCGCTGTCGCTGCCCGATGAGCCGGTCGAGGCCCTGGGCGACCGGCACCGGTTGCACCAGGTCGTGGCCAACCTGCTGGCGAACGCCCGTACGCACACCCCGCCCGGAACCCGGGTCGAGACTGGCCTCGCCGTGGTCGATGGCGAGGCCGTGCTGACGGTCAGCGACAACGGCCCCGGCATCCCGGCCAACGTGCGCGACAGCGTGTTCGAGCGCTTCACCCGGGCCGACACCAGCCGGGTCCGCGCGGCGGGCGGCGAGCGGGGCACCAGCACGGGTCTGGGTCTGGCGATCGTGGCGGCCGTGGTCGAGGCGCATCACGGTCGGGTCAGGGTGGAGAGCGCTCCGGGTCGGACCAGGTTCACGGTGACGCTGCCGCTGGCCCCCGCGGCGACGCCCTCCGCCGCTCGCTGATCCGGCCATCCGGCCTGGGCGCCCGTTGCAGGCGTCAGGGTCGAGCCGGTCGCCGGGATGGTGGGGATATCCCCCGACCGAATCGGCCGGATAGCCTGATCGCGCCGGCCTCGCCCGCGTACGAGGGTTGAGGCATGACCACCGACGTCCGCGACGACCTGCCCGCCGGGGCCCAGACGCCCGACTTCCTGCTCTACCCGCTGCCCCCTGGAACCGACGATGCCCATTGGTTCGATCCCCGCCACGCCGATGCCGATCCCGACGCTGCTCCGCCGGCCGGCGACGAACCGGCGCTGGCGATGATCCGCAACACCGGTCGCAACCTGGCCGCGATCTGTGCGCTGTTCGGCGTCTCGCTGGTCGCGTTCGTGCTCTGCACAGCCCTGTTCAGTCTTGGCGTCTCGCTCGCCGTCGTGGTCGGCGGCCTGTTCGTCCTCGTCGGGTGCCTGGTCGTGGCGGGCGGCACCGCGCGGGTGAGCAAGCAGATCCTGCGCTTCGCCGGGGTCGACCTGCCGGCCACGACGTACCCGCCGGCCGGTTCGGGCTTTCGGGTGCTGAGCCGGCTCAAGGACGTCCAGTCGTGGCGGGATCTGTTGTATGTCCCGGTCGGCTTCGTCGTCACCACCTTCTCCTTCTCCGTCGCCGTCAGCTGGGTGGCGGCCGGCCTGGGCGGCGTCACCTACTGGTTCTGGAGTCGCTATCTCCCCCAGGACGGAACCGAGGGCCTGGCGAACCTGCTCGGCTTCCCCGGCCGGCTGCCGGAGGTCGCTGTGCAGTCCGTGCTCGGGGGTGCGCTATTGGTCAGCTCGCCGGCCATGCTGCACGGGCTGGTCAGGCTCAACGGCTTCGTGGCGCGGATCCTGCTCGTCGACGAACGGGGCGCACTGCGCCGCAGGGTCGATCAGTTGACCGAGAGCCGCAGCGCGGCGGGCGAGGCGGAGGTGCACACCCTCCGCCGGTTGGAGCGTGATCTGCACGATGGCCCGCAGCAGCGGCTCGTCCGGCTGGGGATGGATATCTCCAGCGCCCAGCGGCGGATGGACACCGATCCCGAACGGGCCCGGGCCCTGCTGGACGAGGCCTTCCAGCAGTCCCAGGAGGCCCTGAGCGAGATCCGGCAGCTGTCGCGCGGAATCGCCCCGCCGATCCTCACCGAGCAGGGTCTGCAGGCGGCGATCACCACCCTGGCCGCCCGTGACACGGTGCCGACGACCGTCGACGTCGGCGAAGTGATGTTGAGCGACGCGGCTCGCAACGCGGCCTATTTCGTGGTGGCCGAGTCCCTGGCCAACATGGAGAAGCACAGTGCGGCGACCCACTGCAGCGTGGAGATCCACCAGGTCGGCGGCGTGGTGGTGATCGCGGTGACCGACGACGGCATGGGCGGCGCCTCGCTGTCGCGCGGGCACGGTCTGGCGGGTCTGGCCCACCGGTTGGCCGGGATCGACGGCGCGTTGACCGTCACCTCACCGCCGGGTGGGCCGACCCAGATCACGGCGACCATCCCGGCGATCGCCGGGTGAGCGGCGGACGAAGGGTCCTGCTCGGCGTACGCCGGCGGCCGGGGCGGACTCGCTCGATCTCGCTCCGGCCGGCGCCGGTCGCGACACCGCTACACCGGCGGTGGTTGAATGCCAGGCGATGCGTGTGGTGGTCGCCGACGACTCGGTGTTGTTGCGGGAAGGTCTGCTCCGGCTGCTCGACGAGGCCGGCCATACGGTCGTGGCCGCGGTCGGCGACGCGCCGAGCCTGGTCGCAGCGGCTATCGAGCAGCGACCCGAGGTAGCGGTGGTGGACATCAGGATGCCACCGTCGATGACCGATGACGGGCTGCGGGCTGCGGTCGCGGCGAGGGCCGCGGTGCCGAGCATGGGTGTCCTCCTGCTCTCGGCGTACATCGAGAAGAGCTATGCCGACGCCCTCCTCTCCGACGGCAGGGGTGGTGTCGGCTATCTGCTGAAGGACCGCGTCTCCTCCCTCGACACCCTGACCGACGCGCTCGTGACCATCCGCGGCGGCGGCACCGTGCTCGACCCCGAGGTCGTCGCCCAGCTGCTGGTGTCGCGGCGCGCCGATCCTCTCGAGCGCCTCACCCCGCGCGAACGCCAGGTGCTCTCCTTGATGGCCGAGGGTCGCAGCAACACCGCCATCGCCGACCGGCTGGTGATCTCCCCCGGCGCGGTAGAGAAGCACATCGGCAACATCTTCACCAAGATCGATCTGATCGACGCCGGTGCCGACAACCGGCGGGTGTTGGCCGTGCTGGCCTGGCTGAAGCACCGCTGACCGCCGGGCCTGAAGCCCTGACCGCCGGACCCTGAAGCCCTGACCGCCGGACCCGCGCTCTGGCAGGCCGGACCCGAGACCGCGCGGGTTCACATGGGGGGCACAGTGCGACCCCACGGTCGGCACAGCGCGCGCGCCGAGGGTGATGATCATGACGATCACCGCCGCATCGGCCGATCCGACGAACACGCCCGATGATCTCGGCCGGCTCGCCACCGCGAACGGTCCGCAGGTCGACGCGGTGGTCGACATCGTCGTACCGGTCCACAACGAGGAACGTGATCTGGAGCCGTCGGTCCGTCGGCTGGACGCGTACCTCCGCGACCACCTGCCGTACGCCTACTCCATCACCATCGCCGACAATGCCAGCACCGACACCACCTGGCAGGTGGCCACCGCTGTGGCCGGTGACCTGCCGCGGGTCCGGGTGGTGCGCCTCGCCCGGAAGGGCCGAGGGCGAGCGCTCAAGGCGGTCTGGTCGTCGTCGCCGGCACCGGTCCTCGCGTACATGGATGTGGATCTGTCGACGGACCTGCGCGCCCTGCTGCCGCTGGTCGCCCCGTTGATCTCCGGCCACTCCGATCTGGCCATTGGGACGCGGCTGGCATCGGCCAGCCGGGTCGTCCGCGGACCGAAGCGTGAGTTGATCTCGCGCACGTACAACCTGATCTTGAAGGGCGGCCTGGCCGCCTCGTTTTCCGATGCCCAGTGTGGTTTCAAGGCGATCCGCGGGGACGTGGCGGCCCGGCTGCTCCCGTTGATCGAGGACGACAACTGGTTCTTCGACACCGAGCTGCTGGTGCTGGCGCAGCGCTCCGGTCTGCGGATCCACGAGGTTCCGGTGGACTGGACCGACGACCCGGACAGCCGGGTGGATATCATGCAGACCGCGCGCGAGGACCTGGCCGGGATCGCCCGGCTGGCCCGCGGCCTGCTGACGGCGCGGATCCCCATCGATCGGCTCCGCAGCGAGCTTGCCATCCGTGACGAGCTGCCGTCCACGGTCCCCGGTGTGCCTCGCGGCCTGTTGGACCAGTTGATCAGATTCGGCGCGGTCGGGGTGCTCAGCACCCTCGCCTACTTCGTGATCTATCTCGGATTGCGGGAGATCGCCGGCCCGCAGGCGGCGAACCTGGCCGCCCTGTTGATCACCGCGATCGCCAACACAGCAACGAATCGCCGGCTCACCTTCGGCGTCATCGGGCGCAGGTCGTTGATCAAGCACCAGGCCGGCGGGCTGATCGCCTTCGGCGTCGGGCTGGCGCTGACCAGCGGGTCGCTGTGGTTGCTGCACACCGTCTCACCCGAACCCGCCCGGTGGGTCGAGGTGACCGTGCTCGTCCTGGCCAACGCGGTGGCCACCGTGGTCCGCTTTCTCGCCCTGCGTCAACTCATGCACCGCCGCTCCCCCACCCCCTGAATTCTTCGCGTCTGCAGGCCGGGCTTACGGTGCGCATGACCCGACCCGGAGGGAACGAACCGTGGAGCAGACCGAGCGGTTGGCCGGTGGCAACGTGGCTGAAGAGGTCCTCAGAATCGGAGACGTAGTGCACAAGCCGGCCACGGCCGCCACGCCAGCGGTCGGTGCCCTGCTCCGCCATCTGGAAGTGGTCGGCTGCGACAGCGCGCCACGGTGGCTCGGGTTGGACGGGCAGGGACGCCAGCAGCTCACGTACGTCCCCGGACAGCTCGCCGACACCTTGCCGCCGATGACTGTGGACGAGCTCCATCGGCTCGGCACCCTGATCCGCTCCCTGCACGACGCACTGGCCGGGTTCCGGCCGCCGCCGTACGCCCACTGGGACGTGGTCATTGCACCCGACCGCGAGGAGCTCGTCTGCCATCACGACCTCGCACCCTGGAACCTCGTCCGCGACGGCGACCATTGGGTCTTCATCGACTGGGACGGCGCAGGCCCCGGGTCGCGGCTGTGGGACCTGGGTTACGCCGCGCACAGCTTCGTACCGCTGCACCCGGACGGCGATCCCGAGCGCGACGGGCTGCGGTTGCGATCGCTGGCCGATGGTTACGAGTTGTCCGCCGCCGACCGGGCCGGTCTGATGATCGCCGCCCGCGATCACACCAGGGGGATGTACGAGCTGCTGGTCCGGGGAGCCGCCACCGGGCTGCAACCCTGGGCGCGGCTGCATGCCGAGGGCCACGCCGAGCACTGGGGACCGGCGGCGGACTACATCGCCGCGCACGTGGACACCTGGACCCGGATCCTCCTCGCCTGACGCGATCATCGACGACGAAGTAGGGTCGGCTCATGGCGACCCCGGAGCGGTTCGAGCTCGAGATCGGCGACCGGCTGGTCAAGATCAGCAACCCGGGCCGGGTCTACTTCTCGGCGCGTGGTGAGACGAAGCTCGACCTCGCCCGGTACTACCTGTCGGTGGCCGACGGTATCGTCAATGCGCTCTACCACCGGCCCTGCATGCTGCACCGGTTCCCTGACGGCGTGGACGGCGAGAAGGTGCACCAGAAGCGTTTGCCCAAGGGTGCTCCCGACTGGATCGAGACGGTGCGGGTGCACTTCCCACGGTTCAACCGCTACGCCGACGAGCTGTGCGTGAGCCATCCGGCCGATGTGGTCTGGGCGGTGCAGATGTCCACCGTGGAGTTCCATCCCTGGAACTCGCGACGCGACGACACCGAGAAGCCCGACGAGTGGCGGATCGATCTCGACCCGATGCCGGAGGCGAGCTACGCCGACGTCCGGCGGACCTCGGAGGTGGTGCACGAGGTGCTCGACGAGCTCGGCGCGATCGGCTACCCGAAGACGTCGGGTGGCAAGGGACTCCATGTGTACGTTCGGATCCCGCCGGAGCACGGCTTCACCGACGTACGCCGAGCAGCGCTGGCCTTCGCCCGGGAGATCGAGCGGCGTGCACCGGAGCTGGTGGATCTGACCTGGTGGCGCAAGGACCGGCGACCCGATTCGATCTTCGTCGACTACAACCAGAACGCGCGGGACCACACCATCGCCAGCGCCTACTCGGTCCGCGGCACGCCCGAGGGTCGGGTGTCCGCACCGGTGCGCTGGCAGGAGATCGCCGAGGCCGAGCCCGGCGACTTCACGATCGCCACGATGCCGGCGCGGTACGCCGAGCTCGGCGACCTGCACTACGACATCGACGATCATCCGTACCCGCTGGATACCCTGCTGGACTGGGCTGCGCGGGACGAGCAGAAGTTGGAGACGCCTCCGGAGGACTGATCACCGAGACTTGTCAGGTTGTCAGAGGGCTCTGGCCCTCCGACGACCTGACAACTCGCGAACTGGGGTACTTGATCAGCGCGGGCGAGTGATCTTGCCCAGACCCTCGCGGATCTTGCGCTGGTTCTCGGGCTTGGAGAGCTCGCGGGTCGCGACTTGCACGACCTTGGCTATCACAGCGCCCTTGAGAAGGCCCTTGACCAGGCTCATCGGCGGGTGCTCCTTGTCTCGTTTTCGGCGGGTGTCATTCCAGAGTAGGTCGACCCGCTCGCTACCCGTCCAAGATCAGGGGTAACCCTGACTCACAGTCCCAGGGACTTGGCCAGCGCCTTGGCCTCCCGCGACGGCGCGCGGGCGCCGAAGATGTCGCCCGTGCGGAGCCGGATGGAGGACAGCTGCTCGAGCGCGTCGATCAGCTGGGGACCGTACGCTCGCGGTTCCGCCGCGGCGCGTGGCCGCAGCAGCTCGACGACCAGCTCGTTGGCCGCCCTGGAGCGGCGGCGCTCGCCCGCAGCCTTGGCCTGCTGCCACTCACGAATCGCCAGATCGAGCTCATCGGGGATCTGCGGGACCGCCGGGCTGGGCTCGGTCGGCTGAGGCTCGGGCTGCTCCCGCACGTGCCCTGTGTCAGCAGCGGCCTGTTCAGCGGCCAGCCGCTCCGCCCGAGCCCGGTCCGCCTCAGCAAGCTGCGCAGCCTCTCGCTCGATCCGCTCGCGCTCGACGCGCTCCCGCTCCGCCTGCTCAGCCAACCGCTCCGCCTCAGCAGACTCAGCAGCAGCGTGCTCGGCTGCCTCGCGTTCGAGCCGCTCCCGCTCAGCCTGCTCGGCAGCCCACCGCTCAGCCTCTTCACGCTCACGCTCGGCCCGCTCGGCCTCCTCGCGGGCGCGACGCTCACCCTCCAACCACTCCGCAACCTGCCGCTCCTGCTCGACCCGCTCGCGCTCCGCCTGCTCCGCTTCCGCACGCTCGGCCAACTCGGCAGCTTCACGTTCGGCCGCCTCACGCTCGACCCGCTCCCGCTCCGCCTGCTCAGCCGCCCGCTCCGCCTCAGCCCGCTCAGCAGCAGCCCGCTCGGCCTCATCGCGTTCGAGCCGCTCCCGCTCAGCCTGCTCGGCCGCCAACCGCTCAGCCTCAGCCTGCTCGGCAGCAACCCGCTCTGCCTCCTCACGCTCGCGCCGCTCACGTTCAACACGCTCCAGCTCCGCCTGCTCAGCCGCTTCTCGCTCACGCTCGGCCCGCTCGGCCTCCTCCCAAGCGCGACGCTCAGCCTCCGCGCGCTCGACCGCAGCCCGCTCAGCCGTTTCACGCTCCAATCGCTCGCGCTCGGCCTGCTCAGCAGCCAACCGATCGGCCTCGAATCGCTCAGCCTCCTCATGCTCGAGCCGCTCACGCTGCAAGCGCTCCCGCTCCGCCTGCTCGGCCTGTTCGGCGGCGACTCGCCGACGCTCCGCCTCCTGAGCCGCCTCAGCCTCGGCTCGCTCGAGCTCCGCCAATTCGGCGGCCAATCGCTCCAGATCCAGGCGTTCGGCCTCTGCCTCGGCGCGGGCGGCAGCCTCGGCCGCGGCAGCCTCGGCCTCGAGCCGTTCAGCCTCGGCGCGCTCCGCAGCCGCACGTTCGGCGGCCAGCCGCTCCTCCTCCAACCGGTGCGCCTCAAGTCGCTCCTCGCGCCGGCGCTTGGTCTCCCGGCGGGCGGCCTCCTCCTCCGCAGCCCGACGTTCCGCCTCGGCGCGCTCCGCGGCAGCACGTTCGGCCGAGAGTCGCTCCTGCTCGCGCCGTGCGGCCTCGGCCCGCTCCGCCTCCCGGCGGTCGGCCTCGGCCCGCTCCGCCTCGCGCCGCACCAGTTCATGACGCGCCCGAGCCTGACGCTCCTCCTCCAACCCCTGCGCTTCCAGGCGCTCGGCGGCGGCGCGCTCCTCGGCCAGCCGGAGCAACTCCGCCTCGGCAGCTGCGGTCGAACCGGCGGCGGCACCCGCCGTCGAGGCGGCCAACGCCCGTTCGGGGTCCAGGCGAGGCCAGCTCTCCAGCGGCTCGTGCCGACCGGGCCGGCGATCCGGCCGTCCGCCGGAGGCGCCCAGCTCGCCCCGCACCGTCTCCCCGAGCTCGTCGGTGAGTGTCGAGGCGACCGAGGCCGCCTCGTCCTCGGCCAGCACGGCCTCGTTCTCACGACCTGCCAGCCGCAGATCAGCCGCGAGATCATCCAACGACCGGGCCAGCTGAGCGGTCCCGCTCTGCCCCAGGCGCTTGGTCAGACCTCGGAGCGTCTGGATCAGCCCACGACGGACGAACAGGCCGCGGTCGTACTCCCCACCACCGATCAACCGGTCGGCGACCACCCGGGTGAGCGGGAACAGCGGCTCGCTCAGTCGAGCCAGCAGCGCCGGACTGAGTCGTGCCGGCGTGGCCAGCCGCCCGTCGACAACGCGCTCATACTGCTCGCGGGCCAACTCGTCGTGAGCGAGAGCGTCGGCGATCCGGCCCGACGCCCAGCGCACGTCGGCAACGACGCGGTGGACGTCCATCGCCACATACGCGTCCGGCAGCTCGGTGAGGCCGCCCTCGACGCTCCGGTCCAGCGCGGCATCCGCGGCCGCGTTGGCGGCCTCGATGTCACCGGCTTCCAGCGCTCCGCGCGCTTGGGCCATCAACGCCCAGGCCGCCGTACCGGGCAGAAGCTGCTCGGTGATGGTCAGGTGCCTACGCAGCTGCTCCTGCCACTCGATGGTCGAACGCATCGTCTGGCCGGCCGCATCGTGCAGTCCTACGCCGGCCTGGATCGCCGCCAGGTGAACGGCCGCCGTGAAGTAACGCACCGCGTCCGCAACCGGTGTGTACGGTCCGATCGGACCGTGCGCGGAGACCAGCTTGCCCGACAGGACCACCGACTCCTGGGCATCGGGCGCGGCATCCCCGTACGCGTGCCCGAGCAACCGGTGCGCCGTGAGCTCCACCAGCGCGTCCCCCAGTTCCGCCGACCGCGACGGGTCGGAACCGACCCAGCCCCGGATGCGCTGGACGGTCGACGTCAGCTGCTTCAGCCGTTGCGCGTACAGATCCTGCGGTTGCTTCTGCGCTTGCTTCTGGGCCATCGCTCGCTCTCACCGGACGGTGTCGGACGAGGCCAACTGTTCCACAGCCCGCCGAGACCGCCGGTCCGCCGCAGCGTGCGATGAGACCGACGCCACGTCGGTGAGCCGCCGCCACCGGACGACACACCCACGACACACACACACGACACCGGCAGATCCCGCGCAGGCGCGGAACCGGCCAGCACGCTTTGGTGACCGCTTCGCCCGAGCCGAGTCCGTCGACGAGTACCACCAGACACGGGGTCGCGGTCGAGGGCGATCAGCGGTGCCGTCTGCTGCTCAAGCCCGGCAAACTGTGCGCGAACGACAGCGCTCATCGGCGTGTCGCTGTCGTTCGCTCACACTTTCGGGGAACGGGGGTCGATCGGGCTGAGACTCAGGCGAGACCCTTCGACTTCAGCCACTCACCGGCGACCTGGTCGGGATCTTGGTGGTCGGAAATGACCGCCTTGTCGAGGGCCACCAGATCGTCCGTGGTCAGCGCGGCCTGCACGGCATTGATGGCGTCCACCGCGGTCTGGTTGCCAGCCACTTCGGAGCGGACCAGCGGCACGACGTTCTGCGGGAGGATCAGCGACTTCGGGTCCTTCAGCTGGACGTACCCGTTCTCGGCGATCGCCGAGTCGGTGGTGAAGAAGGTCGCCACCTGGATCTTGCCCGCGTTGAGGTCGGCCACCTTGACCGGCAGTTTGTCGTACGGCTGGAAAGCCTTGAACTTCACGCCGTACACCTTCTCCAGCCCCGGCGGACCGTACGGTCGCTGCTCGAGCTCGGACGGCCCACCCAATGTCGAGTTGGGCGCCACCTTGGCCAGATTGGGGATCGAGGTGATCCCGTTCTTGCTGGCGAAGTCCTTGGTTACCACGTACACGTCCTGGTCGACCGCCGCAGACGTGTCGAGCGTCTTCAGACCGTTCGGCAGAGCGTCCGGTAGCGCCTTCTCGACCTCTTCGGCGGTGGTCGCGGTGGCGTTCTTGTCGAAATACAGCAGCAGGTTGCCGGTGTACTCCGGGACCACGGAGATCGAGTTGTCCTGGAGAGCCTTGATGTAGACCTCGCGCGCGCCGATCGAGGGCTTGGTGGAGACGTTGAGACCCTTCGCCTTCATGGCCTGCGCATATAGCTCGGCGATGATCTGCGACTCCTCGAATCCGGCGGAGCCGACGATGATCGGTGCGCCGGCCGATCCCGAAGCTGCCGGAGCCGACGAAGTCTCGGCGAGCGGGTTCGATCCGCCGCCCCCGCAGGCGGTCAGCAGGAGTGCGGCCAGGCCGACACCCACCCCGGCGATGCGCGTGCTGAATTTCATGACGACTCCCGTCTGGAGGGTTCCCCTAGCTGAGAACTAGGTTATGTAGCGACAGCCACGCGGGTGCGGGGCGTCTTGGACGGTGGATGGGTCCGGCGTCCGGCCAGCCAGCCCAACGCCCCGAGCAGCAGGTCGAACACGATCGCCAGCACGGCCACCAGGACCGCCCCTGCGAACATCTGAGGATAGTTCTGGCTGGCCTGACCGCTGATCAGCAGCTGACCCAGACCGCCTCCTGCCGCGAACGCGGCGACGGTGGCGGTGGCGACGACCTGCAGCGTTGCGGTCCGCAGCCCCGAGATCACCAGCGGCAGGGCCAGCGGCCACTCGACCTTGCCGACGATCTGTCCGCCGGTCATCCCCATCGCCCGAGCGGCGTGGACGGCTTCTGGATCGGCCGAGCCTATTCCGGTGGCCGTGCCCGTCAGAATCGACGGCAGCGCCAAGATGGCCAGCACGCCGACGATGGGGCCTTTGCCGGTCCCCAGCGCGAGCACGGCGAGGATCAGCAGGCCAAGGCTCGGGATGGCCCGGGCCGAGTTGCTCACCCCCACCACCAGGAACGAGCCTCGCCCGGTGTGACCGACGAGTATGCCGACCGGGATGGCGATCACCGCCGCGATCGCGACCGCCGCGATCGTGTAGTAAAGGTGCTCCAGGAGCAGCTTGGTGATGATGCCATCCGGTCCCCAGTTGGCAGGGTCGGTCAGGTAGGAGAAGAGGTTCACGCCGCCCTCCCTCCCCGAAGCCACGGCAGAGTGCCGCGCTGGATCAGCAGGATCAGCCCGTCGGCCAGGAGGGCCAGCGCCAAGCTCAGCACCAGCCCGACGATGATCGGGGTGTAGAAGTAGCTGGACAGGCCCCGGTCGAACAGCTGACCGAGCGCCCCGCTGCCGACGACGGCCGCGACGCTGACCAGCGCGATGTTTGACACGGTCACCACGCGGAGTCCGGCGAAGATGACCGGCATGGCGATCGGCATCTCCACCGAGATCAACCGTCGCAGCCAGCCGTAACCCATCGCCTCAGCAGACTGCTTCACCGCCTCGGGGACCGATCGGAGCCCGTCGACGACACTGCGGACCAGCAGGGCGATCGAGTAGACCGCCAGTGCGGCCGCGACATTCACCGGATTGAGGATCTTCGTGCCGAGGATCAACGGCATCGCGACGAACAAGGCCAACGACGGGATCGCGTAGATCACGCCGGTAAGGGCGAGCAACAGGTTCGCGGCCCGTCCGGTCCTGAACACGGCGAACCCCAGGGGCAGCGAGACGACCAACGCGATCAGCACCGGGACGATCGAGAGCACGACATGCTGCCCCAGCAGATTCAGGATCAAGGCGGTGTTGCGTTGGATCCACTGCCAGTCGAGGTTCATCGGCCGCCCGATTCGTCGAACTCGCCGTCGGCGGATGCAGGCCGGGCCGTCGGCGGCTGGTCGACCGGCTCACCCGACCCCCGCTCGTCACCCTCGGATCCGGCGTCGCCGGCCTGCTGATGGGGTGCGGGCTGGGTGATCTCAGATCCAGCCTTCTTCGGTTCGGACCCGGGATCGGGCCGGACGTCGGGAGCGGACCGAGCAGCCGTCGGATCGTCGGCGTCCGGACCTGGGGGTGTCGAGTCGGCCGGGCTGTGGATCGACCCGCTCGCACCCTCCTCGGTCGGCGCGGGCTCGTCCAGTGCCGCACGCGCATCGGCCACCTGGGCCAGGATGTCGTCGGCCCGGACGACTCCGACGTACCGCCCGGTGTCGCGATTGACGGCGACCGCCAAGCCGACTGGGGAGGTGAGGGCGGAGTCGAGGGCCACCCGGAGTGTGTCGGTTCGCGGATCGAACAGGGCGCCCATCCGTAGTAGATGCTGACCGCGGTCCGGATCCACCCAGCCCTGCGGCGCAGCGTCTGCGTCCACCACCAGCACCGGTCCCTCCTCTTGCACAGCCGAGGCGTCCCGGACGACACGGACGGCTCCGATCTCGAGTGTCGAGGCGGGCATGAACGACAACGCCCGGTAGCCACGGTCCTTGCCGACGAACCCCTCGACGAACGGGTCGGCCGGTTCTTCCAGCAGCTCCTCCGGCGTGCCGGACTGGGCCAGCCGGCCGCCGACCCGGAGGATCGCCACCTGGTCGCCGAGCTTGATCGCCTCATCGATGTCGTGGGTGATCATGATGATGGTCTTGCTGAGTTCGCGCTGGAGATCCAGGAAGAACTCGTGCAGCTCGGCGCGCACCACGGGGTCGACCGCAGAGAACGGCTCATCCATCAACAGCACCAGCGGATCAGCGGCCAAGGCTCGCGCGACCCCTACCCGCTGCTGCTGCCCACCGGAGAGCTGACCGGGATAGCGATCCCCCAGCTTGCGGTCCAACCCGACCGCGTCGAGCAGCTCGACCGCCCGGGAGCGCGTCTTCGTCTTGCTCCAGCCCAGCAGAGTCGGCACGGTGCCGATGTTCTCCAGCACGGTGCGATGCGGGAACAGACCGCCGGACTGGATGACGTAGCCCATCTGGCGGCGCAAGGTGGTCCTGCGCTTCGACTTCAGCGGTTCCCCGTCCCACAGGATGCGCCCGGACGTGGGCTCCAGCATGCGGTTGACCATCCGCAGGGTAGTGGTTTTACCACAGCCCGACGGTCCCACGAACACGGTGATCTGCCCGGAAGGCACGACGAGGCTCAGGTCCGACACCGCGTGGGTGCCGTCCCGGTAGGTCTTGCTCACGGATTCGAACTCGATCACGCGTGATCCCCAGGTGTTGCGCCACCACCCGCAGCGGCGACTCGTCGCATCGACCCTAACCAGCGGGCCCGACACTTTCCCGTAGCGCCCCGCGGCGGGGGCCGCGGGCTCGGGTCGGGCCGAGCCCGATCGCGTCCGCACCGGCGGAGCCGAGCCTTGTCGGCGGCTGCGTCTATGGTGTGTGCACGCTCGGCGGACAGACCACCGAGCCGGGAGGTATGCGCGTGTTGGTCGTCCCCGTCGTGGTGGCCCTGGCCGTCTCGGTCGTCGGGGTGTTCCTGTTCGCCCGGGCGGTGTCCGCCATCGTCGGCGTGGTCAAGCTCGGTGGTCCGCTGCCGGGTCGCCGCGACCGCCCCGGCGACCGGTGGAAGCACATGCTCACCGAGACGCTGGCCCACACACGCATGCGCCAGTGGAACGCGATCGGGATCGCGCATTGGTTCGTCTTCATCGCCTTCGGCGCGCTGTTCTTCACCCTGATCACCGCCTACGGGCAACTGTTCGACCCCACTTTCGCGCTCCCGCTGATCGGCCACTGGGTGGTGTACGAGTGGGCGAGCGAGATCATCGCGTGGGCCGGACTGATCTGCATCGTCTTCTTGATGGTCGTCCGCGCAACCAAGGGCACGTCGCGGGCGTCGCGGTTCTTCGGCTCCCGCACCTGGCAAGCGGTCTACGTCGAGCTCACCATCCTCGGCATCGTGCTCTGCGTGTTGTTCCTGCGGGCGATGGAATACCAGCTGCTCGGCTCGGAGACGTCGCGGTGGCACTTCCCGTTGACCTGGTTCCTGCTGCCGGACGGCATCCCGGCCGAAACGCTGGAGGCGGGAATCGTCGTGCTGGCCGCCGTGAAGATCGTCATCTCGATGGCGTGGTTCGCGGTGCTGGGGCTGCATCTGACCATGGGCGTGGCCTGGCACCGGTTCACGGTCTGGCCCAACGTGTGGTTCAAGCGGGAGGCCTCAGGGCGACCGGCGCTCGGTGCGCTGCAGCCGATCGCGGTCGCGGGCACCCCGGTCGACTTCTCCGAGATCGAAGACCTCGACGCCGACGCCAGTCTCGGGGTGGGCAAGCTGGAGGACTTCAGCTGGAAGGGGTTGCTCGACTTCACCAGCTGCACCGAGTGTGGCCGCTGCCAGAGCCAGTGCCCGGCGTGGAACACCGACAAGCCGCTATCGCCCAAGCTGCTGATCATGGGGCTACGGGAGCACGCGTACGCCAAGGCTCCCTATCTCCAGGCCGCCGAGTCGGCTCGCGGTGGTCTGCCCGCAGCGGTGCAGGCGGAGGGCGTGCGGCCACTTGTCGGACCGATCCAGGTGAGCGACGGTCTGGCCGGTGTGGTCGACCCGGACGTCCTCTGGTCGTGCACGACCTGCGGGGCGTGCGTCCAGCAGTGCCCGGTGGACATCGAGCACGTCGACCACATCCTCGACATGCGGCGATTCCAGGTGCTGATGGAGTCGGAGTTCCCCAACGAACTGAACGGGCTGTTCAAGGGCCTGGAGAACAAGGGCAACCCCTGGAACGCCAGCCCACGCCAGCGGATGGACTGGGCCAAGTCCTTGTCCTTCGACGTTCCCGTCGTGGGGGAGGACGTGGAGGACCTGAGCGAGGTCGAGTATCTGTTCTGGGTGGGCTGCGCCGGCGCCTACGAGGACCGGGCCAAGAAGACCACGCAGGCGGTGGCTGAGCTGCTGCACACGGCCGGCGTCAGTTTCGCGGTGCTCGGCAACGGCGAGACCTGTACGGGTGACCCGGCCCGGCGGGCCGGCAACGAGTTCGTGTTCCAGCAGCTCGCGCTGGAGAATGCGGAGACCCTGCGCGAGGCGCGGGCCGGCAAGGTCGTGGTGACCTGTGCGCACTGCCTGAACACCCTCAAGAACGAGTACCCGCAGGTGGGGATCGAGCTGGAGGTGGTGCACCACACCCAGCTGCTCAACCGCCTGGTGCGCGACGGCCGGCTGACCCCGGTGTCCCCGCCCGACGGTGCGGTCGCGGGGCGGACGATCACCTACCACGATCCGTGCTACCTGGGGCGACACAACGATGTGTACGACCCGCCGCGGGAGCTGCTGGAGGTGTTGCCTCAGGCGACCTTCACCGAGATGCCCCGGCATCGGGATCGGTCGTTCTGCTGCGGCGCCGGAGGTGCTCGGATGTGGATGGAAGAACGCATCGGCACACGGATCAATCTCACCCGGACCGACGAGGCCCTTTCCACCGGCGCCACGACCATCGCGACCGGATGCCCGTTCTGCCGGGTCATGTTGTCTGACGGGCTGACGGCCCGGCAGGCCGACGGGGCGGCTCCCGAGACAGCGGAGGTCATCGACGTCGCCCAGCTCTTGCTGGAATCGGTGCGACGGGGGGAGGGCTGACTCGCGGGCTCCCACACTGCTGGACCACGGCACGACTCCGATGACGACGCCGAGTGTGGCGCATCCTGACGTCAGAAAGACTTGAGCATGACGCCACAGGACGTCATAATGGCGTCATGAACCTCGATCATTACGTCGAATCGGTACGCGACGGCGTCAACACCGCAGCTGCTCTCGCCGACGACCAGACCCGCTCGATCGCCGCCCGGCTGGGCGACACGATCGACGCCTCCACCCGGCTGGCGCTCATCGAAGCCCTGTCCGACGCGGCTGGAGTCATCAGTGCCGAGCTGGCCCCCGGATCGGTAGACCTTCGCATGGCCGGCCATGAACCGCAGTTCGTGGTCACCATCCCGCCGAGCGGCGGCGAGCCCACGCTCCTGATCCCCGAGCACCGCACCGCAGCGGCAGAGTCCGACATCGAAACGCCAGCCGACACCGACGACGAGCCGCTGGCTCGGATCAGCCTGCGCCTGCCCGCATCGGTGAAGGCCCGCGTCGAGGAGCTCGCCGACGAGGACGGCATCTCCACCAACGCCTGGCTGGTCCGGGCGATCACGAATGCGATCGAGCGGCCTCGCGAAGCTCCGCTGCCCCCCACACCGCCCCGCCCGCCGGAGTTCGGTGGCTTCTTCGGTCTCAACGGACCGTTCGGCCCGCACGGTGTCTTCGGCGCGGGCGGCCCGTTCGCCGAGCGTACGACTCGCGGCCACCGGGAGCGGCGGGAGGATCTGCGGACCACCGCTCGCGGCGAGGGCTGGAAGTCCGCCCACGGGGTCCAGGGTTGGGTCCGATGAGCGCGCACGCGTTCGTGTACGACGGGATCCGGCGGATCAACGTCGTGAATTTCGGCAGCGGATCGATCGTGGTCGAGCCCGGACCGGACGATCATCAGGTGGAGGGCACGATCAACGCTCCCGAGTCGACGCTGGCGACGATGGACATCCGACAAGAACACGACCAGCTGCGGATCGAAGCGCCACCGCGGAGTTGGCAGACCGATCCGGTGCATCTCCGCCTCGGCGCACCGGCCGGACTGGACTACGTCATCACCACCGGGAGCGCCGACATCCGGGTGGCCGTGCCGGCCGGCAGGATCCGCGCGAAGTCCGGCTCGGGTGACATCAGCCTCGACGTCACCCACGATCTGCAGTGCAACACCGCCAGCGGCGACATCAGCGTGGCGGCCGTCCGCGGCGACGCCGCCCAGGTGACCAGCGGGTCAGGCGACGTACGGATCGGGGAGGCCAGCTGCCTGCTCGTGGCGAAGTCCGGTTCGGGTGATGTCACGGTGAGAACGCTGCGGCGGACCGAGCTGCGGGCGAGTTCGGGCTCGGGCGACATCTCCGTGCCGTCGACCACCGGATCGGTCGAGCTGCGATCCGCGTCCGGCGCGATCACTGTCGGAGTTGCCGAAGCGTTGCCGGCCTGGCTCGACCTGCACTCGGTCAGCGGGGACGTCCGGATCGCTCTCGAGGCCAGCGAGGCGCCCGGCCCCGGTGAACCGTACGTGTCGATCAAGGCCAGGACCGCCTCCGGCGACATCGCGGTCTATCGGGCCTGATCCCGACGCACTTCGGATATATCGAGCGCGAGAACCATCACGTGCGCGCTCCCGGAGCTGTTCGCCGCGCGGTGCAACGCGCGCGAGGAGCACCGAACGAGCGC
The DNA here is from genome assembly GCA_035719255.1 of Microlunatus sp. Classification (GTDB taxonomy): domain Bacteria; phylum Actinomycetota; class Actinomycetes; order Propionibacteriales; family Propionibacteriaceae; genus Microlunatus. The sequence goes on along the minus strand of DASTGF010000124.1, from coordinate 1,310 downwards.
GGCGCGGGTGTTGGATGCGTGGGATGCGGGGTGGGTCATCGGAGCCGAGCGATCGCTGCGTACCGCAGCCCGCCGGTCGGGCGCCTCGTCAGCGGGCAGAGGGTGCGCCGGAGCGGCTCGGCTCAGATCGGGGTGCGGTGGAAGTTGAGGTGGGACCGGCTCGGCGTCGGACCGCGCTGCCCCTGGTAGTGCGAGCCGTAGATCTCCGAACCATAGGGATGCTCAGCCGGTGAGGACAGCCGGAAAAAGCACAGCTGGCCGACCTTCATGCCCGGCCAGAGCTTGATCGGCAGCGTGGCGACGTTGGATAGCTCCAACGTCACGTGGCCCGAGAAACCGGGGTCGATGAATCCGGCGGTGGCATGGGTGAGCAGACCGAGCCGGCCGAGCGACGACTTCCCTTCCACGCGAGCCGCGATGTCGTCGGGGAGAGTCACCACCTCGTAGATCGACCCGAGTGCGAACTCACCGGGGTGCAGGATGAACGGCTCGTTGTCGGCCGGCTCGACCGGTCGGGTCAGCTCGGACTGGTCCTCGGCGGGATCGATGTGCGGATACCGGTGGTTCTCGAACACGCGGAAGAACCGGTCCAGCCGGACGTCGATGCTGGAAGGCTGCACCAGCTCGGCCGAATACGGCTCCAACCCGATTCGGCCCGACTCCACCTCGCGCTTGATGTCGCGGTCCGAAAGGAGCATGGGCAGGAGCGTACTGGCCGTTCCGCGGTGCTCGGACTCCGCTCCGCGCCGTGGAAGCCGCAGCAGGTCCAGTCAGAACTGGTTTCGGCCGCCAACCCGCACCCGAAGCACCGCCACCGCGCGCAGGTTGGTGCCCGTCACGCGTGCTGGAGCCCGCGCCAGGACCACCGGCACCGCGTGAAATCGGTGTGGGCCGTGCGGCTCATCAGGCCGGCGGCGTGCCCGCGCGTCAGGAGCGCTTGATCTCGAGCCAGTGGTCGCCGAAGGACACGATGCTGTCGGGCTCCACCTGCACGGGGTCGCCCGGGGTACAGCGCTTGGACAGACCGTTGACAGCGGTCACCGTGGAGCCGTTGGTCGAACCGCGGTCCACGACGTACAGGCCGGATGAGTTCAGACCGATCTCCAGGTGCGACTTGGAGACGGTACGCGTGGTGTCGGCGATCTTGATCAGCGAGGCGTGTTCCTCGCCGGGCCGAGCCTGCGGATTGCGACCGAGCAGGATCAGCCCGTCCACCTCGATCTCGCGGCCGTCGTCGAGCAGGGCGCGCCAGACACCACCTCCGGATGGGCGGGCTGACGCCGGGGCGGCCGGCGAGGGGCTGGGGATGG
>DASTGF010000123.1:0-3728 GCA_035719255.1 Microlunatus sp. | reverse complement strand
GGTAGCAGAGCTCCGACACGACCACGAGCGCCACGAACATCAACATCGGCTCCGGCGGTCAGTTCAGGCAGGTCACCTCGCTCAGCGCCCACAAGCTCGAGCAGGAGCCGCTATCGGCCGAGACTGTCCGCGGCGTCCTCGACCTCACCCCGGCTACCTGGTTCGACCGGACCGAGGTCGAGGCCATCGACGGGAGCACCGAGGGACTTCGCCGCATCCCGGCCTCGTGGCCGAGGACGTCGACGAGCACGCACCCGAGCTGGCCCTGTACGACGACCAGGGCGCCGTTCAGGGCGTTGCCTCTGGCCGGGTGGCAGCCCTGCTCATCTCGGTCATCCGAGAGCAGCAGGAGCAGATCGCACGGCTCTCGGATGAGGTCGCGCAGCTCGAGGCGCACAACTGGTCGGTCCTCCTGGCCTTCTTTGGTACTAGCACAATCGCCCTGAGGGGAGGATGCTCATTCTCAACCTCGAGTGGCTCGGGCGCTCCAAACGGGGGGTTAGAGAGCGTCCGGCCAATGAAGTCGCCACAGGCTTTGGCCGGGCGTTCTTTGTGGGGCGTGACACCGCCACTGCTCAGGAGCTGCCCGGACGCGACGATGCTCCGGCAGATTGGAGTTCGGGGCCGGAGCATCGGGCAAGCTACCCGCCGCGTGAGGCGAGAGTCACCGCACCAAGACGGAAGGGACAACCCCTGCCCGACCTCGGCGTCAATCGCCCGGTACCCGCTCGCCACACGTCAAACGCCGGGCAATCAGGGGAGCATCCCGCAGCTCGCGGGGAGGACCGCGGGACGCATAGTTCAGACAAGTCGCGGGCCGTGTCGTTTTCGCGTGAACCCACGGAGCCGCGAACCATCGAACTGCCCCAGGTGCGCAAGTTCCGCCTCCGTTGAACACTGGTGGACCATCCGTTCGTATGGGGATTTCCAACCATTCGGATGACGACGGCGGCCGGCCGGGTCCAGGGGATCGGGGTCGCCCCGCCGCAACCCAGGGATTGATCGCGACGTGGCGACGGTGCCGGTCCGGCTCTAGAACGGCCAGGGCCTTCCGATCCTCACGCTAGGCAAAGCACCCAGTCAGCACATGGCCAAACATGGGGACGCGACAACGCCCGCCGCCTCGAACCACGGACTTACTGCGGAGCCGTAGCGTCGGCTCAGGCGTGCGCGGACCTCGTCATCGATACTCGGACCCAATGGGTCTCCCATGTTGATCAGTCTGCCGTGCTCGGAGACGAGTGTCCCGTTCTGGCCGCTGCGGCCAGAAGATCACACGCTCATCGGCACGAGCGTGCACCGGACGCCGGCATAAGCCGGCGTTCACGGCAGGGAGCGACCGCCAACTCCGTCAGGAGATCTCTGGACGTTGCGTGGGGACCTGGAAGCGTCGCACCTCCTGGGGCCAACCGCAGGCGACGGCAACCTTTTCCGCCCAGAATCGCGCGGACTCCTCGTCGGCCACGTCCACGATCGTGAAGCCTCCGAGATGCTCTTTGGTCTCGGCGTATGGGCCATCAGTGAAGACCGGAGCACCACTGGACGCATCCACTGCGAACACTGGCGCGGAGTCGTCCAAGCCTCCAAGAAAGACGTAGACGCCCGCCGCCTTCATCTCTGTCCGCAACGCCCTGACAGCCGCGGACCTCTGGGCCGTCTCCTCGTCGGTGTGGTCGGGCACCCACTCGCCGTGGAACAGGATGAGGTACTCGGTCATCTCTCCTCCTTCGGTGGAGGCCGCACGTTCGTCGCCTCCCACTCAACCTACGAACGGCGACAGCCCGTTCCGACAGGCGCAGTACACAACCTGCCTACCACGCACGCTCATCGGGGCATGAGCGTGCGGATCGTCGAAAGCCGCGAGAGAAACCGGGGCGTAGCAGGGGTGATATAGCGCGCCCCGCTGATCACAGGGATCATCCAGCGGGGCGCACTCTCAACGCTCGTCAGGAAGCCGCTCTCGGGGGCCTCGTCGAGGTTGGTGATTCCCGATTCGCGCGAACACTTGGCCCGCCGGCGTCGCGGCCGCTTCCCCGCCCCGGGCGGACGCCCCGTGGAGTGCTCGGGTCCCCACCCATGAGACGCCCACCCGCACGTACCCGGCTCTCTCAGGAAGAGCACAAGAGCTCTGCGAGCGGGCGACATCGGACCCGATGTCCGGTGCTCTCTCGTGCGCGCTGCGAGGGGGGAGGTGTCAGCCGGCCTCGACTGGGTCATCAGCTCTGAGACGGCGAGTGGCTCAGGCCGTCTCCGTTGTCCCGCATCCGCCCATCAGAGGGCGGCGAGGTCGTTGGCGTCCATGTCGTCGAGCCCGAGGGTTGCCAGGGTCCGCGCCCCCTCGCTGCGGAAGTCCCGGGCCAGCACGATCGACGCCAGGGTGATGAGCGCCTCCATCGTCGGGGTCGCGACGCCGACCCGGCTGGCCAGGTCGGTCAGGAACACCAGCGAGTAGCCGACATCCTCGGTCAGGTACCGGTGGTCGAGCTGGCTCTGCGCACCGATGCCCAGGAAGCCCGGGGCGGTGGAGTAGCCGGTGGAGTAGTTGGCCTCACCCATGTACCCCTGCACGACCCCCAGGTCGGGTTCCGACAGCACTCGCACCCCGAGGGCGTCGGCGATCGCCAACCGCTCACGGTCGACAGCCTCGATCACCCTGCCCACGGCGTCGGTGACCCCCTCCTCGTAGAACAGGAACGCACCGCCGGTCCGCTCGATGAGGGCGGCGTTGAGCAACGTCACGGCCGGGTGGATCACCGGATTGCCGTTCTGCAGAGTCGTCTGGAAGACGCTGTCGGCGGCCTCGGCCGAGGGATACACGTCCTGGATCATCGACAGCAGTCGGTCGGTGCCCGAACGAGGCAGCCCGGCGACGTACACACCACCGCTCAGCTTGTGGAAGACGTTGATCCGTCCCGGAGCGGTGACACGGACGGCGTACGGCAGCGTGCTGGTCTCACCCACCAGGATGGCCTCGTCATCCAGCGCCAGACCGGCGGCGCGCTTGAACGTGATCGCACCCGCGCACGAGGCCGGGCAGACCAGCACCGCCTGACCCGGCACCAGGTGCGGGGCGAGGAACTCGGCCTGGTGGTGCGTGCTGTACGCCGGACCGACCAGCACGATCAGCTCCGCGGCATCGAGAGCGGTCTCGATGTCGTGACCGGAGTAGGAGATCTCCGCAAAGCCCTCGATCACACCAGTGGCGTGGATCCCGCCCGCGGCCGCGACCTCCGCCACCTGGTCGGGAAAGAGAGGAGTGTCGAACAGGCGCACGGTGTGTCCGTGGAAAGCGAAGTCGAAGGCGGTGGCCAGACCACCGTTGCCCGAGCCCACAACAGTGACGTTCATGTCGACACCGTATCCAGCGCACTCGCCAGACTGCCTCCGTCACCTGAGCTCGCGGACAGCGGCATGAGAGTGCGTCTTCCCGTCCGCCATGGTGGACGCCATGTCGGGCTCGTTTGTCTGCTTCGCGCAGGGATCGTCAGCGGAACTCCACCTTCGGCGGTGAGAGTGCAGGTCTGTGAGCGGATCTGCCGCGCACCGCGATTGACGGTGTAATGCGCCTGACCCTGCATCACTCCATGGGTGTCCGGATGGGTCGCCTCCTCGGATGCCGACGCCGAAGGCTTGGCCGACCCAGCCGTCGCCTGTGAAGGGACCAGGGCCAGCGCTGCGGCCAGTGCTGCCGCGCTGGCCACCGCCAACGGACGTACTCCGCGGATCAC
>DASTGF010000122.1:0-4638 GCA_035719255.1 Microlunatus sp. | reverse complement strand
CCCGTGCGCTCAGCTCTAGTGATCGTCCTGCCACCTCTGCCACGGCAAGCGCATGATCCTCTCTCGAGCTCGACTCAGTCTGAAACCACGACGAGCTTGAGCCCGGCCGCGACGAGGAGCTGTCCGAATCAAGGGTCGCCGCCGAGCGATGCCGAGCACCCGTGAGGCCTGGAGGGCGGCGCCCCGTACGCCCTCGCCGGCCGTAACGCTGGGCGATCGCATACAACGCCAGGAACTCCCGGGTCGAGCCGGACGTCATCTGCGGCCCGCTGTCGCTGACGGCGAGCAGGATCGGCCGCGACACGTCGTCGGTGGAAAGATCGACCAGGCCGTCGGCGTGGCGCTGCTCGACCCGGGCGAACAAGCTCGGCCTCCGGGGCGGCGGTGAAGCCGACCTCGACCTGGGTGAGGTCTCCTCGACCGACACGATGGTCGCCAGCCACTTGCGCGAGACCAGGTCCTTGATCAGTAGCGCTGCCATGCCCGCCCGGGGGAAGTGGGTCGTGTCATAGATCCAGATTCCGTTGGGCTGGTAGTCGACCCACTCCGGAAACTGCTTGCGCTGCGACCGGGTCAGCTTCGACAGCGGTCGGAGTGCTTGTCGGCCAGTGCCGTTTTCGATGTGTGCGCGGCACAGCGTGTCGTTTCTGTCCAACTCAGGGTGGCGCTGCTTCTAGATATCCCACGGTTGGAAGCTGTCAAGCGGCCGCGGCTTGGATGGGCGGCCATGCGGTGGTTTCGTCGTAGCGGGTGTGGTGGCGTAGGCAGCCGTGGAGGATGCCGACGAGCCGGTTGGCGAGGGTGCGCAATGCCTGGTGGTGGGTCGCGCCACGATCGCGGTGTCGGTCGTAGAAGGCCCGTGCGCCGGGGGAAACGGTGAGGGCGCAGAAGGCCTGCTGGTAGAGGGCGTCGGCGAGCCGCCGGTTCCGGGCGTAGCGGGCCAGGACGACGCGTTTGGTCCCGGACGCTTTCGTGATCGGTGCCATTCCGGCGTAGTTCTTGCGTGCTCGGGCATCGGGGTAGCGCTCAGGGTCGTCGCCGAACTCGGCCAGCACCCGGGCGGCGAGGATCGGTCCGAGCCCGGGCTGGCTCAGATAGATCTCAGCGTCCGGGTGCTGGCCAAAACCCGCCCTCACCAGCTCCTCCAGGACCGCGGTCTGGGTGACCATCTCGCTGATCACCGCGACCAGGGCGGACACACTGACGGCATAGACCGGGTCGAGTCCGGGCCGGGCGCCCAGCTGTTCGGCCCGCAACGCCTCCACGATCTCACCGGCGCGTCGATCGAGGTTGCGTTGCCGGCCGGCCTTGGAGAGCAACCCGACCACCCGTTTCACGCTCAGCTGACGGCCACGTTGGGGATCCGGGGCGGCTGCGAGGATGGCGAGTGCGTCCCGGCCGGCCAGGTCGTCACCGAACGCTGCGAGCGCGGCCGGGTAGAACTCGCGCAGCAGCGACCGCAACGTGTTCCCTGATCGCTGCCTGGTCCAGATCATCGTCTGGTGCGCCCGCGCCGCCAACCGGACCCCCTCGGCGACCGTTGTGTCTCCAGCAGCCGGGCGGTGATGAGCACGGTCGAGCCGGACGATCTCGGCCAGCACATGCGCATCACCCGGGTCGGACTTTGCCCCGGCGACACCGTGCCGTTCGCGATACCGGGCCACCTGCAACGGGTTGATCGGATACACCGAGTAACCAGCGGCGATCAACGCCTGAACCCACGGCCCCCGATCGGTCTCGATCCCGACCAGCACCTGATCAGGTTCGTCATTCTCGCCGAGGTGATCCGCAATCAGCGCGTGCAGCGTCGCTAGCCCGGACACTCCCTCCAGCAGCCGCCGCCTCACCAACACCGCGCCGGACTGGTCGACCAGCTCGACATCGTGATGGGCCTCGGCCCAGTCGTTTCCCACGAACAGCAACCCTGGAGCTCCTTCCTCGATCAGTTCGACAGCAGAGCCGATCGTGAAGAGACCCGGACGCCCTAATGGGACATTCAGTGCTCGACGGCACGTCATCCCACCAGCCCTACGACCTCCTCACCAACCGAACGGGGGCACGATCTAGAACTAGACCTTGAAGGCCTGGCCGAGGCAGTGCTCACCCGAACGGCGGCTCGGACACCAGTCTCGCCAATCACCGACCGATGCACCCCCATTAGGTCGTGGGGCAGCGTCTGGGGGCGCGATCAGGGCTCGTGTGGGCTGGGGGTGAGGTTGTCGTTGACAGGGACCCATCAGCCGGGTAATCCGACCCATCGCCGCACCCTCGCGCTCGGCTGCTGCCCAGTGGCGCCCTGCCACCCACCTCGGAAGGATCAGCTGAGGAACCCGGCATGGACGTGGTCGTGGTGGGTCGCGTCGCTGAAGTATCGGTTTCCGGCGCCGGTGAGCAGATAGGGCCCGCCGACGTTGTACGAGCCCGCGTCGGCGGCATCGCGCATATACGCGGTGACCAGCCGTTTCGGCGTGGCCGCGTCCACAACCGGGCGGCCGTCGACGCGCCAGGTGTCGAATGCGCGCCCTTGGGGATGATCACTCAACCGACTGGTGCCGAACACGTGGATCGGGTGTCCCGATCGCACCACGCTGACCCCGATCCGGTAGGTGTGCGCCAACCGGAGGAGAGCAGTCAGCACACTGTCATGCACTCGTCCAGACTCCACGTCGGCCACCGCAGCGGGTGGCAACTCGATCCGCTTGTCAGTAAGGACCGCCTTGGCCAGGGGTGAGAGTCGCGGGTCGGGCCGGCCAGGATCGGCCGGATGCAGAGCGGTGACGCGCCAGTGAGCGGCGGTACGGTTCAACCGAACATCGACGGTGGTGCCACCTGAGGTGATCGATCCGGCCGTCTCTCGCAACTGATCACACACCACGAGGACGCTCGCCGCCGCCGGCAGGATGCCGCCGTATTGGGCGTCGATGATGCTGATTGCCGCATCGTCGGCCGAGCCGAGCAGGGCTGCCGCCTGCTGGACCAGCCGTCTGCTCTCACCGAGCGCAGCAATCCGATCGGCGGCGGCCTTGGCCCCGCCGCCTCCGGCGTTCCACGACCCGATCGCCTCGATCAAACGGACGGCCCGAAGCTTGACCCCCGGTTGGACATCGCCCGGATCGGGCCGCCACCGAGTCACCCTTGGTCGCGCCGCAACGGATCGAGGAGCGGTGGCCGACGGACGCGCTGAGGGCGGCGGCCCCGTGGACAACGCAGGTATCCTTGGTGCTCTCGAAACCTGCGGGGGCTGTGGGGCGGGTGCCCTGGCCTCGGTCGGACTGCAGCCGACTGCGGCGGCAGCGAGCCCGAGACCGATCAACCCGAGGCGCCGACGGCTGATCTGCTCGCCGTGGTCGATCACACCTGTAGTTTCTATCGGCGCGCTGAGGTCGCGCTGAGCAAGGTCTCAACGCGGTTCCGCGGTCGGTTCATCGAGACGGATATCGTGGATCCACTTGAGAATGCGTTGTGTGTTGATCGGCTGCCGCCGGTCTTCCAAGCTCGGCCATCAGACCCGACTTATGTAGACGATCGGCGGATCGTCCCCACACGATCCGGGAGTAGCTCCGGACGGTGCTGGGTGCTTTGGCGTTGCCGGCCACTCTCGATCTTGCGCCGCTCGATCCGCCGCGCCCAGGCCCGAGACCTCGTCCGACGCAACGTTGCCTTGCTGTGCGAGGTACCCCACGGGCAGGCGGGCCGGCCGTCCAAGTCGCTCACCCTCGACCAGGCCTAGGCCGTGATCGCCGCCGCGGAGGGCACCGCGATGCACGCGTACGTCGTGGTTTCGCTGTTCACCAGGGCCCGCACCGAGGAGCTCCGTGCACTGACCCGGCGCCACGGGCACCTCGACACCGACCCGCCATCGCTGGAGGTCTGGCGCTCCGTTCGCCGGACCGGAGACACCAAGACGGCGAAGTCGCGGCGAACCCGGGAGCTTCCCTCTGCGCTGCGTCGACGCGCTCCGTGCACCGATGGGCCCAGGTCGAGACGCGGGTCAAGGCCGGCCCGGATTGGACCGACCACGGGCTCGTCTTCTGCACCAGCTCCGGGCGGCCGCTCGACGCCGCGAACGTGCGTCGCGCCCTCCGCTCTTTGGTCGCCAAGGCCGGGCTCGACGCCACCGGCTGGACTCCGCGCGAGCTGCGGCACAGTTTCGTCTGGCTGCTGTCCAGCTCGGGTGTGGCGATCGAGGGCATCTCGCACTTGATCGGGCATGCCGGCACGAACGTGACTGAGAAGGTGTACCGCGAGGAGCTGCGGCCGGTGCTGACCAAGGGAGCGCGCGCGATGGATGCGATCTTCGATGTCGCGCCGGACGAATAGGCTGTCAGCGGGTCGGTTGATCAGCGTTTGTGGCGGCGTCACACCGAGGTATTTCCGGCGTGAACAGGGATCTTGCTGGTGGGCGATACTGGGTTTGAACCAGTGACCTCTTCCGTGTCAGGGCAGCCCGCGCTACTGCTGGCGGACCGCGCACGCCTGCGCGTCGTACGTGGGCGTGCCAGGATGATCGCCCGCGCCTGCCGCGATTGGCTCGCAGTCTGGCTAGCAGACCCGGTGGAGGGCCCGCCGGCAGCTCCCACGCGCGCGCATGACCAGCTTGGAAGACGAACTGGAGAGGCTACGTACGGTGCGTTTTCC
>DASTGF010000121.1:0-2142 GCA_035719255.1 Microlunatus sp. | reverse complement strand
GCCGGCTCGCTGGTCAGGTCGGACTCGAACACGAGTCGGAAGGCGCCGCGCTCGTCGGCCACGTAGGCGTAGAACGCCGCCATCGCTGCGGCCACCCGCGTCTTGTTGTCGTGGGTGGAGGCCAGGGCCTGCCGGCAGTTGTCGATGATCTGGTCGCAGGCCGAGTCCAGCAGGGCGAGGTAGAGGTCGAGCTTGCCGGGGAAGTGCTGGTACAGCACCGGCTTCGAGACGCCCGCCCGTTCGGCGATGTCGTCCATGGCCGCGGAGTGGAAGCCCTGCGCGCCGAACACCTCGAGCGCGGAGTCGAGCAGCTGGGCGCGCCGCTCTCGCCGAGGGAGCCTGCCGCCCCGGGGCTTGGAGTCCGTCGTGCCCACGGCTGCACCCTACTGGGCGGTCACCCGGCTGCTGACAGTCAGCCGCTTCCGACAGTCGGCACCGTCCGGATGACGGACGCGCTCGTGAGCGGTGCACCGGCTCGGGAACATGGAGTGGCCGGCCCGGGTTGAGCCGGTGTCCCTTCCGCTCACTGATCTCCCACCGATGGACAGGAGTACGACGTGTCCTTCCCGCCTCTGGTCGAGCCGGCCGCCGAGCTGACCCAGGACGAGGTACGCCGCTACAGCCGGCACCTGATCATCCCCGACGTGGGGATGGCCGGGCAGAAGCGGCTGAAGAACGCCAAGGTGCTGGTGATCGGCGCCGGCGGGCTGGGGAGCCCGGCACTCCTCTACCTCGCGGCCGCCGGCGTCGGCACCATCGGGCTGGTCGAGTTCGACGAGGTCGACGAGTCCAACCTGCAGCGCCAGGTGATCCACGGTCAGTCCGACGTCGGCAGGTCGAAGGCCCAGTCGGCCCGGGAGTCGATCGCGGAGGTGAACCCGCTCGTCGACGTCGTCCTGCACGACGAACGGCTCGACAACGACAACGTGATGGGCATCTTCGAGGGCTACGACCTGATCGTCGACGGCACCGACAACTTCGCCACCCGCTACCTGGTCAACGACGCGGCGTACTTCCTGAAGATCCCCTACGTCTGGGGCTCGATCTACCGGTTCGACGGCCAGGCCAGCGTGTTCGCGCCGACCCTCGGCGAGGCGGCCGGGGAGGACCTGCCCTGCTACCGCTGCCTCTACCCCGAGCCGCCGCCGCCGGGCATGGTGCCCAGCTGCGCCGAGGGGGGCGTGCTGGGCGTGCTGTGCGCGAGCATCGGCTCGATCCAGGTGACCGAGGCGATCAAGCTGCTGACCGGCATCGGCGAGCCGCTGGCGGGCCGGCTGATGATCTACGACGCCCTGGAGATGGAGTACCGCAAGCTCAAGGTCCGCAAGGACCCGAACTGCGCCCTGTGCGGTGACAACCCGACCGTCACCGAGCTGATCGACTACGAGACGTTCTGCGGTGCGGTCTCGGAGGAGGCCGCGGAGGCCGCCGTCGGCTCGACCATCTCGGTCACCACGCTGTCCCACATGCTCAAGGAGCGCGACAACGGTGATCGCGACTTCGTGCTGGTCGACGTCCGGGAGCCCAACGAGTACGAGATCAACCGGATCCCGGGCTCGGTGCTGATCCCGAAGGGCGACTTCCTCAACGGCTCCGCCCTGGAGAAGGTGCCGGCCGACAAGCAGATCGTGATGTACTGCAAGACCGGCGTGCGCTCCGCGGAGACCTTGGCGATCGTCAAGGGTGCGGGTTACACCGACGCGGTGCACGTCGGCGGTGGGGTGGTGGCCTGGGTCGACCAGATCGACCCCAGCCAGCCGGCGTACTGAGGTTCCCGAGGCGGTTCTCGGCCCGTCGGTGGTCAGCGATCCGTAACCCAGGGTGGCTGCGCCCGTTGGTCCGGGTGACGACCACGTGCCGGCGCCCCGCCGGCGCCGGACCTCGGGAGGCTCCACCGCATGTTCTGCTCCGTCACCTCGTTCACGCGCCGGCTCGCCGCGACGTGGGCGGCGCTGGCCGCGGCCGTCGTGGCCGCCGCCACGGTCAGTGCCCAGCCGGCCACGGCGGCCGCTTCGCAGCAGGCGCTGAGCCCCGCCGAGGACTGGGCCCCCGCCGCCACCGCGACGATCCATCCCGGCACGATGATGTACACCGACGGCGCGCAGTGCACCGGCAACTTCGTCTTCACCGACTCGGCCGGCA
>DASTGF010000120.1:0-27102 GCA_035719255.1 Microlunatus sp. | reverse complement strand
ACCTTCGTGATCGGGGACTCCAACCGCTTCGCCCATGCCGCGGCTGCCGCCGTCGCTGAGGCGCCGGGCAAGGCCTACAACCCGCTCATGATCTATGGCGACTCCGGGCTGGGCAAGACGCACCTGCTGCACGCCATCGGTCACTACGTCCGCAACTACTTCGAGCGGCTCCGGGTGCGGTATGTGTCCACCGAAGAGCTCACCAACGACTTCATCAACTCGATCAGCCAGAACAAGGGCGCGGAGTTCCGCCGGCGTTATCGCGAGATCGACGTGCTGCTGATCGACGACATCCAGTTCCTGGAAGGCAAGGAACAGACCCAGGAAGAGTTCTTCCACACCTTCAACACGCTGCACAACGCGCAGAAGCAGATCGTCATGACCTCCGATCGGCCGCCGAAGCTCTTGGAGAACCTGGAACCACGACTGCGGAGCCGATTCGGGTGGGGTCTGATCACCGACGTCCAGCCGCCGGATCTGGAGACCCGGATCGCGATCCTGCGCAAGAAGGCGGCCCAGGAGCGTCTGTCGGCCGGACCGGAGGTCCTGGAGTTCATCGCCAGCCGGATCCAGACCAACATCCGCGAGCTCGAGGGCGCCCTGATCCGGGTGACGGCATTCGCCAGCCTCAACCGGCAGCAGGTCGATCTGACCCTCGCCGAGATCGTGCTCAAGGACCTCATCCCCGAAGGTGGGGAGGCGCAGATCACCTCGACCGTGATCATGGCCCAGACCGCGGCGTACTTCGGGCTCACCATCGACGACCTCTGCGGCCAGAGCCGGACCCATGTGCTGGTGACCGCACGACAGATCGCGATGTACCTCTGCCGCGAGTTGACCGACCTGTCCCTGCCCAAGATCGGTCAGCAGTTCGGCGGCCGCGACCACACCACCGTGATGCACGCCGATCGCAAGATCCGCACGCTGATGGCTGAACGTCGCAGTGTATTCAACCAGGTCACCGAGCTGACCAACCGGATCAAGCAATCGGCCCAACGCTGACCCACCCCCAACGCTGACCCAACCAACGTGCGCGGAGGCCGATCGATGCGCGTTGAGCCCGTCGAAGCACGCGCGGAAAGGGCCCTTCGACAGGCTGGGTCGTTCGGCCTGGAGAGGGCCCTTTGGCGGCTCAGAGCACAGGACGCGGCTCAGGCGCGGACGCCGGGTCAGTCGCCGACGGCGTCCCGGGCTCGCTTGACCAGCTTGGGATCGGGGTCATAGACGACCGACGAGTCCTTGTCGTCGTACTCGAACTGGCTGAGGAAGAAGCGCATCGCGTTGATCCGGGCCCGCTTCTTGTCGTTGCTCTTGATCGTCGTCCACGGCGCGTGGTCGGTATCGGTGTGGAGAAACATGGCCTCCTTGGCGTCGGTGTAGGAGTCCCAGCGGTCCAGGGACTCGATGTCCATGGGGGACAGCTTCCAGCGCCGAACGGGATCGATCTGGCGGATCGCGAACCGAGTGCGCTGCTCGGCCTGGGTCACCGAGAACCACAGCTTCGTCAGGGTGAACCCGCTGTCGACCAGCATCTTCTCGAACAGCGGGGCATGGTCGAGATAGCGCGCATACTCCTCGTCGGAGCAGAAGCCCATCACGCGCTCCACGCCGGCCCGGTTGTACCAGGAGCGGTCGAACAGCACGATCTCCCCGGCCGTCGGCAAGTGGGTCACATACCGGTGGAAGTACCACTGACCGCGTTCGGTCTCGGTCGGCTTGGTGAGGGCGACGACCCGCGCCGCGCGCGGATTCAGGTGCTCCATGAACCGCTTGATCGTGCCGCCCTTGCCGGCCGCATCGCGACCCTCGAACAAGACCACATGGCGGCCGCCGACGTCTTGGGCCCAGTACTGGAACTTCAGCAGCTCGATCTGAAGCTGGTACTTCTGCTGTTCGTAGTCGTCGCGGTCCATCCGCTCGTCATACGGGTAGTCCTCGCGCCAGGTCTCGACCGCGCTACCACCAGGGTCGATGAGATCGGGATCTGAGCCGTGTTCGTCGTGCCGGACCGAGTAGCCGGTCTTGATCAGCTCGTCGAGGTACTCCCGGAAGTTCTCCCGGATCACACTGCTCATCTCCATACCGACCTCCGTCGTCCCCGGCTGCGGCGGCCAGCCTCGCCGGTCGGGATGACGTCAGGGTAACGCTCGGGCGAACGCCGGTCCGCGCCGGCCGGGACCCCGGATCGAGACGCGAATCGCCGTCGTGACCTGCGACTTCAGCGGCGACCCCGGATGGGGTTTGCGGTCGACGGTGACGATGGTGTAACGCACTCCGCACAGCTGGGGAGAACACTGTGGATAACTGGGGACCGTGCGGTCGTACGTGTGGGGCCGACGTGGATCGACCGAGGAGGCCACGCAGTTCGTCCGCAGATCCTCCCCGTGTGATTCGTGGTTGTCCACAGGGTCGTCCGCACGGCACGATCACGCAGGACCAGGCCCGGAACGGGGTTGTCCACAGAGCCCACAGCACCTACGACGACGACCAATTGATACATATCTCCCAAAGGGTCAAAGTCTGCTCGAGCGCATTCGTGTGGATGACCGATCCGATCCGACGGCTCGAGGAGGACCCGGCGTGAGCTTTCTGAAGAAGTTGTTCAAGCGCGGCGAGGAAGACGATGACGACAGCCCGATCCTGCTGGACGCGAGCGTCTACAGCCCGAAGCTGCTGCGGCTGGAGAAGGCGCTGGACGCCGTCGCCAACGAGATGCGTCAGGACGCGACGCTGGACAACCCCGGCTGGCGGGGGAGGGTGAACGAGTACTCCCAGCTGGCCGGGGAGGCCATGCAGGTGCGTCGCGGCTCGTCGATCTCCCGCGAGGCGGTGCTGGACATCGTCTTCGCTGTCCGGCCGGTCTTCTCCGGAGCCATTCCTGAGGGTCTGGAGAAGCTCGGGCCGCTGCAGGAGGAGATGATGGCGGCCGCGGAGGATCTGCGGAAGCCGACCTGAGCACGGGTCGCCGGGCCCGCGACGCCGGATAGTAGGCTCATCGGGCGCACGCGAGCCCAGGGCCGCGCACCGACCGACGCCGGCCCGTTCACGAGGCCTCGCTCGAAGGAGGCACCGTGAAGTTCCGGCTCGAACGCGACGTCCTGGCCGAGGCGGTCCAGTGGGCGGCGCGGAGTCTGCCGACCCGGCCGAGCGTGCCGATCCTGGCCGGTCTGCTGATCCGTGCGACGTCAGAGGGGGTGGTCTTCTCGGGGTTCGACTACGAGACGTCGGCCCGGATCTCGGTCAAGGCCGAGGTCGCCGACGAGGGCGAAGCGCTGATCTCGGGGCGCCTGCTCGCCGACATCTCCCGCAGCCTGCCGGCCAAGCCGGTCGAGATCACCGCCGACGACTCGAAGATGCAGCTGCTCTGCGGGAGCGCCCGGTTCACCTTGCAGACGCTCCCGGTCGCCGACTACCCCTCGCTGCCCGAGCTTCCCGAGGCCACCGGTTCGGTCACCAGTGCGGAGTTCGCCCAGGCTGTCAGCCAGGTCGTGGTGGCCGCCGGCCGCGACGAACTGCTTCCGGTGTTCACCGGGGTGCGGGTGGAGATCGAGGGCGACACCATCGCGCTGCTCGCCACGGACCGCTACCGCATGGCGCTCAAGGAGTTGACCTGGCGTCCGACGTCGACCAATGCGTCGGCCGTGGCGTTGGTGCCGGCGAAGGTGCTGTCCGACACGGCCCGATCGATGACCGCCGGCGACGAGGTCGTGCTCAGTCTCAGCCTCGGCCACGGCGGCGCCCGCGGCGAGGGGATCATCGGGTTCGAGGGCCACGGTTCGGGAGGTGACCGCCAGACGACCACCCGCCTGCTCGACGGCGAGTTCCCCAAGGTGCGCCACATCATGGACACCCCAGCGCTGATGAACGTACGCGTCAACACCACCGAGCTGATGGCCGCGACCCGCCGTGTCGCCCTCGTGGCGGAGCGGAACACCTCGCTGCGGATCGCGATCGGCGACAGCTCGATCACGCTCGAGGCGGCAACCGGGGACCAGGCCCAGGCCTCGGAGGCGCTCGAGGCCACCGTCGACCAGCCGGGCGGGGGCGATCCGGTGGTGACCGTGGTGGGTTTCAACCCGACGTACCTGTTGGATGCGCTGGGCGCCTTCGACACTCCATACGTCAACTTCGGCTTCACCGCACCAAGCAAGCCTTGCCAGCTGAGGGGTCTGGCGGAACCGGACGGTGAGCCGCTGACCGACTATCGGCATGTGATCATGCTGATGCGGCTGCCCACCTGAGTGCAGTCGACTCCGCTGTGACGCGCTGCGCGCTCTGTCCGCGCCGAGCAAGGCCAGGGCACCAGACAGCGGGCCGATCTGTTGCACGTGGAACCAGCGATGGGGGCCGCGGCGAGCGACCCCGTGCGCGTGGCCGCAGTGGCGCACGATAAGAAAGTCCGAGACGTAGTCGACGAGCGGAGTCCTCGATGCAGCTGGGAATGGTCGGTCTCGGACGGATGGGCGCCAACATCGCGCGCCGGCTCATGCGGGGTGGTCACGAGTGCGTCGTGTACGACGTGAATCCCGATTCCGTGCAGCAGTTGGCCGGCGAGGGCGCAGTGCCGGCGGACAGCCCCGAGGACTTCGTCGCCAAGCTGGAGCGCCCTCGAGCCGTCTGGGTCATGATCCCCGCGGGGTTGACCGGCCGGATCGTCGACCAGTTCGCGGCCCTGCTCGATGAAGGCGACATCATCATCGACGGTGGCAACTCCAACTACCGCGACGACGTCCGGCGGGCGAAGCGGCTGCGCGAACAGGGCATCCACTACGTCGACATCGGCACCAGCGGTGGCGTCTTCGGTCTGGAACGCGGCTATTGCCTGATGGTCGGCGGTCCCGACGAGGCCGTCGAGCTCATCGACCCGGTGCTGCGCACCATCGCTCCCGGGGCCGGTGAGATCGATCGCACCCCGGGTCGCTCCGGCGACCCCGCGCCGGAGGAGCTCGGCTATCTGCACTGCGGCCGCTCGGGAGCCGGACACTTCGTCAAGATGGTTCACAACGGCATCGAGTACGGCATCATGGCCGCGTTCGCCGAGGGTCTGAACATCCTCCAGAACGCCGACGCGGGGATCCGGGAAGCCGAGCACTCCGCCGAGGTCGCGCCACTGGAGGAGCCGGAGTACTACCAGTTCGACATCGACACACCCAAGGTCGCGGAGCTCTGGCGCCGGGGGTCGGTGATCTCGTCGTGGCTGCTCGACCTGACCGCCGCCGCGCTCCAGGCCAATCCGACGCTGGAGGGCCTGGCTGGACGCGTGTCGGACTCCGGCGAGGGGCGCTGGACCGTCAAGGCCGCGGTCGACATCGGCGTACCGGTCCCGGTGCTGGCGGCTTCCCTGTTCGAGCGCTTCGCATCCCGTGACGAGGACCGCTTCGCCAACCAGGTCCTCTCGGCGATGCGCCAGCAGTTCGGCGGCCACCAGGAGCTTCCGGCCGGTGACTCCCTCGAGGCCGGCGGGGCCAAGCGGGACTAGGACCGGTATCGGCGCGGCACCTCGTGCGGTTCGGTGCGCTGGGACGGGCTCAGCGCGCTCGGAGCGACCGATCCCCGCAGCGTCTAGGCTGGCTGACCACCGCGCCATCCGCGCGAACCGAAGCGGAGCCTTATGTACGTCGATCATCTGCAGTTGGCCGACTTCCGGTCCTACGAGGCGGTCGACGTCGCACTAGGGGCTGGGGTGTCGACCTTCGTCGGAGCCAACGGCCAGGGCAAAACGAATTTGGTCGAGGCCGTCGAGTACCTGTCCACCTTGTCGTCGCACCGCGTCTCGTCCGATCAGCCATTGGTTCGAGCCGGAACCGAACGCGCGGTCGTCCGGGCCAAGGTCTGTGCAGGCCTGGACGACGATCGCCGGCTACTCCTCGAGATCGAGATCACGCCGGGAAAGGCGAACCGAGCGAGGCTCAACCGCTCCCCGGTCCGACGCCCGCGCGAGATCCTCGGCCTGCTGCGGACCGTGGTGTTCTCGCCCGAGGACCTGGCCGTCGTCAAGGGCGATCCGGCGGAGCGCCGCCGCTTCCTCGACGAACTGATCACCGCCCGGTGGCCGCGGATGGCCGGGGTCCGCGCGGACTACGACCGGGTGCTGCGCCAGCGCAACACCTTGCTCAAGTCGCTGGCCGGGCGCCCGCGGTCGTGGGCCGAAGCCGCATCGACCCTGGACGTCTGGGACAGCCACCTCGCCGCGGCCGGAGCCGAGCTCTTGGAGGCCCGGCTCTCCACACTCGACGCCTTGATGCCCCAGGTGGCCAAGGCGTACGCCGACATCGCTCCGACCAACAACGAGGCTCGGGCGGACTACAAGACCGCGCTCGACCTTGCAGCGGGTGCTTCGCGGAGCGACCTGAGCGCGCAGCTCCTTACCGCCATGGTTGCTCGTCGGACCGACGAGCTGCAGCGAGGGCTCTCCCTCGTGGGTCCGCACCGGGACGACGTGGTGCTCTCCCTCGGCACCCTGCCGGTCCGCGGCTACGCCTCGCACGGGGAGTCGTGGTCGTTCGCCTTGGCGTTGCGCCTCGGCGCCTTCCAGCTGCTACGCAGCGACGGTGTGGAGCCGGTCCTGGTGCTGGATGATGTCTTCGCCGAACTCGACGCCACCCGCAGGGAACGCCTCGCCGCCGGAGTGCGTGGGGCGGAGCAGGTGCTGGTCACCGCCGCGGTCGGCGCCGACGTACCCGATCAGCTCCGCGGCCGCCGGTTCGAGGTGGTGGCCGGACAGGTCACCCCGACGCCGTGACCGGCGGGGATCGAACAGGCCCGGATCGAACAGGCCGGGATCGAACAGGCCGGGATCGAACAGGCCCGGATCGAACAGGCCCGGATCCGTCCGCTCGCCGCAACCCACAGCCGGCCCCACAGCCTGGGGACATCGCGGACGAATCGGTCGACGGCCAGCGCGATCAGACCCAATCCGATCAGACCCAATCCGATCAGCCCCAATCCGATCGAACCGGGCCCGATCGAACCGGCACACCCGAGACTCGACATGATCCGGCCGGGTTGGGACTCGCACGGGCGATCGCTCGTGCAACCGGTCGTCCCCGCCGCCGCCGCCGTACGCCGCCCGGCCGGCCGGCCGAGCCGCGCTCCTCGGGTGCGGGGCCGGACGAACGGGACCCCAAGCTGCTCGGCGCCGCGCTGGAGCGGCTGGTGGAGAGCAAGGGCTGGTCCACCGAGGTCAGCGTCCACGCACTGCTGGGCCGCTGGCCCGCCCTGGTCGGTCCGGAACTCGCGGAGCACAGCCGGCCCGAGGCGTACCGGGACGGCGTGGTGACGGTTCGCACCGACTCGACCGCGTGGGCCAGCCAGCTCCGCTTGCTCGCGCCCAACCTGGTGGCCACGCTGAATCGGCAGCTCGGCGACGGCACGGTGACTCGGGTCAGGGTGCTCGGTCCGGACGCGCCGAGCTGGAAGCGCGGTCGCTACTCGGTGCGGGATGGCCGCGGGCCACGCGACACGTACGGCTGACCGGAGCCGGCCCGAGATCGGCGAGGACCGGCTGGAGATGACGAAGCCCCATCCGGACGGATCCGGATGGGGCCCACGCCCTTGATCGGTACGGCGGTCGCCTCTCGGCGAGTGGCGCAATACGGCTCCAGCCGAACTGGTATTCCGTAGCGGCGATAGGTGAGGCCCGGGGACACGTTCCGCACCGATCGACCATCACAACCGTGCGACCCGCGCGCATATTCCGCTCCCGGTGCAGAGATCTCGACCGGCCGGATCTCTCACTCGGTGTTGGCGTGAGCCGCCTTCGCGCCGGCGTTGTCGACGCCGCGTCGACCGGCCAGGTCCAGACAGACCGCGTCCAGGGCCAGGTGGGTGACCTGGTCGAACAGGCTGGACAGTGGCTGGATCGTGGCCGCCTCGCCCGCCCGCCGATACTTGGTGGCCGCCGGGATGACGAGCCGCGCCGCCGCCTCGCGGCCGAGCGGGGAGCCCGGTTCGGTGGTGACCGCCAGCACGACGGCCCCCACACCCGCCGACTGCTCGGCCACCCGGACCGTACCCGCGGTAGTCCCCGAGCCGGAGACCGCGACCACCGTGTCTCCACGACGAACGGCCGGGGTCGTCGTCTCGCCGATCACGTACACAGTCAGTCCGAGGTGCATCAGGCGCATCGCGAACGCCCGGGCCATGAAGCCGCTGCGGCCCTCACCGGTCACGAACACCCGCTCGGCCGACGCCAGCCGGTCGGCGAGCTCGCCCAGCTCGGCGCCGGAGACTCGCGGCACGACCGCCGCGATCTCGTCGAGGATGGTGCTGATCAGGCTTCTCATCGGGTGACCTCCACGGTGCGTCCAACCGCCTGAGCCAACTGCTCGGCGGCGCTGCGTACGTCCGGTGCTTTCGTCACCGCTGATCCGACGATGATCCGCAGCCACTCCAGCTCCAGCTCCTCCTCCAGCCGCGCCAGCCGGGGTACGTCGCCGAGTCCGAGCCCGCCGGCCACGGCCAGCCGGCGGCCGCGCGCCCACGACCCGACCAGATCGGCGGCCTGGGCGCCCCCGTTCTGGGCGTCCTTGGGCACGTGGGCGGCGAGTACCGCCTCGTGCGGAAGCTCGGCCGAGAGAACGGCACTGCGGTCCGGCGTGAGTTCCATCAGGTCGACGACCACCTCCAGATCGCGCTCGGCCGCCACCGCGACGCAGGTGTGGACGGTTGGCAGGGCGGCGAGACCGAGAACGGTGGCCGACCGGGCACCGGCGTCGTAGGCCAGCTCGAACTCGGTGCGCGCATCGTCCGCCGTCTTCAGGTCGGCCAGCACCGGGGTGCCGTCACCGACCGATGCGATCCTGCGGACGATCGGCATGCCGAACGCCTTGATCAGCGAGGTCCCGACCTCGATCACGTCCGCGAACGGAGCGATGTCGGCGGCGATCCGCACCGCCTCGGCGGCGGGGAGCCGATCCAGTGCGATCTGCAGCTGCATCATCGGCCACCACCCGCGACAGTGAGCCGGATCGCAGGATCGTCGGCGACGGATCGGTCCAGGAACGCGGCGAGCTCGGCCCGATCGGGCAGCCCGTCCTTGTCGCCGGGGCTGGTCACCGCGAGGGCGCCGACGGCGGCCGCCCGTTGCAGCGCGGCAGCCTCACCCAACCCGTCAAGGTGAGCGCTGATCAGCCCGGCCGCGAAGCCGTCCCCGGCGCCCACGGTGTCGACGACCCGCACGGGGAACACCGGTTGATCGATCCGGCCCGCGACCGTGAACGAGGAGCAGCCGGCCACCCCGTCCTTGACCACGACCCGGGCGACGCCGCGCGCCCGGTAGAACGCGGCGATCCCGGCGGCCTCGGCACGGCCGGTGAGCAGCGCGCCCTCGGCCAGGCCCGGCAGCACCCAGTCCGCCCGGGCCGCTAGCTCGTTGGTGACGGCCACCATCTCCTCCGGCGACGACCACAGCGACGGCCGCAGATTGGGGTCGAACGAGACCGTCAGCCCGGCCGCGCGCGCCACCTCGACCGCCCGGAACGCGAACGCACGGGTGGTTGCCGAGAGGGCCAGCGGGATGCCGGTGAGGTGCAGGTGACGGGCACCGGAGACGTAGGTGTCCAGCGCGGCCGACGGTGCCAACCGGCTGCCGGCGGAGTTCTTCCGGAAGTAGACGACCTCCGGGTCACCGCCGGCGGCGAAGCTCTTGAGCTGGAACGCGGTCGGGGCGTCGGCGTCGACGGACACGGTGCTGATGTCGATGCCCGCCGCCGCCAGCTCGGCCAGGGCGAACCGGCCGAAGGGGTCGTCCCCCACCCGGCCGATCCAGCCGGTCCGGTGCCCGAGCCGGGCCAGTCCGGTGGCGACGTTGGTCTCTGCGCCGGCCAGCGCGCGGGTGAAGGTGGTGACGTGCTCGAGCGGGCCGGGTTGGGTGGCCACGAACATGGTCATCACCTCACCGAAGGTCACGGCGTCGAGAGTCATGCGAACACTCCTGAGGTCGTACGAAGGGGGCTGGGGGTTCCCGGACCGGCGGCAGCCGGTCCGGTACGCACCGGGTTGGCAAGCACTCCGAGCTGAGGGCTGCGGACCGTGACGGTGGTGCCGGCGGTCAGCGGGCCAAAGGCGCCGGGTGCGCCCAGCAGGACGAGATCCTGGGCGCCGAGCGGCAGGAAGGATCCCAGGTAGTCCAGCACCTCGACGGCGCCGCGGGCCAGGTGAACGGTCGAAGCCGATCCGAGGGACTGCCCGTTCAGCACCAGCTCGAGCTGCACCCGCTCCGGATCCAGCTCGGTTTCGATCCATGGACCACACGGGGTGAAGGTGCGGTAGCCCTTCGCCTGGGCCCAGCGGGCGTCGGTCGCCTGCAGGTCGCGGGCGGTCACGTCGTTGGCCAGGGTCCAGCCGAAGACCGATCCGTCCGCGGCGATCACCGCGGCCAGCTCGGCCTCGGCATCGATCCGACCCACACCCGCGGGCAGCTCGACTGCGGCACCGGGGCCGACGACCGAGCGGGCGGGCTTGAGGAACGCCTCCGGAGCGAGCTCACGATCGGCCGAGCCGGTGTTGTGGGCCATCCCGACGACCGTGCGCGGCTGCACCGGGGCGAGCAGTCGAGCCGCGCTCACCGGCAGGTGCGATCGACCGTGCGCCGTGCGGACCGGTCGGAGGTCGTCGGGACCGGTGCGGAAGGGGTCGTCGATCAGGTCAAAGCCGTCGTCCTCGACGACCGCCCAGCCGATCCCCTCAGGGTGGGCGATCCGGGCGATCCTCACGCGGTCACCGCCGGCTTCTGCTGCTTCACCCGCACGGCCAGCATGAGCAGAGCGGCCGCGGCCAGCGAGCACGCCATCAGCAGGAACGATGCCGAGGTGGATCCGGTCGCACCGTTCAGCCAGCCGATCAGGTAGCTGCCCGCGAAGCCTCCCAGCGCGCCGAAGGAGTTGATCAGCGCGATCGACGGTCCGGCCACGTTGCGGGGCAGGAACTCGGGAATGTAGGCGAAGTAGGGCCCGTACGGCGCGTACATCGCGGCACCGGCGATGACGAGCAGCGGGAACGACAACCAGAAGTGGTTCGGGCCGAGCAGGTAGGAGCCGTAGAAGGCCAGGGCGCCGAGGACGAGCCAGGGCCAGACGAAGACGGCGCGGCGACCGGACCGGTCGGAGGCCCGGCTGTTGAACCACATGCAGATCACGGCGAGCAGGTACGGCGCACCCGAGATCAGCCCGGTGGCTCCGATGCCCTCACCGGAACCCGCCTTGACGATCGACGGGAGCCAGAAGACGAAACCGTAGATGCCCAGGCTCCACAGGAAGTACTGGAGCGACAGCAGGACGACGTTGCGCGACCGGAAGGCGTCGAGGTAGCCGTTGACCGGGGTCAGGGCCTTCTGCTCGGCGGCGAGGCCTTCCTGGACGTAACGCCGTTCCGACTCCGGCAGCCACGCCGCGTCGCGCGGGTCGTCGTCGACGAGCTTGTAGAAGACGAAGGCCCACACGATGGCCGGCAGCCCCTCGAGGATGAACATCCAGCGCCACGAGGTGGCCTCGATCAGGTAGCCCGACACCACGGTCAGCCACAAGACGGTGACCGGGTTGCCGAGGATGAGGAAGGTGTTGGCGCGCCCGCGCTCGGACTTGGTGAACCAGTGGCTGAGGAAGATGACCATCGCCGGTAGGACCGCGGCCTCCACCGCGCCGACCAGGAACCGCACGACGATCAGCGCCCAGGCTGAGGTCAGCAGCCCCTGGACCGAGGCCAGGACGCCCCAGGCGATGAGGCTGACGAAGATGAGCTTCTTCACGCTGCGGCGCTCGGCGTAGATGGCGCCGGGGATCTGGAACGCGAAGTAGCCGAGGAAGAACGTGGCTCCGATCAGCGCCGAGATGCCGGCGGTGATGTCCAGGCTCTGCTTCATGCCGCCGGCCACCGCGATCGAGAAGTTCGACCGATCCAGGTAGGCCAACGAATAGGTAACGAACACGATCGGCATCAGCCGTGTCCATCGCTTGTGACTGATCTTGTCCGGCCGTGTCTCTTGCGTGGCCGGTGAAGCGGCGTTGCTCATGAACCTGATCCTCTCACTTCGAACTCCCACAATGTGGAAGCTGCTACCAAATTATGGAAGTAACGTACGGAGCGAACGGGCTGATGTCAAGGTGAGGTGCCATATTGCGGTGGTCACTTCCACGATGTGGCAAGATGTCGGGCGTGGTAGCTGGCGATGGTCCCGGAAAGACCGACATGGTGGGCAAGGCGTTGTGGGTTCTGCAGGCTCTCGGCGACTACCCGCAGGGCGTGCAACTGGCCGAGCTCGCCCGGCAGGGAGGCTTCCCGCTGAGCACGGCTCACCGCCTGGCCGGCAGCCTGGTGCGCGAGGGCTTTGCGACGTTCGACGAGCGGACCCGTCGCTATCACCTCGGGCTCAAGCTCTTCGCGCTCGCCGCGCGGGTGTCCAACGCCCACGGCTTCGCCGGGGCCGCGCTCCCGGTGCTGCAGGCGCTGGCGGCGAGCACCCGCGAGGCGGCGCTGATGTCGGTCCTCGAGGGCCGTCATCAGCTGTATGTGCACTACGTCAAGGGACCGCAACAAGTCAACGTCATCGGCGAGCCCGGTCGGCTCGGCCCGCTGCACAACACCTCCATGGGCAAGGTGCTCGTGGCGTTCGCCCCGCGCGAGCTGCGCGAGGAGCTGGTGGCCGAACTCCCGCTGGACGCGTCCGGGCCGAACACCATCACCGCCCGTGAGGAGTTCGCCGAGGAGATCGCCGAGGTCCGTCGACGCGGATACGCGATCGCCGACCAGGAGCACGAGACGGGGATCCGTGCGGTCGGCGTGCCCGTGCTCGGTCCCGACGGCACTGCGCTGGCCGCGATCTCGATCGCCTCACCCAGCTTCCGGATGTCGGTGGAGGACTGCATCGACGCCGTTCCGGAGCTGACCGAGGCCGCCCGCAAGCTCGCCTTGCTGCTGCCGGCGCGGGACGTGGCCACTGGCTGAGTCGCTACCCCAGCTCGGTCGGGGGGTCGGTTCCGCGCGGCGCAATCTGTGTGCATCCGCGGGAGGCGGTTCACGGCGAAGGTACAAGCACGGGCCGACCCTGGTCTTACCCGGAATGGATGAGGGAAAGCTGAGAAGAGTTTGTGATCGAAGACTAGTTTCGCGATGCTGCCACGGCGGCCTGGGGGAGCGAGTCGAACCGCGGGCGCGAGGCAACGCCGTGACCTGAGGACGCTGGAAGGACCACTGCCGCTATGACGCACCTGACCAGGTGGAGTCTGGCCAACCGATTGATCATCGGTCTGGCCACCATCGCGATCGTCATCTTCGGACTGATCTCCACCTTCTCGCTCAAGCAGGAGCTGCTGCCGTCGACGCAGGTGCCGACCGCCATCGTCACCGCGACCTACCCCGGCGCGACCCCCCAGATCGTGGCCGACAACGTCTCGGCGCCGATCGAGCGAGCCGTCACGGGCGTCTCGGGGGTCACCAAGGTCAGCTCGACCTCGTCCAACGGCCAGGCCACGATCACCGTTCAATGGGACTACGGGCTGGACAACGACAAGGTGGTCAGCAACGTCCGCAACGCCGTCGACTCGGTCAAGGCGACCCTGCCGACGACCGTCGAGACCAATGTCCTGACCGGCAGCACCGACGACATCCCGGTGCTCCTGCTGGCGGCCTCCACCGATCTGCCCATCGACGAGACCGGGCGCCTGGTCAAGGACGTGGCCGTACCCGAGCTGTCCGCCATCAACGGGGTCCGGCAGGTCCAGGTGACCGGCGAGAACACCCTTCAGCTGACCGTCACGCTCCGGCCGGCCGATCTGAAGAAGCACGACATCACCGCCCAGGCGGTCACCCAGACCGTCCAGTCCCAACTCACCGTGGTGCCGGCGGGCACGGCGTACGACAATGAGCTCGAGCTTGCGGTCCAGGTCGGGGAGCAGAGCAACTCGATCAAGGCCGTCAAGAACCTCGCCGTTGCCACCTCCGACGGGCCGATCCGGCTATCCGACGTCGCCGACATCGAGCTGGAGAGCATCTCCTCGTCCTCGCTGGCCCGCGCCGACGGCCGGCCGGCCCTGAGCGTCTCGGTGCTCAAGGAGTCCGACGCCGATGCGGTCGCGATCTCTCATGCCGTCGAGGACCTGCTGCCGACGCTGGAGAAGAACATCGGCCACAACGCCTCCTTCACCACCGTCTTCAACCAGGCGCCGCTGATCGAGCAGTCCATCCACGATCTCGCGGTCGAAGGCGCGCTCGGCTTGCTCTTCGCCGTGCTGGTGATCCTGCTGTTCTTGTGGTCGGTCCGCTCGACCCTGATCACCGCGATCTCGATCCCGCTGTCGTTGCTCATCGCCTTGATCGGACTACAGCTCGGCAACTACTCGCTGAACATCTTCACCCTGGCCGCACTCACCGTCGCGGTCGGCCGTGTCGTCGACGACTCGATCGTGGTGCTGGAGAACATCAAGCGGCGCGACACGGGCCATGCCGAACTGACCCCGGCCGACATCGTCGCCTCGGTCAAGGAGGTCGCGGGAGCGGTTACGGCTTCGACGGCCACCACGATCGCGGTGTTCTTGCCCGTTGCGGTGGTCTCCGGAGTGACCGGCGAGCTGTTCCGGCCGTTCGCCATCACCGTGGCCATCGCCCTGACCGCATCGCTGCTGGTGTCGATGACCGTGGTTCCGGTGCTCGCGTACTGGTTCTTGAGGAGCCGCAAACGCCGAGCCGGGGCTACAGCTGCGGCGCCTGGTGCCGTTGCGGGCGGGGTGGTTGCGGGCGGGGTGGTTGCGGGCGGGGTCGTGGGTGCCGTTCCTGCCGCGGCGGCGGTTCCGGCCGGGGTGTCGGAGCGACCGGACTTCGAGCATCCGAGTGCACACACCGCCGACGAGACGAAGGTGACCCGGCTGCAGAAGGGCTACCTGCCGGTGCTGGGTTGGGGTCTGCGCCATCCGTGGCTCACGCTCGCCGTGGCGCTGGTCGTCTTCGTCGGCACGCTCGGCGCCTCGACGCTGCTGAAGACCGACTTCCTGGGGTCGGTCTCCGACGACAGCACGCTCACCATCCAGCAGAAGCTCCCGGCGGGCACCCGGCTGGACGCGATGAGTGATGCGGCCCAGCAGGTGGAGAACGTCCTGGCCGCCGACCCGGCGGTGAAGGGCTATCTGACCACGATCGGCGGCAGCATCTACGCCCCGGTCGGGACCGGAACCAACACCGCAGAGATCACGGTGAACCTCAACGAGGGTTCGACCGCCGACGTGGTGAAGCCGGACCTGCAGAGCCGGCTGAACGAGCTCGGCGAGTCCGCCGGGACGATCACCGTTACCCAGGCGGCCAACGGTTCGACGAACAACAACATCACGGTCACCGTCAAGGGTGAGAACACCGACGACCTGCGGGTCGGCGCCGAACGCGTCCAGTCCGAGCTGGCCAGCGTTCCCGGGCTCACCGACATCACCAGCAACCTGGCCGAGCAGCGCAAGCTGGTCGAGGTCAAGGTCGACCAGAAGAAGGCCGCCGACCTGGGCTTCACCCAGGCCGAGGTCGGGCAGGCGGTCGGTAACGCCCTGCGCGGCACCAAGGTCGGTGACGTCACGCTGTCCGGCGAGCAGCGCGAGGTGTGGGTCCGCAGCCAGGACGCCACCGATCCGAGCCCGACCGACATCGGAAACCTCTTGCTGCCGGTGAGCCAGCTGCAGCAGGCGAACGCGCAGAAGAAGGCCACCGACAAGCTGTCGGATCGGCAGAGCGATCTGAGCGACCGTCAGCAGGCGATGCAGGACGAGCAGCAGGCGAAGGCCGACCAGGCCAGCGCGGACCAGATGAGCGAGCTGAAGAAGCAGCGAGCCGACCTGGTGAGCAGCCGCTCGAAGACCAGTGGTCAGCTGAGCGACACCCAGGCCAAGCTCGGGCCGGCCGAGTCGTCGCTGCGCAAGGCCAACAAGAACCTGAATGACGCGCAGAAGGCGCTGGCCGGCCTGCCGCAGCCGGTACCGGGCCCGGTCTCGGTCCCGCTCGACTGGTACGTCCAGCAGCAGCAGGCCTCGGCCGCGCTGGCTGCCGCCAGCCAGCAGGTCGCCGGCGCCAGCGCCGGTGTCACTCAGATCAACGCCGGCATCAAGCAGTTGCAGGCTGCGCTCGATCAGCTCGACGCGAGCCTGAAGCAGATCGACAAACAGATCAGCGCGCTCAACGACCAGGCGGCCCAGACCGCCACCGCGCGGGCGGAGGCTCAGGCGCTGGCCGACGACCAGAAAGCGCTGGCCGAGGACCAGAAGAACCTGGGCGACGTCCGCGCCGGGGCGGTCCGGGTGAAGGACGTGGCGACGGTCGAGCTGGTCGAGGCGCCGACCACCGTGACCCAGATCGAGGGTGACCCTTCGGTGACCATCACGGCTACCCCGGACACCTCCGACCTCGGCTCCCTGAGCTCGGCCGTGCAGGCCAAGCTGGCGACGATCGCCGACCTGCCGCCGGGGGTCTCGGCCGACCTGGGTGGTGCGGCCACTGACCAGCAGCAGGCCTTCAGCCAGCTGGGCCTGGCCATGCTGGTCGCCATCGCCCTGGTGTTCATGATCATGGTCGGCACGTTCCGCAGCCTGATCCAGCCGCTGATCTTGATGGTGTCCATCCCGTTCGCCGCGACCGGCGCCATCGCGGGCCTGCTGATCACCGACACCCCGCTCGGGGTACCGGCCATGGTGGGCCTGCTGATGTTGATCGGCATCGTCGTCACCAACGCGATCGTGCTGATCGACCTGATCAACCAGTACCGCGCCAAGGGCGAGGACCTCAAGACCGCCATCACCGATGGGGCCAGACTCCGGTTGCGGCCGATCATCATGACCGCGTCGGCGACGATCTTCGCGTTGATCCCGATGGGCCTCGGCCTGACCGGCGGCGGGGCGTTCATCTCCCAGCCACTGGCCGTCGTGGTGATCGGCGGCCTGATCTCCAGCACTGTGCTGACCCTGCTGCTGGTGCCGGTGCTGTACTCGCTGGTCGAGCGGCGCAGCGAGAGGAAGCGTCTTCGATCGGCCGGATCCGCCGCCCCGCCCCCGGCGGCTCCCGCATCCGCGGCGGGTTGACCCGGCCCGGGATCTGACGCCGCGCGGCGGAGGGACTTGTCGCCTGCGCTCGACCACGAGCGAGGTACATCGCCGCGCGGGAGGTGGGGGACGTGGGCGGCAGAGCCCGGGCCGGCCGCTTCGTCCTCGCGCTTGAGCGGCGGATCTGAAGTCGACGCACCAGGTGACCTGGTGACGCGCAGATGACGATTTCACCCCCGACGGGTGAACGGTTCGAGACCAAAGACTCTCGCCCACGGGCGCGCCCATGTCCACACTTGAGCTAGTCAACGTCGACAAAAGGGTCAACCATGGACTGGATGCTCGTCGCCATCGTCGCGGTCATCGCATTGGCGCTGTTATTCGATTTCACCAACGGATTCCACGATGCCGCCAACTCGGTGGCGACCGTGGTGGCGACCCGGGCCATGCCGGCCAAGTGGGCACCCTGGTTCTCCGCGTTCTTCAACTTCAGCGCCTTCTTCGTGGTCGGTACGGCCGTGGCCAACACCGTCGCCAAGGTCGTGAAACACGACAGCGAAGGGGTCGCAGTGGTCTTCGCCGCACTGATCGCGGCCATCGCCTGGAACTACATCACCTGGTTCGTCGGCATGCCGTCGTCCTCCAGCCACGCCATCATCGGCGGCCTGGTCGGGGCGGGACTGGCCGCCGGCGGACTGGCCGCGATCAACTGGGGGGTGGTCCGTACGGCGGTGATCGCGATCGTCGCCTCGCCGGTGGTGGCGTTCACCGTCGCCTTCTTGTCCATGGTGGCGATCGCCTGGATCCAGCGGCGCGGCCACATCAGCGAGGACGCCAAGGGCTTCAGGGGTCTGCAACTGGTGTCCGCGGCCGCGGTCTCGTTCGGTCATGGTGCCAACGACGCCCAGAAGACGATGGGCATCATGGCCGCCCTGCTCTTCGCCGGCGGCTATATCGGTCTGCTGCCGAACGGCAATCTCGAGATCGACTGGTGGATCCCGCTGCTGGCCTACTCCGCCATCGCCGCCGGCACGATCTGGGGTGGCTGGAAGATCATCGAGACGATGGGTCTGCGGATCACCTCGCTGCGTCCCAGCTCCGGCCTCGCGGCCAACATCGGCGCGGTGACCGCGATCTTCGGTGCGACCGGGATGGGCATCCCGATCTCCACCACCCACGCCGCCGCGTCCTCGGTGACCGGCTCGGGCGTCGCCTCCGGGAAGGGCGTCAACATCCGGGTCGTCGCCGAGATGGTCGCCGCGTGGGTGGTCACGATCCCGTCCACCGTCGTCGTCGGCTGGGTGATGTTCGAGCTGACCCAGCTGCCCGGGATCGCTGCGGTCATCGCCACCGGAGCGGTGCTGTTCGTGCTGTTCGGCTGGATCGCGTGGGCGATGTCGCGGGCCCTGCGGGCCGCGGACGTGGCCGCCGAGATCCCGAGCGAGGCCGAGTTGCGCGAACCCGTGTCGGCCGTCCCGCATATCGAGGGACACGGGACGATCGAGTGAGTTGTCTGGGCGTGTGAGCGGGTCGGGACAGTGAGCGAGCCAGTCGGGTGAACGATGCGCAGGCGGTCGCGCGGCACAGCCGCCTGCGCCGGTACGTCCCGATCCTCGACTGGCTGCGCAGGTACGACCGTCGCTGGCTCCGCGCCGACCTGCTCGCCGGCTGCGTGGTGGCCGCCCTCGCCGTTCCGCAGTCACTGGGTTATGCCGCGATCGCCGGGGTGCCGGTCGAGATCGGCCTGTACGCGGTGCCGGTCGCCCTGCTCGCGTACGCGGTGTTCGGCACGTCCCGGCAGCTCGTCATCGGCCCGGTGTCCACCGTCTCGGTGCTGTCCGGGTCACTGGTCGCCGCGCTGCACCCGGTCAACGTCGCCCAGGCCGTGCTGTTCACCACCGCGGCCGCGTTGTGGGTGGGCATCATCCTCGTCGTCGCCGCCCAGCTCCGGATCGGCTGGGTGGCGGAGTTCTTGTCCAAACCGATCGTCACCGGCTTCGTGCTCGGGCTGACCGTGCTGGTCATTCTCGGCGAGCTACCGGCGTTGCTCGGCATCCAGCTCACCGCGCGCGACGTGCTGGGCCGGATCAGCGGTCTGATCACTCACGTGGGAGCCGTCGACCCGCTGACCGCGGTGATCTCGCTGGTGTCGCTGGCCATCTTGTTCGTGGGCTCCCGGCTGGTGCCGGTCGTGCCGTGGTCGCTGGTGGTGCTCGTGCTGGGCCTGGCCGTCTCGCGCGTGCTGGACCTGGCGGCCCGTGGAGTCGCGGTCGTCGGAGTGGTCCCGAGCGGGCTGCCGGTGCCGAGCCTGCCGCTGATCCCGCTGCAGCGGCTGCCCGACATCGTGCTGGCCGCCGGTGCGCTGGCCTTCGTCGGGCTGGCCGAGGGGCTGAGCGCAGCACGGCTGTTCGCGGTCAAGGGTGACTACCGGATCCGCACCGACCAGGAGCTCTTCGCGGTCGGCGCCAGCAACCTCGCGGTGGGTCTGACCGGCGGGATGGCGGTCGCGGGAAGTCTCTCCAAGACCGCGGCGGTCGATCGGGCGGGGGGCCGCAGCCAGGTGGCCGGCATCGCGGCCGCGGTTCTGTCGCTGCTCGCCATCCTCTTCCTGGCCCCGACCCTGGGTCTGTTGCCGAGGGCGGTGCTGAGCGCGATCGTGGTGCACGCGGTCTGGGGCCTGATCGACCTTCCGGCGATGCGGCGCTACCGGCATTCCCGGCGGATCGACTTCGTCTCGGCCTGCGTGGCGGCCGTCGGCGTCCTGGCGGCCGGGCCGCTGCTCGGGCTACTGATCGCGGTCGGCTGGGCGATTCTCGGCCTGGTCTATCGCTCGAGCCGGGTGACCATCGACGTGATGGGCAAGGTGCCGGGGGAGAAGGCCGCCTGGGGTGCGCTGGAGAACCACCCCGAACGGGTCACCATCCCCGGGGTGCTGGTGCTCCGGTTGAACGAGTCGCTGTTCTGGGTCAATGCGGCCCGCGTGAAGGAGCGGGTGCTGGAGCTCGTCGACCAGTACCCCCGCACCAGGGCCCTGGTGCTGGATCTGGAGAGCACCGATCAGCTGGAGATCACCAGCGCCGACATGCTGACGATGCTGCTCCAGCGGCTCCGCAGCCGGGGGGTCGACCTCTACCTCGTGCGGGTGCGCTTCCGGGTCCGGATCGTGCTGCGCAACACCGGCATGCGAGCGCAGCTCGGCGACGACCACCTGTGGCACAGCATCTCCCAGGGTGTCCGGGCGGCCCGGAACGACCACGGGCTGAAGCTCCCGAAGCCGGCCGCCCCGACCAGCGAGCCGAGCGGTCCCGCCGAGATCCCGGGTGCGCCCTTCGCCCAGGGTGCAGGCCCGATGACCGACGGGTCCGGCCCGGGTACCGATGCATCAACCGGCGTCGCGACGGCGTCGGTCACGGGCGGGCCCGCGCCGCGCCCCACGTCGGGAGCGGAGGCGGGCCCGGCCCGTGGACCAGAGCCGATCCGCGAGCCCCAGCCACGATCCGGAACGGTTCTCATCGATCGGCGGCTCGACGATCAGGGCGAGGACGTCATGATCGACGAGCAGCTCGACGACGACGACCAGCCCGAGATCGTGCTGGGGCGGTCGCTGCCCACCGAACCCGATCGCGATCCGCCGGCGGACGTACCGACCGTGCGCGAGAGTCGCGCCATGAGGAAGAAGAAGCACAAGAAGGTCAGGCACCGCGGCAAGAAGCACCACTGACCCGGGGCCCCACCTAGGATGCCGTGGGTGCTGTGGACCGACCTGCGCATCCTGGTGACCGGCACAGGGCGGCTCCGGTGGCGTCTCCTGCCGTACTTGATCGCGCTCTGGCTGCTGGGCTGGCTCGGCCGTCAGCTGCTCACACCTTCGCCGCGATCCTGGGCGACGGCTCGCCGGGCTCACCCTCGTGATCTTCTCGCTGGGCATCCTCAGCGAGCTGGTCGCCCTCGTCGTGATTCTGCGAGCATGCGAGCAAGACCTCGGGATCCGCAACTCGTCCCGCTGCTCAGCGGTCATCGGATCTACCAAGGGCGGGGTCCGCGGCTCGAAGCCGCCGAGCGCCCAGCGGACCACGATCGCGGCCACCACCAGCCCGACGAGGCCGATCCAGAGCCACCGGCTGCGACGATCCGGGCCGGCGGACGCGGCTTCGGCTGTCGGACCGGCTTCGTGCCGCGTCGGCGCGATGCTGGACCTGCGGGTCAGTGTGGGCAGCGATCGGGCCAGCGCTGACCGGCCGGGACGGCGCCGACCTGGCGCGAGCGGGCGCCGGTGCTCACGGGTTTCGGCTCGTCATCCGAACCGGCTCTCCAAGGCCGGGAGGCCCCGGGGCGCGTATGGGATCACTCGTCCTACCCCGTTCGACCGGCAGAGGTGGCTTCTGATCGCTGGGAAAGCCATCGGAGCGCCGATCGACCGGCCTGCCGGAAGAAGATCGAGCGCTCAGACCGAGTAGAATGGCCGGGAACGATGCGTCCCCATCCGGTATCCCCTCAGATTTCGTAGATCGTGCCGCCCCTCTGATCACTTCGTGGTCGGTCCGGGGCGGCGCACGTGTGACAGGAGCCCCGCACCCGTGGTCGACATGCCCGAACCGCTCGACGGTGACGTCCCTGCCTCCCTCTCCGCCGCCGTGGGCGTGCTGCCGGAGATCGTCCCCGCCGCAGCGGTGTTCGACAACCGGCCGGGGACGTACGACTCGGAGTCGATCACGGTGCTCGAGGGGCTCGAGGCCGTCCGCAAGCGCCCCGGCATGTACATCGGCTCGACCGGTGAGCGAGGTCTGCACCACCTCGTGTACGAGGTGGTGGACAACGCCGTCGACGAGGCGCTCGCCGGATTCTGTGACACCATTCTCGTGCAGCTGTTGCCCGGCGGCGGGGTCGCGGTGACCGACAACGGCCGCGGCATCCCGGTCAAGGAGCACCCCAAGGAGAAGATCCCGGCGGTGACGCTGGCGCTGACCGTGCTGCACGCGGGCGGCAAGTTCGGCGACGGTGGCTACAAGGTGTCCGGCGGTCTGCACGGTGTCGGTGTGTCGGTGGTGAACGCGCTGTCGAGTCACCTGACCGTCGATGTGAAGCGCGACGGCTACCGCTGGACCCAGTCGTTCCAGCTCGGTGAGCCGGACGGGCCGCTGACCCGCCACGAGGAGTCCGGCGACACCGGCACCAAGGTCACGTTCTTCGCCAGTCCGGAGATCTTCGAGACCACGACGTACTCCTACGAGACGCTGGCCACCCGGTTCCGGGAGTACGCGTTCCTCAACAAGGGTCTGTCGATCACCATCGTCGACGAGCGACCCGAGCGGGTGAACGACGAGGGCCAGCCGCTGACCGACACCTTCAGTTACGACGACGGACTGATCGACTACGTCCGCTATCTCACCGGCAGCAAGGAGATCATCAACCCGACGATCATCGCCCTGGAGGCCGAGCGGCCCGAGTCCGGCATGACGCTGGAGCTCGCGATGCAGTGGAACACCTCCTACACCGAGTCGGTGCATACCTTCGCCAATGCGATCAACACCCACGAGGGCGGCACCCACGAGGAGGGCTTCCGTGCGGCGCTCACCAACACCGCCAACAAGTGGGGCGAGAGCTGGGGTCTGATCAAGAAGAAGGAGGACCGGCTCTCCGGCGATGACATCCGCGAGGGCCTGACCGCGATCATCTCGATCAAGCTGGCCGAACCGCAGTTCGAGGGTCAGACCAAGACCAAGCTCGGCAATACCGAGGCCCGTTCCTTCGTCCAGCAGGCCGTCAACGACAAGCTCGGTGATTGGTTCGAGCAAAACCCCAACGAGGGGAAGCTCGTGATCCGCAAGGGTCAGGCGGCGGCGATCGCCCGGTTGGCCGCGCGCAAGGCTCGCGAGGCCGCTCGGAATCGCAAGGGCCTGCTCGGCGGTGGCGGGCTGCCCGGCAAGCTGAGCGACTGCCAGTCCACCAACCCCGAGGAGTGCGAGGTCTTCATCGTCGAGGGTGACTCGGCGGGCGGCTCGGCCAAGGGTGGGCGCGATCCCCGGATCCAGGCGATCCTGCCGATCCGCGGCAAGATCTTGAACGTCGAGAAGGCGCGGATCGACAAGATCCTGCAGAACAACGAGGTCCAGGCGATCATCTCCGCTCTGGGCACCGGCGTGCACGAGGACTTCGACATCGCCAAGCTGCGCTATCACAAGATCGTCATGATGGCCGACGCGGACGTGGACGGCGCGCACATCCGGACGTTGCTGCTGACCTTGATGTTCCGGTTCATGAAGCCGTTGATCGAGGCCGGTCACGTCTACCTCGCCCAGCCGCCGCTGTTCAAGATCAACTGGACCGCCGGGGCTGCCGAGCTGGCCTACACCGACGCCGAGCGGGACGCGCTGCTGCGGGCCGGTCAGGAGGCGGGCAAGCGGCTGCCGCGGGACAACGCGATCCAGCGGTACAAGGGTCTGGGCGAGATGAACCCGGACCAGCTGTGGGACACCACGATGGACCCGGACAACCGGATCCTGCTCCAGGTCACCCTCGACGACGCCGCCCGCGCCGACGAGATGTTCTCGATCCTGATGGGCGAGGACGTCGAGCAGCGACGCAACTTCATCCAGAGGAACGCCAAAGATGTCCGCTTCCTCGATATCTGAGGGTGCGGTGCTGCGGCGTGGGGGGTCGGGCGGCCGTCCTGGCA
Organism: Microlunatus sp.; assembly: GCA_035719255.1. Lineage (GTDB taxonomy): Bacteria > Actinomycetota > Actinomycetes > Propionibacteriales > Propionibacteriaceae > Microlunatus. The sequence goes on along the minus strand of DASTGF010000120.1, from coordinate 3,423 downwards.
TGCTCGCTGCGTTCCGCCGCGCTGCACGACGCTCGGAACGCCCACCCCACCCTGGCGTCCGCTCGACCCCCCACGCCTCCGCGCGTGAGGTGGCCGCCACCCGCGCCCTGATCTTGTCGAAGGGCCTCGTCGGATCGCGAACAGGAGATAGACAGTGACTGAAACGCCGACCCAGGGTCCGGCGGACCGCAGGCAGCCGGTGGATCTGCAGGACGAGATCCAGAAGAGCTATCTCGACTACGCGATGAGCGTCATCGTCGGGCGAGCGCTGCCGGACGTCCGCGACGGGCTCAAGCCGGTGCACCGACGGATCCTGTACGCGATGTACGACGGCGGGTACCGACCGGACCGCGGGTGGAACAAGTGCGCCCGCATCGTCGGTGAGGTGATGGGTCAGTACCACCCGCATGGTGACAGCGCGATCTACGACACCCTCGTCCGGCTCGCCCAACCGTGGGTGATGCGCTATCCGCTCGTCGCCGGGCAGGGCAACTTCGGCTCGCCGGGCAACGACCCGGCCGCCGCCATGCGGTACACCGAGTGCCGGATGGCTCCGTTGGCCATGGAGATGGTCCGCGACATCACCGAGAACACCGTCGACTTCAAGCCGAACTACGACGGCAAGGAGTCCGAGCCGGTCGTTCTCCCCAGCCGTTTCCCCAACCTGTTGGTGAACGGCTCGACCGGGATCGCGGTCGGCATGGCGACCAACATCCCAACCCACAATTTGCGAGAGGTCGCCGCGGCGGTCCAGTGGGCGCTGCAGCACCCGGACGCGACCGCGGAGGAGTTGCTCGAGGCCGCCTTCGAGCGAGTGCAGGGCCCCGACTTCCCCAACGGCGCGCTGATCGTCGGTCGGCGGGGCATCGAGGATGCCTACCGGACCGGACGCGGCTCGGTCGTCATGCGCGCGGTGGTCGACATCGAAGAGGACCGGTCCGGTCGCGCAATGCTCGTGGTGTCGGAGCTGCCGCACATGGTCAACCCGGACAACCTGGCCGAGAAGGTGGCCCAGTTGGTCAACTCCGGCAAGGTCTCGGGGATCGCGGACATCCGCGACGACAGCTCCGCGCGTACCGGACAGCGGCTGGTCATCGTGCTCAAGCGCGACGCCCAGCCCAAGGTCGTGCTCAACAACCTGTACAAGCACACCCAGCTGCAGGACACCTTCGGCTGCAACATGTTGGCCCTGGTGGACGACGTGCCGCGCACGCTGCGTCTCGACCAGTTCATCTCCTTCTGGGTGGCGCACCAGATCGAGGTCATCCAGCGTCGCACCCAATACCGACTGGACCAGGCCGAGAAGGACGCGCACATCTACCGCGGTCTGGTGAAGGCGCTGGACATGCTGGATGAGGTGATCGCCTTGATCCGGCGTTCGCCGAACACCGAAGAGGCTCGGGACGGGCTGATCCAGCTCCTCGACATCGACGAGATCCAGGCCAACGCCATTCTCGACATGCAGCTGCGCCGGCTGGCGGCCCTCGAACGACAGCGGATCATCGACCGGCTGGCCGCGATCGAGACGATCATCGCCGATCTGACCGACATCTTGGCCAAGCCGGAGCGCCAGCGCCAGATCGTCAGCGACGAGCTGGCCGAGATCGTCTCCCGCTACGGCGACGAGCGCCGGACCCAGATCGTGGCCGCCGACGGGGATCTGTCCGACGAGGACCTGATCCCGGATCGGGAGGTCATCGTCACGATCACGCGGGGTGGGTACGCCAAGCGGACCATCACCGACGAGTACCGGGTGCAGAAGCGGGGCGGTCGGGGCGTCCGTGGGGCGACGCTGCGGGCCGACGACGAGGTCGATCACCTGTTCGCCACCACGAATCACCACTGGATCTTGTTCTTCACCAACCAAGGGCGGGTCTATCGCGCCAAGGTCTGGCAGCTGCCCGAGGCGAGCCGCGACGCCCGCGGCGGACATGTCGCCGGGCTGCTGTCGTTCCTGCCGGGTGAGGAGATCGCCCAGGTGCTCGCGGTCCGCGACTACGACGCGGCGCCGTATCTGCTGCTCGCGACGCGCCACGGGCTGGTCAAGAAGACCACGCTCAGCCTGTACGACTCGCCGCGCCAGGCCGGCATCATCGCCGTGCACTTCCGCGAGGAGGACGACGAGCTGATCGGGGCCGAGCTGTGCGGGGCCGACGACGACGTCCTGCTCATCTCGACCAAGGGTCAGGCGATCCGGTTCCGCGCCGACGACTCCCAGCTGCGGCCGATGGGTCGGGCCACGTCGGGCGTCACCGGGATGAAGTTCCGCGACGGCGACGAGTTGCTGTCGATGTCCATCATCCGGGCCGGCGCGGGCGAGGACGACCTGTATGTGTTCACCGTCACAGACGGGGGCTTCGCCAAGCGTACGGCCGTGTCGGAGTACCGCGAACAGGGCCGCGGCGGCCTCGGGATCAAGGCCATGAAGCTCAACTCCGAGCGCGGCTCTTTGGTCGGAGGGCTGGTCGTGTCGGAGAATGACGAAGTCATCGCCATCAAGGCAAGTGGGCAGATCACCCGCAGTGCTGTCACCGAGGTTCCCGTCAAGGGTCGTGACACCATGGGTGTGAAGTTCGTCGGGGTGCGGGACAACGACGCGGTCGTGGCGATCGCGCTCAATCCGGAGATAACTGCAGACGAAGTAGTCGAGCTCGAGCCCTCGCCCGAGGGTGCCGCCCCCGAGGGTGCGGCGGTCGAGTCCGGCGATCCGGCACCTGTGGACCAGGCGCCGGCAGATCCCGAGACGGACGCGCCCGGGGTCGAGGAGGACGAACAGTGAGTGACGCCAACCGGGGATCCGGCTACGCCGGCCCTACCCAGGCCGATCGGAGCGGCCGCTCCGACGAGGTCGCCGATCGCGCTGCCTCGCCCACCAGTGCGTCGAGTCCGTCCGGTCATCGCGGCGAGGCCCGTGAAGGCTACGCCACGAGCCCCCAGGCGAGTCCCTTCGGGCCCCCGAACGGTGCGCCGGCGTCGCCGGACCAGTACGGCTCGCCGTGGGCGGCGTACTCCGGCGGGAGCAACGGGTCTTCCTCACCGAGCGGGCCGAGCCAGCCCGGCCCGGCCTCGCACCCAACGAGCGGCAACGGCTACTACTCGCCGAACTCCGATTTCGCTCCGTCGAGCGAGGCGGCTCCCACAGCGGCCGCGAACGCTCCCGGTGACGCGCTTCCCGCCGACGGGCAGAGCGGCGCCGGAGCACCCAGCTGGGAGCCGGTGGCCTACCGCCCGAAGAAGCCGCTGCGCGAGCGCTGGACCGATCTCACCGCCAAGCTGAGCGGTCGCCACGAGTCGGCCGGCGCAGCCGAGTCCGACAGCGACGCCGCCGCGCGAGTGTGGGCCTCCTCGGCGGCTGCCGGAGGGGTGATGGCCACCGGTGCGGCGGGCGATTCCCCCGGACAGACCCAGACGGAACAGACTCAG
>DASTGF010000119.1:0-13265 GCA_035719255.1 Microlunatus sp. | reverse complement strand
AATCCGATCTTCGCCGAGGCCGAGGCCCGCACCCTGGCCACCGCGGCCAGCAACGCGAGCTGGCACGATCCCCGCCTCGACGGTCTGCTCCCGGACATCTACATCGCCATGGGGCAGACGGCGGAGAACGTGGCCACCGCCTGGGGGATCGGCCGGCGCGAGCAGGACGAGTTCGGGGTACGGTCGCAGAACAACGCCGAGGCGGCGATCGCCACGGGGGTATTCGCGCGAGAGATCGTCCCGGTCCGGCTGCCGGACGGACGGCTGGTGAGCACCGACGACGGCCCGCGGAGAGGCGTCACGCTCGAGGCGGTTTCGGCGCTCAAACCGGTGTTCCGCCCCGAGGGCACCGTCACCGCCGGCAACTGCTGCCCGCTGAACGACGGAGCCGCCGCCGTGGTGATCATGAGCGACACCCGCGCGGCCGAGCTCGGACTGACACCGCTCGCCCGGATCGTGGCCACCGGTGTCAGCGCGCTGAGCCCGGAGATCATGGGGCTGGGACCGGTCGAGGCGAGTCGACGGGCACTGGCCCGGGCCCGGATGGACATCTCCGACATCGACCTGGTCGAGATCAACGAGGCGTTCGCCGTCCAGGTGATCGCTTCGGCACAGGAGCTGAAGATCGATCCCGACCGGCTCAACGTGCACGGCGGCGCCATCGCTCTCGGCCATCCGTTCGGCTCGACCGGTGCCCGGATCATGACGACCCTGGTGAACGCCATGCAGCTGCGGGACGCCCAGTTCGGGCTGGAGACGATGTGTGTCGGCGGTGGGCAGGGGATGGCGATCATCCTCGAACGGCTCTCCTGAGCGGCGGCGGCGGAAGCTGGCCGGGCGTTGCGGTGGGCAACAGTTCGGTCGCGGAGTCGGCCTTCGTCGGCACCTCCGCTGCAGGCGTTGGCTAGGCTTACCTGCACGACCGCGCGGCGGGGTTGCGGTCGCGGCTCGTGACGCTGGGTCGGAGTTCGCGATCCGGGTTGCCCCGACCTTGAACATTCGTTGACGGAGGGCCTGCACTGATGACCGACACCGTGGCCGAGCGACTGGCGACCCGCCCACCATCGGTAGGTGCGATGCTGCTGGACCGGGTCCGCGCCTCCGGGCCCGACGAGGCCTTCCGCTATCTGGATGGCAGCCGCTGGGTCTCCCTCACCTGGACCCAGCTCAAGGACAAGGTCTTCGAGCTGTCCGCCGCGCTGCTCGCGCTGGGGCTGCAGCGGGAGGACCGGGTGGCGATCGCGTGCAGTACGCGGATCGAGTGGATCCTCGCCGATCTCGGGATCATGAGCGCCGGCGGGGCGACCACCACCGTTTATCCGACCACCCAGCACGAGGACGTCGCCTTCATCATCAGCGACTCCGAGTCCAAGATCGTCTTCGCCGAGGACGGCGGCCAGGTGGCCAAGCTGCTCGAGCATCTCGAGGAGTTGCCGGACCTGATCTCGATCGTCCAGATCGACGGCCGGGTGGATCACCCGAAGGTCACCGGCTGGGCCGATTTCGTCGCCAGCGGGCGCGACTTCCTTACCGCCAACCCGGACGCGGTCGACGAGGCCATCGGCATGCTCGAGCCGGATCATCTCGCGACCTTGATCTACACCTCCGGCACCACCGGCCGGCCCAAGGGCGTCCGGCTGGTCCAGGACTGCTGGACGTACGAGGGCGTCGCAATCGAGGAATACGACATCCTCACCGCCCAGGACCTGCAGTACCTGTGGCTCCCGCTGAGCCACGTGTTCGGCAAGGCGCTGATCGCGATCCAGCTGCGGATCGGTTTCGCCACCGCGGTCGACGGTCAGATCGACCGGATCGTCGACAACCTGTCCGCGGTGAACCCGACGTTCATGGCCGGCGCACCCCGGATCTTCGAGAAGGTTCGGGCGCGGGTGATGCTGACCAGCTCGCACGGTGTCACTGCCAAGATCGCCGACTGGGCGTTCTCGGTCGGCCGCAAGACCATGCCGATCCGGCTTCGCGGCGACAAGCCGACCGGTCTGCTCGGGGCCCAGCAGGCGATCGCCGACAAGCTGGTCTTCAGCAAGATCAAGGCCCGGATGGGCGGCCGGATCAGGTTCTTCGTGTCCGGCTCCGCGGCGCTCAGCCGGGAGGTCCAGGAGTGGTTCTACGCCGCCGGTCTGCTGGTGCTGGAAGGCTACGGGCTGACCGAGACCAGCGCGGCCACCTTCGTGAACAACCCGCGAGCGACCCGGTTCGGCACAGTCGGCCCGCCCGTCCCGGGCACCGAGGTCAAGATCGCCGAGGACGGCGAGATCCTGGTCAAGGGCCCGGGGGTCATGCGGGGTTACCACCGGCTCGATGAGGCCACCGCGGAAGCGCTGGTCGACGGCTGGTTCCACACCGGTGACATCGGCGAACTGGACGACCATGGCTATCTGCGGATCACCGACCGCAAGAAGGACCTGATCAAGACCTCCGGCGGCAAATACGTCGCTCCGCAGAAGGTGGAAGGTGCGGTGAAGGCCGCGTCGCCGTACATCAGCCAGGTCGTCGTGCATGGTGAGGGCCGCAAATTCGTCAGTGCCTTGTTCACCCTCGACCCCGATGCGATCAAGCCGTGGGCGATCGAGCACGGCAAGGACCCGGACATCGCCAAGCTGGCCTCGGACTCCGACGTGCACGCGCTGGTGGAGAGCGGGGTCGCGCAGGCGAACTCTCACCTCGAACGCTGGGAGACGATCAAGAAGTTCGAGATCCTCGGCGGCGAGCTCACCGTCGAGGAGGGCGAGGTCACCCCGAGCCTCAAGATCCGCCGCAGGATCGTCGAGCAGAAGTACGAGGACGTGCTGAACAGCCTCTACGAGGGCTGACGGACTGCCACCTCCCATCCCCCGCAAGTGTGCGGGAACGACAGCGACACGCCGGTCGCGCACGTCGTTCGCGCCCACTCGCCGGGGACGAGACGGCGACTGCGAGGATTCCGGAATGAGCCGGTTCCACTACAGCTGCCCGATGCGCTGGGGTGATCTCGACGCCCAGGGCCACGTCAACAACGCGGTCTTTCTGGAGTATCTGCAGGAGGCGCGCGTCGAGTTCTTGCTGACCGGCCCGCCGATCATGCACCAGTTGCTGGCCACCGGCGTGCTCGTGGTGAGTCATCAGGTCGAATACCTGAGCCCGATGAGCTACGACGGATCGCCGGTCGAGATCGAGTTGTGGCTCGAGTCGGTGGGGGGCAGCCGATTCGAGGTCGGCTATGAGGTCTCCCACGCGCAGCGGCTCTCGGCGCGGGCCCGGACGGTCGGCGTGCCGTACGACCTGACCCGGGGGACGCTTCGACGTTTGCTCCCGGGGGAGCGAGCGGAATTCGCCGCCGCCCTGGAGACCGGCGAGCCACTGCGGACCATCGACAAGGTGTCGCCGGGGGCGAAGGCGCACCGGTTCCCGATCCGGGTGCGGTGGTCGGATCTCGACTCGTACGGGCACGTCAACAACGTGAAGTTCTACGACTACATCCAGGAAGCGCGGATCGCGCTGATGGGCGAGACGCTGGAGCGGCCGGCGGCGGGGGACAGCGGCGAGGTCTGGGTGATCGCCCGGCAGGACCTGGAATACGCCCGCCCGCTCGACTTCCGCCTTCGGCCGTACGAGGTGGCAACCGGCGTCGCGTTCGTGGGTCGACGCTCGATCACGCTCAGCGTCGAGCTTCGCGACCCGGCGACCGACACCGTCTATGCGACCGCGCGGACCGTGCTGGTGAGTCCGTCGCCGCTCACCGAGGAGCAGCGGGTCGCCCTGGACCGCCACGCCGTCTCCTGACCCCCTGGCCCGGACCCCCGGCCCGCGGGGGTCTTCCTGCCCCGCCGCACGTCCCTCGAGACTGTGCGCAAACGACCCCGACACGCCGGTGAGCTGAGTCGTTCGCGCACAGTTTCCGGGGAAGGCCGGGTGATGCGCGGGGGCGGGACGGGGGTCCGCTGATCAGCGCTCCCGATCGCGTCCGCAACCCGTGCTCGGGGGCCTCGACGGCCGTCGCGGGAGCTCTCATCAGCGCCTCGGCGCCCGCCGGTGCTCCGGGGTGGCTGCGGCGGCTCGCCGGCGCAGCTTGCCCACGAGCCAAACGCGCCGGTCGGCCGCCTAGATTGAGCAGCATGACTCCGCCGCCGACCCAGTCCCGTTCCCTGCTGCTGCGCGAACACGAGATCTCCCTCGACGAGTCGGCCCCCGTACCGACACCGGGACCGACCCAGGTCCTGATCGAAGTCGCCGCCGTCGGGATCTGTGGATCGGACGTGCACTACTTCGACCATGGCCGGATCGCCGACTTCGTGGTCCGCGAGCCCCTCGTGCTGGGTCACGAGGCGTCGGGCACGATCCGGGCGACCGGCTCGGCGGTGAGCGACCGCGAGGTCGGGCAGCGGGTCGCCATGGAGCCTCAGGAGACCTGTGGTCGGTGCCCGCAGTGTCTCGCGGGGCGCTACAACCTGTGCCCGGAGGTACGGTTCTTCGCCACGCCACCGATCGACGGTGCCTTCGCCCAGTACGTCGTCCTCGAGTCCCATCGGGCCCATCCAGTGCCGGATTCGCTGTCGGACGAGGCGGCGGCGCTGATCGAGCCCTTGTCGGTCGGGGTGTGGGCCAACCAGAAGGCAGGGGTTCAGCCGGGCGACCGAGTCCTGGTCACCGGTGCCGGGCCGGTGGGCCTGCTTTGTGCCGACGTGGCCCGGGCCCGCGGGGCGTCGTGGGTCGGCGTCAGCGACACGAATGCGTACCGATTGGGGGTGGCCAAGGACCGCGGGGCCACCGCGGTGTTCGATGCTGCCGAGGGCCCGCTCGCCGAACAGATCGATCCGGTCGATGTCATCCTCGAGTGCTCTGGCGCGGCGCCAGCCGTCCGCGGGGCGTTCTCGGTGGCCGCACCCGCCGCGCGGGTCGTCCTGGTCGGACTGGGTGCGCCCGACCTCGAACTGCCGGTAGCCCTGATCCAGATCAAGGAACTGCTGGTCACCGGAACGTTCCGGTACGCGAACTGCTATCCGGCCGCCATCGGTCTTGCCGCGTCGGGGGCGGTCGACCTGGATGCGCTCGTCACCGGTCGCTTCGGACTGTCGGAGGTGGCTGAGGCGCTCCAGGCCTCGAAGACCGACCCGCACAGCCTCAAGCCGGTCGTCTACCCGGGCCGTCCCTGACCCCCAGTCCCCGGCGAGTGTGCGCGTACGACACATTGCGACGGCGTGTCGCTGTCGTTCGCGCACACTCGCGGGGGAAGGAGGGGGACGGGTGGTCAGCGGGCGGGGTGCAGGACGCCGGCGGAGCCGCCACCGCGGCGGGTTGGTTCGGCGACGGCCTGGACCATGCCGTCGCGCTTGAACTCCAGGGCGGCAACGGCGCCGATCTCGGCGGCGCTGGTGAAGGCGTCGCCGCTCGGTTTCAGTATGTAGCCATACGGCTTCAGGGCCGACGAGTACGCGTCGATGAACGTCGGTTCGGCCGTCACGGTGTCGGTGTTGCGCAGCGATGCGCGCGGGGCCGCCACCGCCTCGGGCAGGGTCATACCCAGGTCGATCCGGTTCACCAGCGTCTGCAGGACCGTCGTGATGATCGTCGAGCCGCCCGGCGAGCCGACCGCCAGGAACGGCCGGCCGTCGCGCAGCACGATGGTCGGTGACATCGACGAGCGCGGGCGCTTGCCGCCCTCGATCCGGTTCGGGTCGTCCGCCGCGTAGACCGCACTGAAGTCGGTCAGCTCGTTGTTGAGCAGGAAGCCGCGGCCCGGCACGAGCATCCCGGATCCGCCCGTCTGCTCGATGGTCAGCGTGTACGAGACGACGTTGCCCCAGCGGTCGGAGGTGACCAGGTGGGTGGTCGACCTGCCGACCTCGTTCTGTCCCGCTGATACGGCGGTGGTGCAGCCGCGGGCGGAGAGATCGCCGGGTGCGACGGGCGTCACCAGCCGGGTGTCGGCGGGGATCTGGCAGGCCCGGGCGTTCGCGAACCGCTGGGAGAGCAGGGTGCGGGTCGGGACGTCGACGTACGCCGGATCGCCGACATAGGCGTTCCGGTCGGCGAACGCCAGCGCGGAGGCGTCCAGGTAGTAGTGCAGCGCCTGACCGGTCGACATCGATGACAACCGCTGGGTGTCGAGGATGTTCAGCGCTTCGCCTACCGTCGTACCGCCGCTGGAGGACGGGGCCATCGAGTAGACGTCCAGATCGCGGTAGCGCACATGGGTCGGAGCCTGGTCCTTCGTCCGGTATCGGGCCAGGTCGGCCTTGGTCATGAAGCCTTTCGGCACCGGCAGGGTGGTCGTCGGCGACTTCGGTGGGTTCTGGACGGCGGCGACGATCTCGTCGGCGATCGGTCCGCGATACAGCACGCCGGCGCCCTTGCGGGCCATCGTCTTGTACGTCGCCGCGAGATCGCGGTTGCGGAACACCGAGCCGACCGCCGGCGCGTCGCCGTTCGGGAGGTACAGCGCCGCGGTCGCCGGGAACGCCTCGAACCGCACTCGGTTGTCCAGCGTCTGCTGGCGGAACGTGGGGTCGACGACGAAGCCGCGCTCGGCGATCGTGATGGCCGGCCGGAGGTTCTGGCCGAGCGAGTGGCGTCCCCAACGATCCAGCGCGCGGTCCCAGGTGGCGGCCGTGCCGGGCACGCCGACCGACACCCCGCTGGTCACCAGCTCCGGGGTGAACCGGTACGGCTCGTGCTTGGATCCGGTGGCGGGATCGATGAACGCGTCGCGCGGCATCGCGGCGGGTGCGGTCTCGCGACCGTCGATCGTCTGAACCGTGCGACTGCGGGCGTCGTAGTAGACGAAGTAGCCGCCGCCGCCGACCCCGGCCGAGTACGGCTCGGTGACGCCCAGTGCGGCGGCGGTCGCCACGGCGGCGTCCACCGCGTTGCCTCCGGAGCGCAGCGCCGACAGACCCGCAGCGGTCGCCTCGGGGTCGACGCTGGCGACCGCGCCGCCGTAGCCGTACGCGACCGGCACCTTCTCGGTGACCCGGCCGCCGCCGGGCGGTGGATGGTGGCCGGGCTTGGCCTCGGCCGGGGCGATGCCGCCGGCCAGGAGAGCGAGGGCGCTGAACGCGACCAGGGAGCAGCGGAGGACGGGACGGCGCATGGCGGGAATCTCCTCGAGCGGGGGGCGACTCTGGATCTTCTTGACTCCGAGGTCTCCTTCCTAACCCGAAGGGTGTCCCGCGGTCTACCCCTGCAGGCCGATCAGCAGCTCAGGCCGCGCGATCAGGCCCGGTACGTGCGCGCGATCAGGACCTCCGGACGGGCGATCAGGCCTGGTGCGTACGCGCGATCAAGTCCGCTGCGTGCGCGGGATCAAGGCATCAGCCCGGGTGCGCGCCCGGGGGCGTCCTCGTCCATGGTGTTCACCATGAAGTACGCGGCGCGCTCCAGATAGGTCCACAACTCGCGGTCCTGCTCCGGCGGAAGTTCGAGCGCGTCGATCGCACGCCGCATGTGGTGAAGCCACCGGTCTCGCATGTGCGGTGTGACCGCGAACGGTGCGTGCCGCATCCGCAACCGCGGGTGACCGCGTTGCTCGCTGTAGGTTGTCGGGCCGCCCCAGTACTGCTCGAGGAACATCCGGAGACGCACCTCGGCGGGGCCGAGATCGGACTCCGGATACATGGACCGCAGCTCCGGATCGGACGCGACGCCCTTATAGAAGCGCTTCACCAGCGCGACGAAGGTGTCGTGGCCGCCGACGGCCTCGTAGAAGGTGAGCTGGAACGGTGTGCTGGACATCGCGGTCCATTCTCCCTCATCCGATCCGGCGTCGAGTCTGCTCCCGCTCCGCCGCTGCTCCCCACCGATGGGGAGCAGGTCCGCTCCGTGGGAGCAGAGTCGACGCGTCGGGTGCCTGTGGTGACCCGGCCGGCAGCGGCCGGTCGGCGGGTTGGCAGGATGGGCGGGTCAGTACGACTCACGCCGCGCCCCCGCGGCGGATCACAGAGGAGATACGCATGGCAACAGTCAGGACCGCGGAAGCCCACTGGGAAGGCTCGTTGATGGAGGGTCAGGGCGAGGTCGAGCTGGTCTCGTCGGGCGTGGGCAGTTTCGAGGTCAACTGGCCGTCCCGCGCCGAGCAGGCCAACGGCAAGACCAGTCCCGAGGAGCTGATCGCTGCGGCGCATTCGACCTGCTTCTCCATGGCGCTGTCGCACGGCCTGGCCGGTGCGGGTACCCCGCCGGAGACGGTCGACACCCGCGCGGACGTCACGTTCCAGGCCGGTCAGGGGATCACGGGCATCAAGCTGACCGTGCATGCCAAGGTTCCGGGTCTGAGCGCCGAGCAGTTCGCCGCCGCCGCGGAGGACGCGAAGAAGAACTGCCCGGTCAGCGCCGCGCTCACCGGCACCACGATCACCCTCGAGGCGACTCTGGACGAGTGATCACCGACCAGTGATCACCGACCAGTGATCACCGAGCTGTGATCACCGAGCTGTGATCAACGAGGTGTGATCACCGACACGTGATCCACGATGGGCCGTCCCGGAGGGCGGCCCATCGGGCCGTCTGGAGGGGCTCGCCGGTCAGCGGCCGGTCCGGGCCTGGTCATCGGCCTCCGCCGGACCGGCAGCGGCGGCGGGATCCTCGGGCTGATCATCAGGATCGGCGGGCGTTGGCTCCTCGCCGTCACCGGGCGGGTCCGGCGGCACCATCCGTACGGCCACGTTCTGCACCGCGGGCGCCGGCCGGTCCGGACCGCCCTTGCTGAAGTTGGCCAGCCTGACCACCTCGCCGTTGCGGACGTACCACACGGTGCCGTCATCGGATCGCAGCTGGGTGACCCGAAGCCCGATCTCCTCGACGGTGCCCGAGGCCAGGTTCATGTCGACGTAATCGCCGACACCCAGCTGATCCTCGATCAGCATGAACACCCCGGACAACAAGTCCTTGACGATGCTCTGGGTGCCGAACGCGACCGCCGCGGCCACCAGCGAAGTCCCGGCGACGATCGCGGTGACGTTGAATCCCAGCTCGCTCAGCACCATCACCAGCCCGACCACCAGTACGGCCACCGTGATCAGGCTCTTGGCCAAGGACCCCAAGGCCAGGAGCCGCTGATTCCGCCGGGCGGTGGGCAGTCCCGATACCGACTGCAGGGCCTGCGCAGGACGCCAACGAACCGGCTTGGCGATCGAGCGCTGCACGCTCCGGTCAATCAGCCGGTGGGCCACGGCGCGGACGGCGATCGCGATGACGACCAGCAGGAGGATGTGCACCGGTGGCCAGGTGACGATCTCCGCCGGGCTGCTCGGCAGCCAGTCGGGCACCGGCTACACCGTCCCGCGGCGGTACGTCGCCCGCCCGTTCCAGTACGTCGCCGCCACCGGATCGGGTAGCTCCCGACCGTGCCACGGGTTGTTCCGCGACAGCGACGCCGACGCGTCGCGGTCTACCACGGCCCGGGCGTTCGGGTCGACCAGGACGAACGACGCCGGTTCGCCGATGGCGAGCGGGCGCCCCTGATCCGAGAGCCGGGCGATCCGGGCCGGGGTGGTGGACATGGCGGCCGCGACCTGGGCCCAGGACATCCGGCCCGAGTTCACCATGGTCTCCACGACCACGGCCAGTGCGGTCTCCAGCCCGAGCATCCCCGGACGGGCGTCGACGAACGCGTGCTCCTTGTCGTGCCGGGCGTGCGGCGCGTGGTCGGTGGCCACGGCGTCGATAGTGCCGTCGGCCAGCGCGTCCCGAACCGCATCGACGTGTTCGGCCGGCCGGAGCGGCGGATTGACCTTGAAGGTCGGGTCGTACCCGATCACCTCGTCGGTGGTCAGCAGCAGATGGTGCGGGGTGACCTCGGCAGTGACGTCGACACCGCGAGCCTTGGCGGCGCGGAGCACCTCGACCGTTTCCGCGGTGGAGACGTGGCAGACGTGCACCCGGGAGCCGGTGAGCTCGGCCAGGGCAACGTCGCGGGCGACGACGGTCGACTCGGCGGCCGACGGCCATCCGGGCAGGCCGAGCCGGCCGGAGATGACCCCCTCGTGGCAGCAGGCGTCCGGTCCGGCCAGGGCAGGGTCCTGGGCGTGCTGGGCGATCGCGCCGTCGAAAGCGCGGACGTACTCGAGGGCCCGGCGCATCAGCCGGGCGTCGGAGACGCAGGAGCCGTCGTCGGAGAACACCCGCACCCGTGCGCCGCCGCGGGCCATCAGCCCCAGTTCGGCCAGCTCGGAGCCGCCCAGGCCCTTGCTCACTGCGCCGATCGGCACCACCTGGCAGTGGCCGTGGCGCCGGCCCAGCTCGAGGAGGTGTTCGGCGGCCTCACCCGTGTCGGTGACCGGGTTGGTGTTGGCCATCGCCAGCACCGCGGTGTAACCGCCGCGGGCGGCGGCGGCCGTACCGGTCTCCACGGTCTCGGCATCCTCGCGTCCCGGCTGGCGCAGGTGCGTGTGCAGATCGACCAGTCCCGGCAGGGCGACCAGCCCCGCGCCGTCGATCCGCTCGACGTCGTCCGGCGCGGTCGACGGGTCGGCGAAGCGGCCGTCGAGGACGTACAGGTCGGTGCTGTGCTCGCCGAGAACCGACACCCCGCCGACCAGCAGCCCGCTCACACGCCCACCCCTTCACGCTTGGCGCCGGACCGCCGGAAGCGCTCGCTTCCGCCGCCCACCGCACCCTCCTCGTCCTCACCGCCGAGCAGTTCGTACAGCACACTCATCCGTACGGCCACGCCCGCGGCCACCTGGTCCAAGATCAACGAGTTCGCCGCGTCGGCGGCGTCGGCGGAGATCTCCAGGCCGCGGTTCATCGGCCCGGGGTGACAGATTGCCGTTCCGGGCCGGAGCATACCCAGCCGGTCCCGGGTGAGGCCGTAGCCGATCGTGTACTCCCGCGCGGTGGGGAAGTAGCCCCCGGACATCCGTTCCCGCTGCACCCGGAGCATCATCACGGCGTCCATCTCCGGCAGTACGTCGTCGAGATCGCTGGACACCGACACCGGCCACGTCGAGATCCCCGAAGGCAACAGCGTGGGGGGAGCGACGATCGTCACGTCCGCGCCCAGCGTGGACAGCAGCGCGACGTTGCTGCGGGCGACCCGGGAATGGGTCACGTCCCCGACGATCGCGATCCGCCGGCCGGTGAAGTCGTCCAGATCCGGGGCGCCGGATCGGAAGTGTCGTCGCAGGGTGAACGAGTCCAGCAGTGCCTGGGTCGGGTGTTCGTGGGTTCCGTCGCCGGCATTGAGCACGTGGACGTCCCGTCCCTGCTCGGCCAGCCAGTTCGCCGCCTGCCAGGGTGCGCCGGAGGCGGCGTGCCGGATGATCAACGCATCCACACCCATCGCAGCCACGGTCAGCACGGTGTCCCGCAGGGACTCGCCCTTGGAGACCGAAGATCCCTTGGCACTCACGTTGATCACGTCGGCGGACAGCCACTTGCCCGCGATCTCGAACGAGGACCGGGTGCGGGTGGAGTCCTCGAAGAACAGATTGACTGCGGTCCGGCCGCGCAGGGCCGGGAGCTTCTTCACCGGCCGGTGCAGGACCTGGGCCATCTCCTCGGCCAGATCCAGGATCGTGGCGATCTCGGTCCGGTCCAGGTCCGCCGCCGACAACAGGTGCCGCATCAGAACTCCGCCCCCGTTGCGCTGGGGGCAGCGGACGTCACGCCGGGCGCAAGGAACGCGTCCGTGTCGCGCGAGATGGTCACCTCGGTCACCCCGTCGATCTCCTCCAGCGCCACACTGACCCTTTCCTCGTCCGCGGTCGGCAGGTTCTTGCCCACATGATCGGCCCGGATCGGCAACTCGCGGTGGCCGCGATCGATCAGCACGGCCAGCCGGACGGCGCGGGGCCGGCCGAGGTCCCCGAGGGCGTCGAGCGCGGCGCGGACCGTGCGGCCGGAGTAGAGCACGTCGTCGACCAGCACCACGACGGCGTCGTCGACGCTGCCCGGGATCTGGCTACGGCCGACCGCGCGGGTGGGGTGCCGGCGCAGGTCGTCGCGATACATGGTCACGTCCAGCGCACCGGTCGGGATCTCGACGCCCTCGACCTCGCTCATGGCTGTGGCCAGCCGGCGCGCGAGCTGGACACCACGGGTGGGGATGCCGAGCAACATGAGATCGCGCGCACCGCGGTTGGCTTCGAGGATCTGGTGCGCCATCCGCGCACAGGCTCGAGCGACCTGATCGGCTTCCATCACCACCCTGGACGAACCGACGCTGGGGACCGACACCGTTCCTGCCACCTGACCTTCGTCCGTCTCGTCTTCTCAGGGTCCGGTCCCGCCCGGGTCCCCGACGGGCCGCGTCTCCCGTTCGGGCGGCCGCCTCGATACGGTAGGGGGGTGAACCTCCTGGTCAGCCTAGTGCCCCTGGAAACCTTGCCCGGCTGGCCCGCCGCGCCGCCGGTCTCGGTAATCGGTCTGCTCCTGCTCCTGGTCGGCTTCCCGGTGCTGATGATCCTGGTCCTCGTCGGATTCAGCGCGATCCGGCCGGCGCAGAGCGCGTACGACGCCATGCAGGAGCGTCAGGCCTACTGGGTGTCGATCAATGCGCCGGAGGCTGTAACGGAGGCGCCCGGAGGTGGGCGCCGCGCGATCAGCGGCGACGAGTCCAGCGCCTGAACCGCGCTGCGCCTGAACCGTGGTGCACCTGAACCGCGCTGCACCTGAACCGCGCTGGGCCTGAACCACCCTGCGCCGGCGCCCCTGCAGGGCCTGACCTCCTGGTGGGTACGTCGGCACCCGTGACGTGGACACGCACGTCGTCGGGACCCAGGGCCCAGGGCGGCCGGAGCACCAAGGCCAAGGGCGGCCGGAGCACCTGAGGGTCAGGGCCGCCGGAGCACCCACGGGTCGGTCACGGTCGCCGAGACCGTGATCGGCAGGGAGTGCCCCAGGCGCTGCAGCCCGTTCTTCAGCCGATCGCGCAGCTGCGGCAACCACAACCACTCTGCCGCCCAGTGCGGGATGTCGATCAGCGCCGGCGCGTCCGCCCATGCCAGCGTCTCGCTGGCCGGATGGTGGCGTAGGTCCGATGTCACGTAGACCTCCGCTCCCGACACGCGGGCCACATCGAGCAGGCTGTCGCCCGCGCCCGCCAGGACCGCGACGCGGCGCACCACCCGGTCGGGATCACCGCCGACTCGGATCCCGCCCGCCGTCGCCGGCAACGCCGCACACACCCGGTCGGCGAAGGCGCTCAGCGTGACCGCATCCGCGAGCTTCCCGACCCGGCCGAGCCCCTGAGCCTGTTCGCCCCCTGTGCCCTGAGCCTGGGTCATCGTGACCTGAGCCTGGGTCTTCGTCGTGACCTGAGCCTGTCGAAG
>DASTGF010000118.1:0-5943 GCA_035719255.1 Microlunatus sp. | reverse complement strand
GTGGAGTCCTATGGCGCGTCGATGGCCGTCGTGACGCTCGGACCGGACGGCAGCGCGGCCGCGCTGCCGGGTGGAGAGATCGTCCGGGTGCCCGGCTTCCCGACGCAGGTCGTCGACACTGTGGGCGCTGGGGACACCTTCATGGCCGGATTCCTCGACGGCTACGTCAAGCTCGGCCTGCCCGTGAGCGACGCGCTGCGCCGCGGTGCTGCCGCGGCGTCCATCGTCTGCGCCCGTCAAGGTGCGCAGCCGCCGACCGCAGCCGAGGTCGAGCAGCTGCTGTCCTCGGCTACGGTCGGCTGACTCCGCGCCGTCCCCGGCTCAGGTCGACTCCGCAGCCGCTTCGGGGTTTGCTCCGCCCGCGGCGACGGCCAGCACGCGGACTGCCTCGGCCACGCGGTCCTCGTCGGGAACCCGCCCGTCCGGTTCGGTGAGATAGAAGGTGTCGATCGCCTGACCGGCGAGGGTCGAGATGTGCGCAGACCGTATCGACAGCCGCGACTGCGTGAGCGCGTGACCCAACGACCAGAGCAATCCGGATCGGTCGACGGTCCGGACCTCCACGACGCGGGCGGTCTCGCTGGCCTTCGGCACGAGCTTCACGTGGGGGCGCTGGGTGATCCGGCCCTGCGAGCGTGCCTCTCGCCGGCGGACGGTCGCCAGCATCGAGTGGTCCCCGGCCTCCAGTCGCAGGAGCTCCTGGGCCAGGAACGCCAGGTCCGGCAGCTCGCGGGCGTTCACCTTGTCGATCCGCCAGGTGTTCACGGCCACCCCGTCCACCGTATGCAGAACGGCCGACCGGACCGAGATGCCGTGCTGGACGAGCAGGCCAGCGGTGTCGCTGAACAGGCCGAGCCGATCGGTGGCGGCGATCAGCAACTGGCCGCCACCCGGCTTGGACTCGAGGCGGATCCGCGGCACACCATCGAGCTTCACCGAGCGGGCGAGGCCCACGTCGACGAACTCAGACCCGTGCGGGTCGAGCGGCTCGCCGACGAGCAGACCGTCCACCTGGTTGGCGAGTTCGTGCACGAGCTGGGCGCGCCACGGCGTCCAGGCGGAGGGCCCGGCGGCCCGCGCATCCGCCTCGGTCAGCACCCGCAGAAGACTGAGCAGCTCAGCCCGCCCGTCGACGGCGGTGACCAGCCGGTCGACGGTGGCCGGATCGGCGTGATCGCGACGGGTGGCCAGCTCCACCAGCGTCAGGTGCTCGCGTACCAGTCGCTCGACCACGGCTGCGTCGTCGCCGGCGAGTCCGAGTCGCTCGACCGCCTCGCGGGCGATCGGTGCGCCGACGGCGGCGTGCCGCACCCCACCCGCCGCCCCCTTGCCGACATCGTGGAACAGGCAGGACAGCAGCAGCAGATCGGGGCGCTCGACCTGCGTCAGACCGCTTTGCGCCTCGACCACGGTCTGGATCGAGTGCCGGTCCACGGTGTAGAGGTGCACCGGACTGTGCTGCGGTTGCGCGCTGATCAGCTCCCAGCAGGGCAGCCAGCGACCGACCACGCCGGCGAGGTCGAGCGCCTCCCAGACCGGCAGCACCTGGCCACCGGTGGCCAGCATCCGAAGCAGCGCCTCGCGCGCTTCGTCGGTCCACGGCACGTCCAGCGCAGGTGCGTGCCGTCCGAGGTTGGCGGCGGTGACCGGGGACAGCACGATTCCGCGTTCGGCGGCCAAGGCACCCGCGTACAGGCCGACGTACGGATCGGCCGGATCGGTGTCGGCGGCCAGCCCGACCTCGCCGGCGTGGATGATCAGGCCGTGGTCGGCCCGGGTGTACTCCGGCCGGCGCTCCCGCCGGACGAAGGAGAGCACCCGCCGTTGGGGCAGCGCCTGGCGCGCGGCTCGGCCGGTCAGGTCGACGAGGTGGCCGACCCGCCGGGCCGCCAGCGAGACCTCACGCCGGAGCGCGTCCGCGTCGGGAAAACCCATGAGATCGGCGATGTCTGCGACCTCGCTGGCCAATAACCGGTCGACGGCGCGGCCCGACGTCACGTGCAGGGCATCGCGCACGTCGAGCAACCGGTTGTACGGTCCCTCGACCCCCTCGTGGGGCCGGTCGGTGAGCCAGGTGGCGGCCAGCGCGCGCAGCATGGTCATGTCCCGGAAGCCGCCGCGAGCCTCCTTGAGATCCGGCTCCAACAGGTACGCCGCATCTCCGGCCAGCTCCCGCCGCTCGTCCAGCGACGCCAGCAGTTCGGGCAGCCGCTTGCGGGCGTTGCCGCGCCAGGCATCGAGCAGTGCAGTGCGGGCACCCGAGACGAGATCGACGTCCCCGGTGACCACCCGCAGATCCAGCAGCCCGACCCCGGCACTGAGTTCGCGCCCGGCGACGTCGGCGCACTCCGCGGGCGTCCGGACGGAGTGGTCGAGCTTGACACCCGCATCCCACAGCGGATACCAGAGCTTCTCGGCCAGCCGACCGACCGCGGCCTGCTGCTTGCCGCCGTGGAGGAGCACCAGATCGAGATCGGACCGGGGGCCCAGTTCCCGGCGGGCGAGGCTACCGACGCAGGCCAGGGCGACGCCCGATGTCGGCGCGCCCACCTCGGCGTACAAGTCGGTCAGGGCCCGCTCGACGCAGGAGGTGATAGAACGCCGACGATCCGGCCCCGACGTGGAAGACCACGAGGACCGGATCGCGACGTTGAGACGCTCGCTGGTTAAGTCACGCTTCAGAGCGCGTCCAGCCCGCGCTCGCCCGTACGTACGCGGACGAGTTCGTCCACGGGTACGGACCAGACCTTGCCGTCACCGATGCGGCCGGTCCGAGCGCTCTTGACCAGGACGTCGATGATGTCTTTGGCATCGTCGTCGTCCACGAGCACCTCAAGCCTCACCTTGGGCACGAGGTCGACGGTGTACTCCGCGCCTCGGTAGACCTCGGTGTGTCCCCGCTGACGGCCGAAGCCACTGGCTTCGCTGACCGTCATGCCTTCGATCCCGAAGGATTCGAGTGCCGTCTTGACCTCGTCCAACATATGCGGCTTGATGATCGCGGTTACGAGCTTCATGCCTTCACCTCCTGCTCCTGATTGGCCTCATCGCTGCTGCGGATGGGCTGGGTGCCACCGAAGGACACGCCCCGGACACCCGCACCGAGGCTGCCCAGATCGTAGCCCGTCTCAGCGTGCTCGATGCCGTCGATACCGGCGGCCTCTTCCTCGGCCGAGACCCGGAATCCGATGGTCTTGTGGAGGGCCCACCCGATGATGAAGGTGAGGATTCCACTGTAGAGCAGGACGGCGAGCGCGCCCACGGCCTGACGCCAGAGCTGGTCGAAACCGCCGCCGTAGAACAGGCCGTTCACGCCCGCCGGAGCAGCCGCGGTGGCCAACAGACCGACGGCCAGGGTGCCCCACAGGCCACCCACCAGGTGGACGCCGACCACGTCGAGCGAGTCGTCGTAGCCGAACCGGTACTTCAGGCCGACGGCCAGCGCGCACAGCACACCCGCCACCGCACCGAGGATGATGGAGCCGATCGGCGACACCGACGAGCATGCCGGAGTGATCGCCACCAGACCCGCGACGATCCCCGACGCGGCGCCGAGCGACGTGGCGTGGCCGTCCCGGATCCGCTCGGTCGCGAGCCAGGCGAGGCAGGCAGCACCGGTGGCGGCCAGGGTGTTGACCCAGACCACCGCGGCGGAGTTGTTCGCGGCCACGGCCGAGCCGGCGTTGAAGCCGAACCAGCCGAACCATAGCAGGCCGGCGCCCAGCATGACGAGGGTCAGGTTGTGCGGACGCATCGGGTCCTTGCGCCAGCCGATGCGCTTGCCGAGGATGATCGCCAGCATGAGACCGGCGACGCCGGCGTTGATGTGGACCGCGGTGCCACCGGCGAAGTCGATCGCCTTGAGCGAGTTGGCGATCCAGCCGCCGACGTGGGAGTCGAGGCTGAAGTCGAAGACCCAGTGGGCCACCGGGAAGTAGACGAGGGTCACCCAGATGCCGGAGAAGATCAGCCAGGTGCCGAACTTCGCGCGGTCGGCGATGGCGCCGGAGATCAAGGCGACGGTGATGATCGCGAACACGGCCTGGAAGGCCACGAACGCCATGGTCGGCAGCGGCACATCGGCGTCGGTCATCAGACCCTTGAGGCCGAGGTACTGCATCGGGTTGCCGAACAGGCCGGAGGTGACGTCGTCACCGAAGGCGATCGAGTACCCGTAGAGGACCCAGAGCACCGAGATGAGCGCCAGCGAGCTGAAGCTCATCATCATCATGTTCAAGACGCTCTTCGCGCGGACCATGCCGCCGTAGAAGAGCGCCAGGCCTGGCGTCATGAGCAACACCAGCGCAGCTGAGGTCAAGATCCAGGCTGTATTGCCTGAATCCAGTTCGAGTAGGGTCATGTTGCTTCTTTCGGTGAAGTAACTGGAAGGTGTGAGTGGCCTCGCGCGGCTGGATCCTGGACGCGGCGAGGTTACGGAAGACTCTCGTTCGTCCGTGTTGCGCCGATGCGATGCTGCGTTACGGGCGGATCACACTTGGACCCCGGATGTGACGGCTGGGTTTCAGCGGGCTCACGAGGGTCGGGTCGACCGTTCCGGCCGCGGCGAACCGGCGAGCCGGGACAGATCCGAACACTCCGAACGGTGGGGGCAGATCAGAGCGGAGTGGGCAGCTCAGAACAGTGGGGCAGCTCAGAACAGTGGGGCAGCTCAGAACAGCGTGGGTTCGGATCGGTCCCGGGTCAGAGGGGTGGTCGGCCGGTTCTGGTCCGCCGGTGGGACCCGCAGCAGGCGGGAGCCGTCCAGTCCGTGGCGGCGCAGCAGGACCCGTGCGCGCCGAGACAAGTCCTCGGCGTACGAGCGCAGCACGTACGCCGATCCGCGGTAGAGCTCCTCGTACGCCGGTACGAGGTCCGGGCGCTCCCGCTGCAGATACGACCAGAACCACTCGCGGGCGCCGGGTCGCAGATGCAGCGCGAAGATCGTCGCCCCGGTGGCGCCGGCGTCGGCGATCGCGGCCAGCAGCCGGTCGAGTTGGTCGTCGCCGTCGGTGATCATCGGGAGCACGGGGGCGACCAGCACCTGGCAGGGGAGACCGGCGTCGGTGATGGCCCGGACCAGAGCCAGCCGCGAGCGTGGGGTCGGTGTGCCGGGCTCGAGTCGCCGATGGATGGTCTCGTCGTCCAAGGCCAGCGACACACCCATACCGACCGAGACGTCGGCGGCGGCCGCCGCGAGCAGCGGCAGGTCACGCCGCGCGCTGGCGCCCTTGGTCAGCACCGAGAACGGTGTGCCCGAGCGAGCGAGCGCGGTGATGATGCCGGGCATCAGGCGATAACGACCCTCGGCCCGCTGGTACGGATCGGTGTTCGTCCCGAGGGCAACCGTCTCGCGACGCCACGACGGTCGCCGCAGCTCACGGGTCAGCACCTCGGACACGTTGACCTTGACCACGATCTGACGGTCGAAGTCGTCGCCGGCGTCGAGATCCAGATAGGTATGGGTGTTCCGCGCGAAGCAGTAGGTGCAGGCGTGGGAACATCCCCGATAGGGGTTCACGGTCCAGCCGAACGGAACCTGAGACGCGCCCGGCACTCGATTGAGCGCGGATCGGGCCAGCACCTCGTGGAAGGTGATGCCCGCGAACTCTGGGGTTCGGACGGACCGGACCAGTGAAGCCACGCGGGGCACGCCCGGCAGACTGCCCTCGTCGACGGCGACTCCGTCGATCAGCTGGTCATCCCACCGCACGTGAGCTATTCAAACACACGTTCGTATGATTGCCCATACCCTAGTCGGGCACAGCCCCAGTCGGGCACCCAAGTCGGGCGGATCGGGGATCCGCATCCCCTGCGAGTGTGCGGGAACGACGGGTTCGTGCGGCGTGTCGCTGTCGTTCCCGCACAGTTGCCGGGAGGGGGTGGGGGTCAGGTGAGGGCGGCCTGGCGGGCCTGCCAGGCGGAGGCGACCATGTCCTCGACGCT
>DASTGF010000117.1:0-2247 GCA_035719255.1 Microlunatus sp. | reverse complement strand
GCAAGAGGTCTTAGCGGTCTCGGCGCCAGCCCTTAGGTTGCTCTCAAGATCGAGCGAGATTCCCAGAAACTGATCGCCTGACGCTCATCGGCATGAGCGTGTGCTCGACGCGTCCCGATAAGTCTCCGGTCTGCGGACCTGACCGTCGTGGGCAAGGCGATCGGCATGAGTGGAGTGTCTGCCACCCGTGAGGCCGCTAAGCGCGTAGACGCTCTCGATGTCACGCGGATGTCACAGACGGTCCAGGACGGCCCCGGACTAGCTGTGATGCCCAGGCACGTTGTGCGATCGGGTTCGGCGAGGCGTAGATAGGTGAAGGCCTCCTGGATGTGGAGTGGAGCTGTCTAGGACTTCACCCACGAGGAGGCCTTCATGGCTCACGCTAACGCGGCTCTGACCCCGAAACACCGACTCCGGCTGGCGCGCCTGATCGTCGACGACGGGTGGCCACCTTCACGAGCGGCTGACTTCTTCAACGTCTCTTGGCGCACGGCAGCCAAGTGGGCCCAGCGCTATCGCGACGAAGGAACAGCCGGAATGGCTGACCGGACCTCGGCACGACACCGCCAGCACGCCAAGACCCCACGGCCGGTGGTACGACAGATCGTGCACCTGAGGTGGAAGCAACGACTTGGTCCGGTCCCGATCGCTGCGAAGCTCAACATGCCGGCCTCGACCGTCCATGCGGTGCTGACCAGGTGTCGCCTGAACAGGCTCAGCCACATCGACCGGGTCACCGGCGAGTCAGCCCGCCGCTACGAGCGCGAGCGACCAGGCGAACTCATTCACGTGGACGTCAAGAAGCTGGGCAACGTCCCCGACGGTGGCGGCTGGCGCTACCTGGGCCGACGACAAGGTGACCAGAACCGTCTGGCGACCAAGAACCGCACCGGTAACAAGAACGCCCGCTACCAGGCCAAGGTCGGAACCTGCTTCGTCCACACCGTGATCGACGACTTCTCACGGGTCGCCTACGCCGAGTGCCACGACGACGAGACCGCGGCCACCGCGGTCGCTGTGTTGTATCGCGCTGTCGCGTGGTTCGCCGAACGCGGCATCACCGTCGAGAGAGTCTTGTCCGACAACGGGAGTGCCTAAAAGTCGTTCCTGTGGCGCGACACCTGCAAGGCCCTCGGCATCACGGTCAAGAAGACCCGGCCGTACCGACCACAGACCAACGGCAAGATCGAAAGGCTCCACCGCACCCTGGCCGACGGATGGGCCCACAAGAAGTTCTACAGCTCCGAGAACGCTCGAAGAGCGGCACTGGCAGGATGGCTACACCAGTACAACCACCATCGGCCCCACTCGGCCCTCGGTGGCCTGCCACCCATCAGCCGGTTGGACAACCTGGCTGGGCATCACAACTAGCGGAGTCCCACATGGTCCAATCGGGAGCATCCTCTGACCGAGAAAGTGACGCTTGACCTGCGAAACTCCGCGAGGACAGGACGGCGCGGGACGAGGGGGTACCGAAGCGGAAGCGTCGGCAGTTCGAGGCAGATCGCCGTCCTGGTATCTACGGATCAGAAGGTTTGGGGTTCGAATCCCTACGGGCGCGCAGATCTTTGCAGGTCAGAGGCCGGTTCCGGAGCCTCCAAGCGGCGTCAGTCAGGCCGACCCATCAGGACGGGCTACCACACCTCGTCCACCGTTGACCCTGGTCCGAGCGGGCCACGTGGGGGCTCCACGTGCGGGCGTGACCCGCGGCGGCCCCTGGGCGGTGGGCAGCAGCCCACCCCCACGGTTCCCCGAACCTGGGGATGACCGAGAGGCGTGACCAGGACTACGGGTGGATGAATCACCTGAGAGGAGCACGCTATGGCTATTCGCCGCATCCGCATCCGCGCTCTTGGATCGGCGGTGGGTGTCGCCGCGCTCGCCGGCAGCGCGCTGGTGAGTGCCGGCGCCGCGCAGGGCGATCCGTCGGCCTCGATCACCCCGGTGCTCGGCGGGCTGGCCGCGCCGCGCGGGATCGCCTTCGACCGCCAGGGCAGCATGTACGTCTCGGAGTCCGGTGTCGCGGGTAACGGCCCCGCCGGCCTGACGCAAACCGGCAAGGTGAGCAAGTACCCGTGGGGTTCGACCACGCCGGCGTGGACCACCGGGTTCAACTCCCTGTACGTGACAGAGGATCCGTCCCAGCCTCCCGACGTGCTGGGACCCGAGGGGCTCAGTGCCATGGGCAACGGCTGCACGAGGCCCCACCAGGGCGAGCACCACGGATGTCAGCTGATGATGATCACC
>DASTGF010000116.1:0-10241 GCA_035719255.1 Microlunatus sp. | reverse complement strand
CTTCGACGAGGAAGGCGACCTCGGCCTCGTCGCGGTACGCGCGGTCGTAGCGGCCGACGGCGATCATCTGCGGTCCGACGGTCAGGATGAAGGCCACGCGGTCGACGTAGTCCACCTCGGTGAAGCGCTGGACGTCGCGCTGACTCAGCTTCGGATAGGGCGCGAAGAAGCGAAGGTACTTCGACTCCGGGGAGACGCGGTCGTAGAACTCGACCAGGATCTGCGCGTCCTCGGGCCGAATGGGACGCAGATGGGCCACTCCGCCGTCGGTCAGCAGGACATCGGCCTCCCACTCGGTCGGATAGCCCGGTGGAAGGCTGTCCCGGGGCAGCACGGAGTCCAGTGCGCGGCCGGCGGTGATCTCCGTCCGGGACCGCGAAGCGTTCGGCGAAGCTCCCGGCAGCACGAGGGCAAGACTACGCACTTGACGTTCGTCCTGCGCTCGGGCGAACGTGGCGTCGGACACTCCGCGGCAGAAGCACCACCCGCGGCGGGCGAACGTGCACCCGCGCCCATCGCCGGGGCGGCAGTCGGCACTAACCTGAGCCTCAGGGGCACCCGGGGTCGGACGTGGTCGGCCGCCCTGCCGGGCGCCCAACGACGCAGGAGGCCGCTGGTGAGACTCAATCCGCACGTTCGGGCGGCGCGGGACTTCCTCGTCCAGCATCGTGAGGAGTACGACACCGCGTACGCCGGATTCAGCTGGCCGCGGTTGGCGCGCTACAACTTCGCGACCGACTGGTTCGACGGCCTGGCCGAGGAGAATCCCGACGGCACGGCGCTGTGGATCATCGACGCGGACGGCACCGAGACCCGGCGGACGTTCGCCCAGCTGCGGGACCGTTCCCGGGCCGCGGCCCGGATGCTCGCGGCGAGAGGACTGGGTCGCGGTGACCGGTTGCTCGTCGTGCTCGGCAACGCCGCGCCGCTGTGGGAGATCATGCTCGGCGCGATCCGCTTGGGCGCAGTGATCATCCCGGCCACGCCCCAGCTCTCCCCCGCCGACCTGGCGGATCGGGTGGCCCGTGGTGCCGCCCGGCTGCTGGTGGCGCACGCCGCCGACAGCACGAAGTTCGCCTCGGTCGAGTTGGCGCTGGGCAAGATCGCGGTCGCCGCGGTCGGGGAGGCAACGCCGGACGGCTGGGGCTCTTATGCCGAGGTGGACGGCTTCGCCGGCGATGACCCGCTGCCCGACGTCGCCACCCGGGACGACGATCCACTGCTGCTGTACTTCACCTCCGGCACCACCGCGCTGCCCAAGCTGGTCGAGCACACCGCCACCTCATACCCGATCGGGCACCTGTCCACCATGTACTGGATGGGGCTGATACCCGGCGACGTCCACCTCAACATCTCCTCGCCCGGCTGGGCCAAGCACGCCTGGAGCAACTTCTTCGCCCCCTGGCTCGCTGGTGCCACCGTGCTGGTCTACAACTTCACCCGGTTCGACGCCGCGGGTCTGCTCGAGGTGCTGCGGCGCGCGCAGGTGACCACCTTCTGCGCCCCACCCACGGTATGGCGGATGCTGATCCAGGCCGATCTCGCCTCGGTCCAGGTGGTGATCCGCGAGGCCCTCAGCGCCGGCGAACCGCTCAACCCCGAGGTGATCGAGCAGGTCCAGCGCGCCTGGGGGGTGACCATCCGCGACGGGTACGGCCAGACCGAGACCAGCGCGCAGGTCGGCAACTCGCCGGGAGCACGGATCAAGCTCGGGTCGATGGGCCGCCCGCTGCCGGGCTATCGGGTGGTGCTCGTCGATCCGGCCACCGGCGAGCTCCGCGACGACGAGGGCGAGCTCTGTCTGGATCTCGGCGCGGCGGCCCCCGGCGAGCCGGCCGGCGGCCGCCCGTTGCCGCTGATGACCGGCTACAAGTCCGATGCCGACACCTTCGACCCCGAGCTGAACGAGCGCGCGTTCGCCCAGGATCGTTATCACACCGGCGACGTGGTCAGCCGCGACGACCAGGGTTATCTGACCTACGTCGGTCGCGCCGACGACGTGTTCAAGGCCAGCGACTACCGGATCAGCCCGTTCGAGCTGGAGTCGGTACTGATCGAGCACCCCGCGGTAGCGGAGGCCGCCGTCGTGCCCGCCCCCGATCCGATCCGGCTCGCCGTGCCCAAGGCGTACGTCGTGCTGGCGGCGGGTTACGCGCCGGATGCGGACACCGCCCGCGCGATCCTCGGCTACGCACGGGACAACCTCGCGCCCTACAAGCGGGTTCGCCGGATCGAGTTCGCCGAACTGCCCAAGACGATCAGCGGGAAGATCCGCCGAGTCGAGCTGCGGGCGCGCGAACGCGACGACCCCCGAGCCCACGAGCGCGAGTTCAAGGAGGCGGACTTCCAGTGGTGACGAACGAACCGGCGACCCTCCGAGACCTGGTCGGGGCGTACGTCCGGGATCAGATCACGGTCCTGCTCGGCGCCGCCGAACAGCTGCAGGCGCGCGAGCACGTGGTGCACGCGACCCGGGTGGCGGTGCGGCGTCTGCGCAGCACGCTGCGGGTGTTCGGCGACCTGTTCGACGTGCCGAAGGCCGGCCAGCTGGAGGACGAGCTGGTCTGGTGGGCCAGCATCCTCGGTGTGGTCCGCGATCTGGACATCCTCGAGGCACGGCTGGAGGGCGCCATCGCCGCGCTGCCGCCCGAGCTTGTCGTCGGCCCGGTCAGCTCGGCGCTGCAGCGCGAGATCGGCGCCCGGCGCAAGGCCGGCTGGGAGGACATCGACGCCGCGATCGGCACCGACCGTTACCGGGCACTGACCGACATCCTGCGGGCCTGGCAGGCCGAGATCCCGTTCACGCCGGCGGCCGGCCGGCCCGCGAAGAAGGTCAAGAGCTATGTCGAGCGGGCCGACCGCAAGGTGCTCAAGCGGCTCAAGGCCAGCGGCAAGGCGTACGCCGCCGGCGACCCCTCCGCGCCGGCGCTGGCGCACGCCGCGCGCAAGGCGGGAAAGCGCCATCGCTATGCCGCCGAGCTGGCTGAGCCGCTGTGGGGCAAGAAGGCGTCCCGGATCGTCTCCCACCGCAAGAACCTCCAAGACGTCCTCGGTGGGCATCAGGACGCGGTGGTGAGCGAGGCGTTCCTGCGCGAACTCGGCATCCGGATCGGTGCCCGTCGCGACCACAACGGGTTCACCTGGGGCATCTTGTACGCCCAGGAGCGGGCCGAGCTGGCCCGCCTTCCCGAGCTGCTGGAGCCGTTCCTGCCCTGAGGGCTCGACCGCCCCCGCGGGCAGGACCTCCGGCGCGAGATCGAGCCGGGACGCCGACCACGGTTCCCACACCCGGTCGGCACCGGCGCACTACCAGCCGGGTACGCCACGGATGAGGGGTCAGCCTGCTGTCCGGGGGCACCAGGCCAGTGATCCTTGCTCGCAAGGTCGGCCGCGACCTAGCGTCCGCGGCATTGCCGCAGCCATCGCTGGGAACGACTCGATCCGGCTCAACAGGCACAGCGTGATCATGACGGTCGGGTGAGCTCGACGATCTCCACAGGGTCGCCACCGTCCGGCGGCACGCTCCGTACGAGCGCCGGCGAGTGCGGGTCGGTGGAGTGTCCCTCCAACTCGACCAGGCGGATTCCGCGCCGATCCAGCGCCCACACCGAGTCGGCAACGGTCGCGATCAGCCGGACATCACCGTCGCGGTGTCCGGGGTCGACTGTCCCGGACACGATGAACGTCCGACCCGGCCAGCCGTCCGGGGTGACCAGGCTGAACGCCACCAGTGTTCTGGTCGCGTCATCGGTGGTGATCATCCACAGCCGCGGATCGAGACCGCTGGCGTAGGAATCCCATCGGGGCTAGACCACGGTGAGCCGCCGGAACTGCCGCGTGTCCAGCACCACGGCATCTTGTTCGATCCGAATGGACAGCGGGACGTCGTCGCAGCGGGCGTCTTTCGGAACGTTGCGCAGGCCATGAACCCTGACCTCGACGTCGGATTCGGGCCTTACGTAGACCCCCTCGGTTCGCCACGACAGATCGAGACCGAGGCCATCGGTGAGGGCGGAGAACGTCGAGAGCAAGAACTCGCCTCGCTTGTATTCGTATCCATCTCCTGCATCCTCGTAAAGGTAGGTTGTCCCTGAACCTGCATAGACCTCCAGCGTAATTCGATTCGCAGGCTCGGAGGTCGACTGCCGCACCGGCCAAAGCGGAACAACCGCCCCCTCGCGCACGAATATCGGAAGGTCCCAGCCTGCCTCGACGGTCATCGTTCTTCCGCCGGGCTCCCGCGCTCCTGTTTGGAACCGATACCATCCACCGCGGGGCAGGAGTACGGTCCGAGCACGAGCGCCCTCTTTCAGAATGGGCGCAATCAGTAACGAATCCCCCAGCATGAACTGGTCGTCGATGTGTTGATATGCCGGGTCATCTGGTTCCTCGAAGAACATGGGACGCACGACCGGCGTGCCGGCTGTCGCGGCACGGTGCAGCTGAGTGTACAGATAGGGCAAGAGTCGGTATCGGCGTTCGATCACCCGCCGTATTCGTCCGGTTGTCGGCTCGCCGTAGCTCCAAGGGTCTCGCTCCTTCGACGTTCGCGACGAGTGGGTGCGGAAGAACGGCGTCATGCTGGCCAGTTGCATCCAGCGCAGGTACAGTTCGGCGCCCGGCTCGCCACGAAATCCGCCCGCGTCAGATCCGGAGAAAGGGATGCCCGAGATACCCAGATTGCACAACTGGGGAACGGTCATCCGGAGATGCTCCCAGCTCGAACGACTGTCGCCGTTCCAGGTGGTCGCATATCGCTGAACACCCGCGTATCCGGCCCGCGTCATCACGAACGGTCGCCTTTCCGGATGCGCCGTCACGAGTCCTTCACGCGTGGCCCGAGCCATCTGCATTCCGTACACGGCGTGACCTCCACCGACATGGGTGTTTCCCTCACCGTCCCAGTCGTGGTGCACGCTGTCCGGCAGCGTCTTGGTCGGACTGTCGAAGATCGAGGGTTCGTTCATGTCATTCCATAAGCCGGTGAAGCCGGACCCAACAAACTCAGCAACCCTTTCGGACCACCATCGCCGCACGGCCGGATCGGTGAAATCGGGAAATTGACTCGTGCCGGCCCACGTGACACCCTGGATCGGCCGGCCCGACGTGTCGCGCAAGAACACGTCCCGAGACGTGCCCGCTTGGAAGACGGAGTACCGGTCGTCAACCATTACACCGGGGTTGAGGATGGCCACCGTGTTGAAACCCTGATCGGTCAGGTCAGCGATCAGGGCGGGCAGATCGGGGAATCGCGTCCGGTTCCAGGTAAAGACGCGGAAACTGCTCATGTAGTCGATATCGAAATGCAGCGCATCGCATGGCATTCCTTGCGTGCGCAACTCAGCGGCCACCTGCCGGAAGCGCGAGGCATCACGATAGCTCCAGCGCGACTGGTGGTACCCCAGCGCCCATATCGGTGGCAATTCCATCAGACCGGTCAGCTGGGAATAGCGCTCGACGACGCCCTGCGGAGTGTCGGCACTCACCAGGTAAAGACAGGCCGGTCCGTGCTCGGCGGAGAACGTGAGCGTGTCCTTCTGGACTGAGCCGAGCTCGATTCGACTGCGGGCGGGACAATCCCAGAAGATGCCGTAACTCAGCCCGGGACGGTGGCCGAGATAGAACGGCACATTGAGATAGAGCGGGTCGGCCCCCGGCACGTACGATCCCGCGTCGTAGTTCCACACCTGCAGCGTTCGCCCTCTCAGCGATAGGGGGAAGGCTCGCTGCCCCAAACCATGGCACGTCTCGTCCTCGGCCAGCAGGATCTGCCAGCGGTAGCCGTCGGCCACGGCCGCGTACCCGCGGCCCACCTCGGTGACGATCGGAATGTCCTGCCCCGTCCGTGCCGAAATGGCGCCGCTCTTCTTGTCGATCGAGACGATGAGTTGATCGGTGCGCAGAGACAATTCGCGATCCGTCGAACTGATCTCCGCGGGCATCGCCGACAGGTCGTGGTCGATCGCGTACGAGCGTGCGATCTGCTGATCCTCCGAGTCCGTGATCCGGATCCGCGCTACGCCCTCGGCGACGAACGCGACACCAACCCAGCCACGCGTCGTCTTGCCACCGAGCGTTCGCTGGCTACCACCAGAACTTTGCGGAGAAGGCGTTGACCCGGCCTGGGGCCGGTCCTCCCAGGACCGCCATGTCAGTCCGGCTGCCGCCGTGCCCGCCAGCACCGCGGTGCCGAGAAAGGCGCGCCGACGCCATCGCGGTCTGGCGGTGCGATTCTCCGGCGCAGCGACGGCCTCGGCCGGTGGCTGTGTCTCGCCAGGACCCTCCTCCGCCGAGGCGCTCATCGCCACGCGGGCGTGCTTTGTTGTTCGGGTGCATTCCGAGTCCACAACAAGTGCGGATCCGGCCTGGTACTGCTGGTCACCCAGATCCTCGGCACCTGCTTGCCCGGCCAGTGCGCCGTCGGCGCATCACTCTTGTAGGCGATCCGAGAACCGTCCGGGGACCAGGCCGGGGCCTGGTGGTGCCCTGCTCCGGTGATCAGCCGGACCGCATCACTGCCGTCGGTACCGGCCACCATGAGATCGCTTCCCGTGCCGTCACGTCTGCTGAATGCAATGTGCTTCCCGTCGGGTGAGAACGCCAGGTCGGCATCGTGTCTCACCTCCAACCCGCCTGACGTGAACACCGGTTCAGGTCTGCCCCCGGAAAGGGCGACAGTGAAGAGCGTTCCGTCCGTCGCCCGTTCGTTCGACGATGCCCAAAAGCCCAGACGTCGACCATCCGCCGAGAAGGCGAAGTCGTCGATCGTCGTACGTCCGGCGGGTGGGTCGACGGTCGCAACGACCGTGCCGTCGGTGCGCATCAGTCGCACGGTAGTGCGGCCCGTCCCGGCTTGACAGCCGATGGCGAGCGTGCCCGCGTCGGTCGGGTTCCACGCTGGACGCAGCGGCCGCGTGCAGCCCTGTGGCAGTGGGAAGAGAACCCGATCGCCGCTCAAGTTCGACGCTCCGGCGACTCTCAGACTGCGGACACCTCCCTTCGCGATCCTGATGTAGATCACGGTCTTCCGATCCGGTGAGAGCACAGGCGCACTATCGACGCCCTCGCGCTCGGTGAGTCGTCGACCAGGTGTTGGGCTGGTGACGTTGGCGAGAAACAGCTCCCAGTCGGTGTTGTGAAGCCGCCGCGCCACCACCAGCTCATCTCGGCTGAGCGCCTGGGATGACGGCAACGACACAGCCGGGCTCGGTTTGGCGGCAGCCGGGCTCGGTTTGGCGACAGCCGGGCTCGGCGTGGTCGCGATCAGGCTCGGCCGGGCCAGGGCCGTTGCTGAGGATTGGCCGCTCATCGCTCTAGCGCCATCGGAGGCTCGACCCGGCCTGAGTCCCACCACGGCCGCGGCCAGGGCGCCTGCGATCAACACGACTCCCACGATCCCCAGCACCCAGCCACGCCGCCGCCGAGCAGGCCGGACCTCCATAACAGGTAGCGCCGGCGATGTCAGCGACGCGGAAGGGGACTTCGGGCCAGCAGACCCCGCACCTGATGACCGCGGCGGTATGGCGCGTCCGGTCGTCGCCACCGCGCGAACCGCTCCGAGCGCCACATCATGCTTGGGGTGGGTGTCCAGCGCCAGCGGAACCTCGAAGCTCGCGCTCAAGAGCTCACCCACCAGGGGAATCCGGCTACTTCCCCCGACCAGCACGATCGAGCGCAGCTGATAGGGTTCGAGACCTGCGGACTCTATGGTGCGATGCAGGGCCTGCATGGTGTCGGTGAGTGCGGGTCTGATCAGCCTCTCGAACTCGGCCCGTTGGAGCATGACACGTGTCGACAGACCCGGAAGAATGATCGGCACGATCGTCCTGATGTCCGTCGACAACGCTTCTTTCGCATCGACGCAGTCGCGGCGCAGCCGGGCGAGCCCCTGCACTAGACCCTTGTCGTCGGGGTCCGAGCCCTTCGCCGGAGATCCCACCTGGTCGAGGACATACCGAAAGAGTGCCTCGTCGAAGTCGATCCCACCGAGATGCTCGATGCCTTCCGGATTGCCGAGCACGCTGAAACCATCGCGCTCCTTACGCAGCACACAGGCGTCGAATGTGCCGCCACCCAGGTCATACACGGCGATCGTGTCCCCGAAGTCGACCCGGGTCTGATGCGCATACTGCGCGGCAGCCGCAAGCGGCTCGGCGACTAGCTCCACCGGACCCAACCCGGCCATCACCCCGACCTGGTCGAGGAGTTCAAGCTTGTAAGGCCCCCAGTTGGCCGGGTGCGTCAGGACCACACGATCAGGGTCCTCACCCATCCGTACCTTTGCTGATGAGACGACATGGCCAAGTAACCGGGCAGTCAATGCCTGGGGCGAGTACGGAACTCCGGTGATGAGCACCGGCACCGTATCGCCGATCCGGCGCTTGAACTCCCGAACCACTCGCTCAGGCTCGGCCAACGCGCGGTGCTCGGCGGCCTCGCCGACCAGGAAATCACCTTCATCGGTCAAGAACAAGACCGACGGAATCTGCAGCGCGCGATTCCCGAGCTCGAGCAGCGTCGGCGACACCCCTGTGGCAACCGCAGCCGCGGTGAAGGTGGTTCCCATGTCCACACCGAGTCGGTACGCCACGTGTCCCCTGACTCATCCATCTGTGCTGCAACCTGCACCGAAACGGACTTTCTCACGTGAGTGACGAGCCCGACAAGCCATTTGACATGCCCCGTGCGGCCCAACCACCGGATCAGAGCTGTCGGATCGCGCGGGCCATGTCTGCGGTTCCACCGATGACAGCTGGAGCGGGCACCATTGGGCCGGCCCGGTCCACGCCGTCGCGCGGGGAGCGACCCTGCGCCGCACCATCATCACCGTCCCGGCCCGGATCGCCGACCCCGACGCCGGCCCACCGCACCTACCAGCGCCCTGGCCGTGGGCCCAGGCCTGGCTCACCCTGTGGAACCGTGTCCCCGGCGAGGGCCTGCCATCATGCCTCCCTGCGGTGACCCGGGTGCCCGCGCGGAGCTGCGGCCGTTGGCATGCACCGGTGACGGGGATATCGAGGCCACCCGTCGGCCGACGACGTCCCTAGACTGCGGCCTGACCGCTGAACCGTGCCCCAACTGATGTCCGAACGGATCGCCGTGATGACCTCCTCCACTCCGCCGTCAAGACCACGGCCCCCCGGGGCCGAGCGATCGCGACCGGGTCCGACCGACCGCGATCTGCGTCGCTGGCGGCGCTATCTCGCCGAGGAGCGAGCCGAGGCGGCCACCTATCGCGCGCTGGCCGCGCGGCGCACCGGTGAGGAGCGCGAGATCCTGCTCGGTCTGGCGGAGGCCGAGGGCCGTCACGAACAGCACTGGCTCGATCTCCTCGGCGACCGGGTCGGCCGGCGCGCCCGGGTTGACGTGCGGACTCGGATCCTGACCCTGCTGGCGACGTACTTCGGCTCCGTCTTCGTACTCGCCCTCGCCCAGCGTGCGGAGGCGCGCTCGCCCTACGGCTCGGACGCGCACGCCACCGATGCGATGGCCGCAGACGAGATGATTCATGCCGAAGTGGTCCGCGGGCTCGCCGAGCGCGGGCGCAGCCGGCTGTCCGGCACGTTCCGAGCCGCGGTGTTCGGCGCCAACGACGGCCTGGTCAGCAACCTCGCGCTCGTGCTCGGGATCGCCGCGAGCGGCGTACCGAACGGCACCGTGTTGCTCACCGGGCTCGCCGGTCTGCTGGCCGGCGCACTGTCCATGGGCGCAGGCGAGTACGTCTCGGTGCGTTCCCAGCGCGAGTTGCTGGAAGCGTCCACACCGAGCACTGAGGCGGGCCGGGCCGTAGCGGCCCTCGACGTCGATGCCAACGAGCTCGCCCTGGTGTATCGCGCGCGGGGTATGACCCCGGTGGATGCGGAGACGCGGGCTGCGGAGGTGCTGGCCGGCGCCGCCCTTAGTCACCCCCCAGACCCGGACGGGGTCGATCGGCACGAGGCGATCGGCACCGGGCTGCAGGCCGGCATCTCCAGCTTCTGCTTCTTCGCCTCGGGTGCGATCATCCCCGTGCTGCCGTTCCTGTTCGGGCTGGCGGGCTACCCGGCGATCATCGTCTCGGCTGTGCTCGTCGGGCTCGCCCTGCTCGGCACCGGCGCGGTGGTCGGGCTGCTGTCCGGGGCCCCGCCTCTGCTGCGTGCTCTGCGCCAGCTGGCCATCGGCTACGGTGCGGCGGCGGTCACCTACGTCCTCGGACTGCTGTTCGGCGCGTCGGCAGGCTAGCCTCCGTTCCGAGTTGTGGG
>DASTGF010000115.1:0-2451 GCA_035719255.1 Microlunatus sp. | reverse complement strand
TCCGTCACCTCACTCGCTGCCCTGCTGGATGACACCAAGTACACCCAGTTGCGGGAGCTCTTGAGCCGGCCATCGCGTTTCTCCACGACCCAAGCCGCCGCGCAGACGACGAACACGCCCATACCGACACCTGCCGCCATGAATCCGTTCCCAGCAGATCGCACGCCGTCATGAGCCGAACCCTGGCCACCGACCGCGGCGGTAAAACACCAAGCCGCCCTGCCCAAGCCGTCGGGCGACTCGAGTTCCGTCGGCGCTACCAGCGGTCGGTACCCGTTGGTCGGGTTCGTGTCGCGTGGTCGCCGCTCGCCACGCACAGGCCAGAGCCATACCTGGCCGGGTCAGCTTCCCCACGACTGGGCTCGCAGGCCCGTCACAAAGGTGGTGAAGGTCCGGGCAATCCGGTAGAGCCGCTCGCCGTTGGTCGTGACGATGAGGTCGTCAGCCGTGACGGCGCCCCCAGTCGGGCGGCCCTCGTGGTCCCAGAACCACACGCCTGTGCCGGGGGCAGCACGCAGCAACAACAGGTTCCCGCCGGGGTCGCGCCCGATCGGTAGCCAGCCAGGCCCGAGCACGGATCGTGACGCATGAAGCTCGACCAACAGGTCGGCCCTGCCGTCGTCGAACCGGCCGAACAGCTCCGTCAAGATCCCCCAGTCCCCCCAAGGACAACCCGGCGGCAGGTCGTAGGTCACCATCTCAGCGAAGCCCTGGCCGCCGTTGTTCCGTAGGAACTCCTCGTATGCGGGGTCAAGGGTCCCACCGAGCACGGCGCAGAGGTCATCGATGGTCGCCTCGTCGATCGGCAGTCGGTGCGAGATTCGCTGCGGGAAAGCAGTGAGTGTCGTCAACGCCGCCGCCAGGCTCGTGTCCGTCATCGTCCGGCCAGTCGTGAGATCGAGGCGCCGCCGGTGTGTGGCACGCGGGCGTGCAGTTCCCACGGAACGAGGATCATCCGACTGCCACCGTGATGGTGATGCCACGTCCAGTTGTGTTCCTGTAGCAATCTGTTGACCGCCGCGGCGTTGGGTCGCCCCTGGAACGTGAACCCGGGATGTGACTCTGCCGCCAACCGTTCCGCGAGCAGCCTGTTTGCCTCCGCGAAGTCCGCTGCCTCGCCCCGCATCACGGGAAGATCGATCTCGGCGACGGCCCACTGCTGGAAGTCCGGGTAACCGCCACTGAACGGCACTCCGTTCCGCGTATACGCAAGGACCGCTGGGTCGTTGCTGTACCAAATCGAGTCACCCTTCGGCCCGGACCAGTACCCGGTACGCGGCAGCCGCGGCTTGTTGAACAGTCGGGGTGGGTCATCGGTCAACCACGGTGCCTCACCCCGCTTCACCATGCCGGGATCCGCAATGGCCCGGTCCACCTGAGCCTGCCGCTCCCGCAAATTCTTGATCGCCTCGTCGATCTCTTCCAACTCATCCGCGGCAACTTCGGGCCTCCCCCGGAGCCGCAGCTGGGCGTCCAGTTCGAGATCGACCTTCGCCTTGTAGACGTCGAGGCGGTCCTTGACCCCCAGATCCTTCCATTTGCCGAGTTGACCCTCCTCGCTGAGCAGAGCCATCTTCTTTGCGTTGGCCGGGTCCGCCAGCTGGGTCAGGTGTGCCGCTTCGTCCCGGATGGCGAACGCATTGCCGTGCTCGCGGAAGATCACCTCCGGCACGAGCTCACCCTTGGGCCCGGTATGGATCAAGGTGACGGCATGGGCGGTGTCGTTATAGGCCAGGAACTTTGCCTTCGGCAGAATGGTCACCTGCACGTCCTTGAACCGCTCGGCGAGCTCCGCAGGCAAGCCGTCGACCAGCGCTCGACGCAACGCTGGGACCGTCGGCGAAGGTGGGGCCTTCGCGGCCGCGAGCAGCGCCGCCTCGTCCACTCTCCTCGTCTTGGCGACGTCGGCGATGGCCTCCCTAGCTTCAGTCTTCGCAACATCGACCGCCCCGCCTGCGGCAGCCTTCACCGCACGAACCGCTGCCACCGCGTCGAGGAACGCGAGCCCGACGGCGATCCAGGCGAACACCAGGTCAGCCTCGCTGCCGACAAGATCGCTCGGCACCAGCCCCTTGTCCTTGTTGATATCGGTGCTCGCGGCGTCCTTGGCGACGGCGAAATCACGCGTTGCCTTCGCCGTGTCGACCGCGCCGACTCCTGCCGCGAGACCGGCAAACACGAAACCAGCTGCACCACCAGACAGCGCGAGCGCTGCCAATCCGAAGGCCAGCTGGAACAGCTGGAACGCATCTTTCTCAAGCTTCTCGGTCGCAGCAACGTCTCGCTGCTTCTCCTCGATCCAGGTCAGGCGCTCCTTGTCGGTGATGCCCAGACCCGCGACCGTCGCGGAGGTGACGTTCGTCAACAGCCACAGTTCAAGGCTTCCGTCCATCACGTTGTTGCGGGTCGACGCAATGGCCTTGTTGATGTCGTCGGTTGCACCGATGAGTG
>DASTGF010000114.1:0-10899 GCA_035719255.1 Microlunatus sp. | reverse complement strand
CCGGGCCCGGGACCGCGACACCGTCTCCGTCACCAGCTCAGCGACCCGGTCGAGGACCCGGTCGTCGGGCAAACCCTCCCCCGCCGACAGCTGTTCGGGTTCATGGCAGGTGTCCGTGGTGATCGCGTCGACCGCTTCGTCGGAGCCGAGCACGGCGACGGCCTGGGCCCGCCAGGTGCGGCGTTGGTCGGCGAGGGATCGGGGTTCGTGTTTGGCCTGCCGGGTGGCCAAATTGGCCTGCTGGGCGAGCTGGATCATCTCCCGCGCCGTCGGCGCACGGCCGTGATCTTCGCCGAACTGGCGGGCGAGCCGGTCAGTCTCGGCCTCGATCTGGACCCGCCGCGACGACCACGCCTCCGACAGGACAGCGGGCACGCCGACCATCTCCCGGACCGGCCGCCGGTCCGCCTGGGCGGTGACCTCTTCGAACTCGGTGCCGAGCCGTGCGGTGAGTTCGGCTTCGAGGTGGGAGTTGTAGTGCTCGCTGATCGTGACCATCGCCCGGTACAGCGCGGCCCCGTCGAGTGAAAGCCAGGCCGGCCCCGACGATGGCGCAGTACCGAGGTTCGCGCGAATCGGCTACGGTGACGCCGACGGTGCCATCACTGAACGTCACCGGCCCCGCGGCGGACCGCACTGCTGTCTGGGCCAAACCACACCTCGCGAGCTGTGCAACGGGTCTTGTTACCGGGACGGGGATTGAATGTCGCCGGAAGGACTGAGT
Organism: Microlunatus sp.; assembly: GCA_035719255.1. Lineage (GTDB taxonomy): Bacteria > Actinomycetota > Actinomycetes > Propionibacteriales > Propionibacteriaceae > Microlunatus. The sequence goes on along the minus strand of DASTGF010000114.1, from coordinate 10,175 downwards.
GCCTGGTTCGACTCTGGTGCGTTCTTGACCTGCTCTCGTACGAGTTGAGCATCGGGATCCGGTCGTCCCCGCCGGTGCAGCATCGGCCGGCCTCGTTACGGCCAGTCCTCCTCGCGGACGAGCGACATTTTGCGGGTGCCGAATCGCTGCGAGGAACGATTCGAACGTGCGGGCCGGGGTAGGCAGTCGGTTCAGCATGTGTCGATGCCAGGAGGTCTGTCTTGCGAAGGAGCGCCCTGGGCGGGGTTGTCGTCGTCGCCCTCGTCGCGGCTTGCGGCACGAGTCCCGGCGCCGGGTCTGATCCGCCCCCTGGAGCGAGGACTCTCACGTCTTCGAGTCCGGCCACCACGCAGACCGCGGCGGCGAGGGCGTCGAGTTCAGCCCGGCACCCCGATGACGGACAAGCCACCAGGGGGGTGTCGGGGTCGAGGGAACTGCCCCGGGGTGGTCAAACGATCTTCCCGCGGTACCGGCTGGTCGGTTATGCCGGGTTGACCGGAGCCGCCAGCCTTGGCCGGCTGGGCACCGGCCCGCTGGATCAGCGGGTGGCCGAGTTGGAGAAGCGGGCACAGGCATACCGGGCGGGCCGCGACATCTTGCCGGTTCTCGAGGTGATCACCAGTGTGGTTCAAGGCAGCCCTGGTGGTGATGGAAAGTACCGTACTCGGATCGGTGACGCCGAGATCGAGCGCTACCTTCGAGCAGCCCGACGGCACCGAGCTCTGCTGTTGCTGAACATCCAGCCCGGTCGCGCCGAGTTCCTATCCGAGGTGAAGGCGTATCGAAAGTGGCTGCGGGAGCCCGATGTCGGCGTCGCGCTCGACCCTGAATGGGCCATGGACGCCGGTCAGGTCCCTGGCCGCGCCTACGGCCACACCACCGGTGCAGAACTCGACGGCGTCGCCGACTATCTTGGCGATCTTGTCCGAGCCCATCACCTCCCGGAGAAGGTGCTGGTCTACCACCAGGTCGCACGCAGCGTGGTCCGCCGCGAGAACCGCTTGAAAGCGCACCCCGGCGTGGTCTTGATCAAGTCCGTCGACGGCCTGGGCCCGCCGGGTCCGAAGGTGGACACGTATCGGCTGGTCAACCGCAGCACGCCACGACACGTGCATGCGGGCTTCAAACTGTTCTTCACCGAAGACCGCCGAAACGGAGGGCGGTTGATGAACCCGCGAGAAGTGCTGGGCCTGCACCCACAGCCCGAATACATCATGTTTGAGTGATCGAGAACTGTGGCGGTCCCAGTCAGCCGCCCTGTGCGCACCGTGAGCGGGATCATCTCGCCGCCCATGATCGGTCCCGCCCTCGTGGACGCCAGGGAATGGCTGCTCGACGGGCCATCGTGTGGTGCCGAGGGCCGTCGGAGGGTCATGAGTGTCTTCTGGATGTGTGTCGGCCCGCACCCGGGTCATGGTGCCGGGTGTGCCGGGGGTGTCGGGCAGGCTGTGCCGGTGCCATCACCTGGACGAGGGAGACGGCCCGGGCCGCGGTAAAGGAAACATCCGGATCCGAACCGCGGCCCGGCGGGCGGACAGGTTGGATCACATTAGATGATGCGGGATTTCGATCCGTTTTCTGCGGATTTCTGGTTGGCCTGTCGGATCGGGTGGCACAACGTGCGGCGCTGGTGGGTGGATGGCGGGTCGCGTCATCCACCGGGTCTGCGGGTATCTGAGTGGGTGCAGGGCCGTAGGCGTCCGCTAAAGACGGTGCTTAGCGCGGGACGGTACCCGGCGTGGGGTGGGACGGCTGGCCGAACTCTGGATGAGAGGAAGCACCGATGGACACACGGACTCAGAAGCCGGGCCCCCGCCGAGGAAGGTCTCGGATCTGGATAACGCTGCTGGCCTTCGTCACCACACTGTGTGTGGGTCTGGTTGCCAGCGTGCCGGCCCAGGCCGCGCCGCCGGAGCCGAGCGCACTTTCCGGCAAGGTGACCGGCACCCTGCAAGACGGGACGGGCAAGGTCGCCGGCCTGTTGAACGTCATCAAGTTCAAGAAGCGTGACGGGAAACTGTACGCGGTGGGCAAGTTCACCGGGACGATCACCAATGCGGCCGGTGACGTGACCAAAGTGAGCAAGAAGATCACGATGCCGCTGGCGACGGAGCCGGTGGCGGGCGCGCAGAAGCCGTCCGCGGCAGACAAGAAGGCTGGGGTCTCCAACCAGCTGTCGTCTCAGACCGAGAAGCAGTTGGCACCCAACGCAGCGCCGGCGGCCGCCGCGCTCAGCTGTCAGATTCTGGACCTGGTGCTCGGCCCGCTGGATCTGAATCTGCTCGGATTGAAGGTTCACCTGGACAAGGTTCACCTCAACATCACCGCACAGGGCGGGCCGGGCAACCTGCTCGGGAACCTGTTGTGCGCGGTGGCAGGTTTGCTGGACGGATCCACCGGACTGAACGGCATCCTCAACGGGATCGTTTCCCTGCTGAACCGGCTGCTGGGCGTCCTCGGCTGAGGAGAGCACTCGCGCGGTATGGTCCGATCCCGCCAGACCAGACCCGCGAGTGATCCCAGGCCCGGGGGGACCATCGTGACTAGCCCGTCACGCAACCCCCCGATCCAACATCGACGATGCGTGGCAGGCCTCACGGCCTGCCGCGCGTCACCCTCCCTGGGCGCCCGCCTCCGATGCACACAGGTGATCTCCGAGGTTGCCGTCGTCGGCGACGACTCGAGTCGCCGAGAGGCTTCGAGCCGCTGGCTGCCAGGACTCGGACGCCTCGTCGGGACAACGGGAAGGACTCCGATTCGTGCAGTCGCGTCATGCTCGCACCCGAGAACTGTCTCCAGACAAGGAGCCGACGGTTCGGCTCCCCAGCGGGATCGGCGCACGATGGCCCGCTGGACCCCGTCCTCGGTCGACGACGACTCGGGGGACGGCGGAGGCGTGGCCGCGGGCCAACCCCCACACGGCCTTGCGGCCACGCTCCCTGCCGCAGTGGCGATGACAAGCGCCTCAAACCGCGCCGCTGCCGGACGCGACACTGAAAAGATCAGGTGATCGGCAGCCTGACGACACCTTATGCGTAGATAACTCGACCATCCCAAGACACCATCATCGGGTGGTCGGCCGACTCCGCGGATTCCGGGCAAGAGGCGGTGCCATGAACCCAAGACGAACGGCGAGGGAGTGGTCAGCGCCGTTCCTGGTGGTGAGCGCCGAGCCGACGGCGTCATCGTCACCGGACATCACCGACGAGTCGCTGATGATCCTGCTCGTGCGATTGTTCGCCACCGACCTCGGCCACGACACCACATTGGCCGACCCCACCGAGACCGCGAGGCTGTGCAGACGAGCCATCCTGCAGCGCCTGATTCGCGGTGACCTCCGAAGCTACCTGTCCCGACTGATCCGAGAGGTCTATCTCAGTGAGGATGCGCTGAGCGCGGGCCTGGGCATCGACGATGCCCGCCAATTCCTCCACTGGTTCGACCGCAGAATGCAATCGGACCTTCGTGGCCTGATGGGGCTGCCGGCGGCTGAAGCTGATAAGGAATGATCGCGGCGGACCCGCCGACATCCCGGGTGCTGGCATCGAGACACACCAGCCGGGGCGGACCGCCCGCGAGGGCCGTCTCACCCCGCATGATCCAGCCACGTGACCCCGCTGGGCGGACACCGCGTCGGTTGCGACACCCATCGCCGCATCGTGGGAGTTGATCAGACAACGGCATCAGCAGTGCTGTAAGCGTTCTCGTACGCGGATGGCGATCCCATCGGGTTGAGCCCCGGGGGCGGTCGCTTTCCGCTGCGAAGATCGTCGATCAACTCGATCGTCGCGTCGTAGATGAAGGCGAACAGGACCGGGCTGGCCACATACAGCGCTTCGTCCTCAAGGCCGGACAGGACCTCAATCAATCCAACTCCGCCCCGCACCCAGCCCCCATCCACGGGTGCGGTGCCATGCTCCCAGGAGATGTCTCGATTAAGCTCTCGAGAACACGGAGTGCAACTGCCCGAGCCCCAGTTCGTTGGCTGAGAGCTTGGGTATGGGGGGTGGGAGGTCTTCCTCTTGGTCTGCTCATCGGTGAAGGAGTATGCATGCAGCGGGTTCGGGAGCGCGAGGTCACGTTCGACGTTCCGGCCGATTGGGTGATGCCTGATTCGATGCCACCGGTGCGAGGCGGTGACCGGGTCGTCGAGCAGGTGCGACGGCTCGACAGCACGTACTTCGACACGGCGTCGGAAGGTCTTCGTCTGTTTGGGATCACGTTACGTCGCCGCCTCGGTGATGAGGGCACCGGCTGGCAGTTGAAGGTGCCGAACGGGACGGCACGGATCGAGTTGCAGAGCGGGTCGACGACGAGAACGGTGCCGCGGGAATTGGCCGATGCGGTAAGTGCGCTGCAGGGCCGGGACGATCTTGCCCCGGTGGCCACGCTGTCGACGATCCGGACCGCTCGCCGTGTGCTGAACAGCGACGGTGATCTGGTGCTGGAGATCGCCGATGACGCGGTCCAGTCCACGCAGGGTGATGAGTCGACGTTCCGGGAGTGGCGGGAGATCGAGATCGAGCTGGGATCGGCCGGTAGCGAAAAGGCCCTCCGCAAGGCCGGGAAGTGGCTCCGGGCAGCCGGCGCCACGCCCTCGATCAGTCGGAACAAACTGGACCGCGCGCTTGCCCACGAGGCCGGTGCCGCCTCCGGACTTGACCGCTCGGGCACTGTTGGTGAACTCGTCGCGGCCTACGTCGCGACCCAGTGTGACGTCATCGCCTGCAATGATGTCGGGCTGCGCACCGGGCAGCGCTTGGTGCACAAGACTCGGGTCGCGGTGCGGCGGCTGCGGAGCACGCTGCGCGTGTTCAAGGATGTGGTGGAGGCCGAGCCCGCGAAAGTGTTGAACGACGAGCTCGTCTGGTATGCCGACTTGTTGGGAAAGGTTCGCGACTGCGACGTGTTGGCCGAGCTGCTCGCTTTGCGGATCAGCGAGCTGCCGGTGGAACAGGTCCTGGGGCCGGTCAGCGCGGACGTCCAGCGGTCGCTGACGTTGGAGCGGAACCAGCATTGGGACCGGCTTGGCGAGGAGATGGCCGGGGAACGCTACCAGCGGTTGATCGGGTTGATCCGGGTTTGGCGGTCGTGCCCGCCTTTGACGAGCGCAGCCGAGGAGAAGGCCACAGACGGTGGTGACTATGTCGGACGGGCGGAACGAAAGGCGTACAAGCGGCTAGGGAACGCGGCCGATGACGTTGAGGAACTGCATCGGGCCCGGAAGGCCCTGAAACGCCTCCGATACGCAGCCGAGCTGGCCGAACCGGCCGATCCCGGCCTGGCCTCCACCGCCAAGAAGGCCAAGGGACTGCAGACGCTGCTCGGTGACCACCAAGACGCTATGGTGGCGGCCCGCTATCTGGCACGGCTCGGCGCAGCCGCAGGGGTCAATCCCGACCAGAACGGTTTCACCTACGGCGTATTGATGGCCAACGAACTGCATCGCGCTGCGGCCATCCGCGCCCGTCTCCGATGACGGTCCGTTCACGTTTTGTCGTCCTGTTCCCCGACCCGGATCGCTGCCTGAGGGTTGACAACAATGAATGACGGTTGGGACGTCGACGACCTCGAATATCCGCTGTTAATACCCGAGCACCGCAGAAACACAACCCGTCCGGGTCATCCAGAGCCGTCCATCTCCACGCCTTGGGAGGGCGGCGGCCGTCGAACCCACGGACACGCCGAGTGGCCGCAGGGTGCGCCTCCGGAACCCGACGGTCACCAGCGGTTTACGTAGTAAACATCCGGGTAGGGCTCCGGTTGACGCCATCGTCGACACAGAAGGAGTAATCGAGTTGTTGGATCGAGACCAGATCGCCAACGCAGCCGGTTGGGACGTCTACGGCTCCGACGGCGACAAGATCGGCACCATCGGCCAGGTCTACGCCGACGACCAGACCGGCGCTCCCGAATGGGTCAGTGTCCGGACCGGTCTATTCGGGCTGAAGGAGTCATTCGTCCCCCTGGCCGAGGCCAGCCTGAACCGGGACCAGATCACCGTCCCCTACACCAAGGCCTTCGTCAAAGACGCCCCCAACATCGACGAGGATGGCCACCTCTCCGTCGACCAAGAGCGTGAGCTGTACGCCTACTACAGGCGCACCGACTACGACACCACCCAGAATCGCGACACCACCACCGGGGATCGCGACACCACGACCGCGGCATCGACTGGCCGCGGCCGGACCGACCGCGACGATTCCGTCCGTGACGACGACACGGTCGGCCGCGACACATCTGGGCCCACGACCGATGACGCGATGACGGTCTCGGAGGAACGGGTCAACGTCGGCACCGAGCACCATGAAGTCGGCCGGGCCCGCCTGCGGAAATACGTGGTCACCGAGAACGTCACCCAGACCGTGCCCGTGGAACGGGAGGAAGTCCGCCTCGAGCGGGAACCCATCACCGACGCCAACCGCGATGACGCCCTGTCCGGACCAGCCATCTCCGAAGAAGAACACGAAGTCGTGCTGCACGAAGAACGGCCCGTCGTGGAGAAGGAAGCGGTACCGGTCGAACGAGTCCGGCTCGACACCGAAACCGTCACCGACCAGGAAACGGTCACCAGCGACGTCCAAAAGGAACGTGTCGACGTCGACGATGACACCCCGGTCACCGATCGCCGCTGACCGCCGCACGAGAAGATCAGATCGGCAGCCTCAGTCCCGGCCAGGGACTGAGGCTGCCTGTTCGCACCGCGGTGTGACCAAGGTTGGTCGGCGTCTGGCCGCGCACGGTCGTCCTGTTGGCGTTATTCAGAAGTACGACCCCTGTGCCGTTGTCGGCTGGTGGACGAGGAACCCTCCCAGCGGGCCCAGGCCAGGAACGCCACGATCAGCACAGCCCCACTCAGCAAGGGCAGGACCGCCGTACGGAAGGCGCTGGCGCCGGTCGCGAACCACTCCGCGTACGGGATCCCCGAGCTGGCGGCCACGCTCATGAAGACGACCGAGTACGCCAGGATCAAACGCCAGCGCCCACGGCACCGACGGTGCGATCCGCGGTCCTACCGGCGACGTCTTGTCGATCCGACTCATCGATGTCATCTGCGCTCCTGGATCATCTGCTCTTCTGGGAGCGGTGTGCTGGTGCAGTGAGCGTACGGTCCGGGGCCGGTTCGTTCCAGTCCGTCCAAGGTCGGCGGCGGCGACGTTCGGCGAGGATCCAGCCCGACCCGGAGATGACCATCAACCCACCGAGCGCGCCGAGCGGCGCGAGGTAGGACCGGGCACCCGTGTCGGGCAACGGATCCGTCGGCCGGTGGTCAGGGTCTGGTGGCGTGTCTGTGAATTAGCAAGGTACTTCTAGAGGCGTTCATCGCCACCCCACTCCCACCTTCAATGAAGAAACCACGGCCTGCGACTCGCGTCGTGACCGAGCGATCAGTCGTCATTACGCTCGGTCAACGAGGCCCTGCGCGCCCGGGGCGGTAGCGGTGCCGCGGCTCGGCGTCGGTGACTGTGTAAGCGTGGGCGGAGTTCTGGCCGCCGGCTGCTTGACGGCCAGAACCCGCTCAAATCCACCACGCCCCCGCCGCCGCAGATCCGCGGGGCGGGTACCCCAAGACCGGGCGAAGCAACCGCTGAACACCTTTTGGCGCATGATCGTTGTGCCACAGACGCGAATCTGAGTGAGGCGCCTGCAGATGATGCGATGCCGCAGTACTTTGTGGCGTCGGAACGGGAACGGATCGGCCAGTTTGGTGTCGATCCCGACACCGGCCGGTGGAACTCGTCGCCATCGCTGTAGGCCATGTTCAACCACACCCTGGAGACGTTCACCCCGACCTGGAACGCGATCGTGGGTCAGTCCCCGAATCGGAACGGGCGCCGGTCGAGGAGTTCTGCCGTCTGGCCTGCGCCGACGGGCCGACATCGCCTCCGTCTGCCGTAGCCCTGGCGGGACCGGGTTCATCCGCCTGACCGGGCTGCCACCCGCCCAGGCCTGCGGGACTCAACTCAGCGTGGGTCCGGGTCGTCGCAGTCTGCCGCGCGGATTATGGGTAGTGGAGGGTGGCCGTTGACCGGGTTGGCGGCCCGACCTCGTGCCTCACGGGGTGGTCGTGGCGTGCTTTGGGGGTGGCGTTGATGGTTGAGCGTCGGCGGTTGACTACGCGTCAGGTGTGGGTGTTGCTGGCGGTGGCAGAGAGCCGAATTGATTTCGACCCGTCGCTGCCGGAGCTGCCGTGTTACACGGTGGACGGTCGTGCGGCGCAGTGGCCGTTGACGGTGCTGGCGCTGCGGGGGCTGATCATGTTCAATCCGTGGCTGCCGGGTCCGCCGCGGCTGACCCGAGCCGGCACCGCCGCACTCCGAACACGGTGAACCACCCGCTACCTGCACCGGCCGCGGCGGCGGTCGCGAGCCTCATCGGCGGCGCTTGCGGCGGGCGTTTGATGCGGCGGCCGGCGGTTACGTTCCGCCCACAGCTTGGAATGCCGTGGTGGTGTGGGGCACCGGCTGGACATCGGCACTCCGGCTGCCGCCGTCAAAGGGGGTTCGTCGGCGGACCCGCCGGCCGGAGGCTTCGTGTATCGATGCTGGATCGATGCGGCGCTTCCGGCCGGCACCCTCTCGCCGTGCCGCACCGGGCGCGGGCCGTACAGCGATGATCCGTGATCTCCATCCATCACCTGCGGCGACGGTCATGAGATTGCGCGATATCCAAACCTCGCCGACGCGGCTGACCTCGGTCCGAAACGGGAACGGTGTTTTCCGTCTTTTAGACCCGCCGGCGACATTTCAGGGTGTGGGCGGATCGGTCTCGGTGGGCAGGTGGCCGGTGCGCAAGAGCTCCTCGGCGACCGCCCCGATTCTGCACCGGCTGGTGCGGGCGGTGCGCCGCAGCAGGTTGAACGCGTCGAGTGGGTCAAGGTCATGGCTCGCCATCAGGAAGCCGATGCTGCGTTCGAGGAGAATCCGGGAATCGAGGGCGTATTGCAGCTGGCTGGCGAGATCACTTGAGCTGTGCGCGGCCAGGGCGGCGGCCAGGGCGGTCTCGATGACGTCTCCGTAGCGTTGCAGCGCAGCCCGTTCGCTGTCGGTCCAGTGATGGGGCTGGTGACGGAGCACGTCGAGGGTTCCGACGGGGCCTCCGCCGAGCCGGATGGGGATGCCCATGACTGCGCGGATCGGCTTGTCGTACACGGTGGTGGCCAGCTTGGGCCAGCGGGGATCGGTGCGGAGATCGGTGGTCGCGACGAGGCGGTTGGCGATGTAGGCGTCGGTGCATGGGCCCTGTTGGGTCTGCAGTTCGGCGCGTTCCAACGCGTGTCCGTCCGGGTCGCTGGCGGCGATCTCGCGAAGGGTGTTTTGCTCGTCGACGATCATGACGCCGCACCCGTCGACCCCGAACAGGGCGAGGCAGGCGCGGCTGATGGTGGCCAGGGTGCGGACCAGGTCGGTGTCAGGTTCGGCGCTGGTCAGCTTCCGCAGGCTCGACTCCAAACCAGCAGGGTCTATGTTCAACGGATCCTCCGGGCCCGGTGGATCGAGGCGACGTCTGACCGTCGTCGGTTCGCGACGTTGCGGGCGGTCATGCCGCGTGGACCATGTCGGGCCGGTGGATGGTGTGCGGCTGGCAGCGTGCGGCGCCGCGACCTGCGTCGATCATGTCGGTGTCGTGGAGACCGGCGGTAGCTGGATGTCGGCGGCGGCGATTCGCGGGGTTGAACGATCCATCGTTCGTCTCCTGTCGCCAGTGCCGTTCCCGCCGGATCCGTGCAGGCACTCTGTATCCAACAGCACTCAGCACCAAATGCCTTAGAACGGAATCGAGGGACAGGGCTGGCGGTGAGCTGGGCTGTGCCGGAGGACAGGAAGTGCCGAGCGGCGCAAGCTCGACCATCCGGCCGCGTGGCCGACTCGGAATGGAAGCGGCCACGCCAGCTCACATCGGCGACCACAGTGGTCTCGACCTTCAACGGTGCGATCCACCGAGGACACGGGGGGTCAGGGGTCGGCCTCGGTGGATCTACTGACATACCGCGCCCCCCGGGTACGTCTTGTCAAGATGACCAAAGACCCAGCTTCCGCCCTGCCGGAAAGTCCAGCCCTGAACGAATGCTTCATCCAGTGTCCCGGGGCCCAACGGGTCCGCTTCGTGTCGACGCCACCCGAGGCGCCAGCGGCCGACAGCGGTCGGGAGCTGATCCCATCGGGACAACGCCA
>DASTGF010000113.1:0-2374 GCA_035719255.1 Microlunatus sp. | reverse complement strand
ATCAGCACGAACGCGAGCACCACCACGAAGACGATCACCGGGACGATCGCGCGCCGCAGCTGGGCATTGAAGTCCTGGGAGTAGGCGAGCTCGCCGCCGACATACGCGTGGACCCCGGGCAGGGAGCCGAACGTCGACGGGACGAGGCGACTGCGCAGCGTGTCGAGAGCGCGCACCGAGGTGGAGTTCGAGCCCGTCCCCGCCAACGGCACCGAGATCTCCAGCATCCCGGAGCGAGGCCGGGAGGTGACCAGGATCGGTCGTCCTACCTGGCCGGTGGCCTCGGCGCGGGCCCGGAACTCCCCGACGGCCTGCCGGACCGCTGGGCTGCTGACGTCGGGCGCCGTCACCACGACCCGGGCGGGACTCGGCCCGCCGGGGAACTGCGCGGTGATGTGCCGGTAGCTCTGCATGATGCTGGTGTCGGCGGGCAGCTGCTGCTCGAGTCCGAGCTGCTCGGTGTGGAGACCCAGGGCGGGAACGGCCAGCACCAGCAGGAACGCGGCCGCACCTGCCGCCGAGAGGAGCGGGCGACGGAGGACCCGACCGATCACGGCCCCCCAGAACCTGCTGTCCCCCCGCGGGTGTCGCATGCGGGACAGGCCGGGCACCTTGCCCAGATCGACTCGGTCGCCGAGCATCGAGAGCAGGGCCGGCAGCACGGTCACCGAGCCGAGAACGGCGACCAGCACGACCAGGATCGCCGCGGTGGCGAAGCCGTCGAACAGCAGCATCCCCGAGAGGTACATGCCCGACATGGCGAGGACGACGGTGGATCCGGAGATCAGCACCGACCGGCCCGAGGTGGCCGCGGCGATCCGGAGGGCCGTCTCGGGATCGCGCCCGCGGACTCGCTCCTCTCGCTCACGACGGAGGTAGAACATGCAGTAGTCGACGCCGACGGCGAGGCCCACCAGCAACATCACCGAGCTGGTCGAGGTGTCCACGTGCATCCGGTGGCTGATCACGGCCAGGAGCCCGTTGGCGGCGAGGAACGAGGTGAGCGCGAGGCCGACCGGAAGAACGGCGGCCAGGAAGGCACCGAACGCGACCAGCAGGATGCCGAAGGCCAGCGGTACGGCGGTCCACTCGGCGCGGGCGAAGTCGCGGCCGATCGTCTGGTCGAACCACCGGTTCGCCGACCCGTCACCGAACTCGTCGACCCGCAGGTCCGGATGGGCGCTCCGGAAGGCCGCGGTCGCGTCGAGAACGGGCTGCACCCGGTCGCCGGCCGTCATCGGATCCCCCCTCAAGGAGACCTGGAGCAGCGCCGAACGGCCGTCAGCAGAGACGAGCCGGTTGGCATAGGGGTCGACCACGGAGGTGGTCTCGCCGGTCGCCTGCAGCCGGCGGACCAGGTCGGCGACGGCCGCCCTCGCCGCCGGGGAGGTCACGCGCCCGGCGCTGGTGACCAGGAATGCCTCGGAGGCCGGCGGCTTGAGCCCCGCCCGATCGAGTATCTGCATGACCCGGACCGAGTCGCCCGTGGCGTACTGGTCCTCCGTCATGTGCTGCTGTCCGGCCCGCGACCCGATGGTCGTCGCGACGGCCACGAACAGCACCCACCCGACGACGGCCAGCATTCGGTGCCGCACGCTCCAGCCACCGATGGTGGCCGCGATGTTTCGGCGTTCGCCCATGGCGACTCCCGGTGCAAAGAAGGGATGCGACCAGCCTTGCCAGATCGCCCATCCCGCGCGAGTGCCGAACGTCCTGGCGGGCTCGGGCAGTCGGTCAGTGGTCGTTCTCGAGCCTGAACCCGACGCCCCGCACGGTCACGACCCTCTCGCTGGTCGCGACCTTCTCGAGCTTCTGCCGGAGCCGGCCGATGGTGACGTCGAGGGTCTTGGTGGAGCCGTACCAGCCCTCGCTCCAGACCTCCGACATCAGCTGGGCACGCGAGACCACCTTGCCGCGGTGGGCCGCCAGCACGGTCAGCACGTCGAACTCCTTGCCGGTGAGCGGCACCTCGGTGTCGCCGACGTAGACGCGGTGCGCCTCGACGTCGACGTGCAGGGTGCGGCCGCGGGAGGCAGAGGATCCGTTGGCATGGACCGACGTACGCCGCAGCAGCGCCCGCAGCCGGGCCAGCAGCTCGGCCAGGCCGAACGGCTTGGCGAGGTAGTCGTCGGCTCCGGCGTCCAGGCCGACGACCCGGTCGAGCTCGCCCGAGCGGCCGGTGAGGATCAGCACCGCGCCGTGGTAGTCCGCGTCGCGCAGTGCTCGACAGACGTCGACCCCGTCCATGTCGGGGAGCCCCAGGTCGAGGAGGATGATGTCCGGCCTGATGGCCGTGGCTGCGGCCAGCGCCGCGTGGCCGTTCTCCGCCTGGTGGAGGGAGAATTCCCCCGTATCGAGCGCCGTGCGCAGGAAG
>DASTGF010000112.1:0-7962 GCA_035719255.1 Microlunatus sp. | reverse complement strand
TGATCGAGGGCGGATCGACCAACAAGAGCTTCGTCCTGGATCTGTTGGCCGCACCCGAGGTGATCGACGGGACGGCCGACACCGGCTGGATCGACCGGGTGCGCGCCCAGGGCCGGTTGGTCGCCCACCGTCACTCGGGGGTTGCGCTGGTCGCCGCCGGCATCGCCTCGTACGAGATCGAGGAGTCGGTCGAGCGCAACCGCCTGATCGAGACCGCCCGGGGCGGGCGGCCGCAGGTCCAGCACCGCACCGGCCGGGCCGTGGACGTCAAGTTGCGGGGCAACGCCTACAAAGTGACGGTGTTCCGCACCGGACCCAGCCGGTTCCGCGTCGTGGTCGCCTCCGGCACCACCGAACAGACCGTCGATGCCGAACTGGAACGGATCGACGCGTACGCCAGCCGGCTCGCCATCGGTGGCCGGACGCATCGCCTGATCACCGCCACCCACGGCCCGGTCCAGCTGGTCGAGGTGGATGGAGTCACCCACCGGGTCAGCCTCGACGAGGGCGGCGTGCTGCGCTCGCCCGCCCCCGCCCTCGTCGTGGCCACCCCGGCCGCCACCGGCGCCGAAGTCAGCGCGGGCGCCCCGGTGCTGGTGCTGGAGTCCATGAAGATGGAGACGGTGCTCAACGCACCGTTCGCGGCGCGGGTCAAGGAGCTGCTGGTGTCCACCGGCAGCCAGGTCGAGACCGGTGCTCCCCTGGTGCGGCTGGAACCGATCGGCGACGTCGAGGAGGAGACCGCGAACACCGACGACCAGGTCGACCTGGACCTGCCCAACGGTGGCTCGTTGCCGACCGATCTGCGCGACCGGGCCGAACGGCGGCGCAGCGATCTGTCGGCGATGCTGCTCGGCTACGACATCGACCCCCGCGACGAGGGACGCAACCTCCGGGCGTACCTGGACGAGCGGGAGGAGCTGATGGCCGCCGGCGACTCCCCGCTGCGCCCGGAGCTCGCGATGCTGGAGACCTTCGCCGACCTCGCGGAGCTGTCCCGGAATCGTCCGGCGGACGAGGAACTGCACCTGGAGAACCAGGTGCACAGCCCCCGCGAGCATTTCCACACCTTCCTGCAGAGCTTCGATCCCGCACGCGGTGCCCTGCCGGAGGAGTTCCTGGCCAAGCTCGGCCGCGTGCTGCGGCACTACGGCGTCTCGTCGCTGGACCGGACGCCGGAGCTCGAGCAGGCCGTGTTCCGGGTGTTCCTCGCCCAGCAGCGGTCGGCGCCCGACGTCGCCCTGGTGACGACGCTGCTGCAGCGCTTGATCGCCGAGCCGGCCCCCCAGCCCCCTATGGACGAGGGCGTCCGCGATGTCTTCGACCGGCTGGTCACCGCCACTCAGCTGCGGTACCCGATCGTCGGCGACCTGGCCCGGAGCGTGAGGTTCCGCTGGTTCGACCAGCCACTGGTCGACGCCGAGCGGCAGACCGTGCTGGGCGGGGTGCGGGACGAGATCCGGGCCATCACCCTGCTCCCACCCGGCCCCGAGCGGGAGGCCCGGATCGACGCCCTGGCAGGGATCCCCGAGCAGCTGGTCCGCTTCCTGGCCGAGCGGATCGACGGCCCGGAACTGCCCGCCGACGAGCCGATGCTGGCGGTGTTGATCAAGCGGCACTACCGCGACTATCACCTGCACGATCTGCGCGAGACGACGGTCGGCAGCCGGCCGTTCGCCATCGCCGACTACACCACCGACAACCGGCCGACCCGCCTGATCTCCACCATCGGCCACTTCTCCGAGCTGACGCCGGGCAGCTCCCTGACCGACGCATTGGCCGCCGAAACCGCCGGCGCCCCGGCCGGGCACGACAACGTGTTGGATCTGTACCTCTCCTGGCCCGATCTGCCCGAGGACGCCGACGAGGCATCGGCCGCGGTGGCGACGCGGTTGTCGGACCTGGACTTCGCGCACCGCGCCCGGCGGATCACCATCGCGGCGTGCCCCCACGGCGCGCGCCCGGTGGGGTATTTCGCCTTCCGGCCCGAGGGCTTCGGGAAGGCCGAACCGACCGGCGGCGCCCGGCGGCTGGCCGAGGACGTCCTGGTCCGCGGTGTCCACCCGATGGTTGCCCGCCGGCTCACCCTCGGCCGGCTCCGCGAGTTCCACGTGACCCGGCTGGACGCCCCCGAGGACGTCCTGCTCTATCGCTGCGTGGCGCCGGGCAACGAGTCCGACGTCCGACTGGTCGCCCTGGCCCAGGTCCGGCAGCTGGCGGTCGTCCGCGACGAGGACGGCACGGTGGTCGGCCTGCCGCACGCCGAGCGGGCCATCGCCAACTGTCTGGAGGCGATCCGGCGGGTCCGGGCTGCGGATGCCGCAGCCGGGTCGCGACTGGACATGAACTACGTATGGGTCTACATCTGGCCGACCATCGCCGCGGACGTGGAGCAGCTGACCTCGCTGCAGGCACAGATCGCCCCGATGACGGGTGGCGCCGGGATCGAGGAGGTGCTGGTCGGCGGCACCGTCACCCTGCCGGACGGCCGGGACCAGACCCTGGTCGCCGGCTTCCACTACCAGCCGGGCTCCGGCGTCGTGACCTCCCTGGGCGGCCCGCCGACCGAGCTGCTGAAGCCGCTGGACGACTACGCCCAGAAGGTCGTCAGGGCCCGCCGGCGCGGCGTGGTCTATCCGTACGAGCTGCAGGCCATGATCGCCGGGCCGGGCGGCACCGCCACCGAGTACGACCTCGACGACACCGGTGCGCTGGTCCCGGTCGACCGCCCGTACGGTCACAACAAGGCCGGCATCATCGCCGGCGTCATCTCCACCCCGACCGAGCGCTATCCCGAGGGTGTCACCCGGGTGCTGATCTGCGGCGACCCGCTGCGGGCCCTCGGCGCGCTCGGTGAGGCCGAGTGCTCGCGGGTGATCGCTGCGCTCGACCTGGCGGAGTCGATGGGCGTACCGGTGGAGTGGTTCGCCGTCTCCGCCGGCGCGCGGATCTCGATGGAGTCCGGCACCGAGAACGTGGACTGGGTGGCCCGAGCGCTGAAGCGGATCGTCGAGTTCACCCAGGGCGGCGGCGAGATCAACATCGTGGTGGCCGGCATCAACGTCGGCGCCCAGCCGTACTGGAACGCCGAGGCCACGATGCTGATGCACACCAAGGGCATTCTCGTCATGACGCCGGACAGCGCCATGGTGCTGACCGGCAAGCAGTCGCTGGATTTCTCCGGTGGCGTCTCCGCCGAGGACAACTTCGGCATCGGCGGTTACGACCGGGTGATGGGACCCAACGGTCAGGCGCAGTACTGGGCGCCCGATCTGGCCGGTGCACTGCGGGTGCTCATGTCGCACTACGACCACACCTACATCGCCCCGGGCGAGCGGGCGCCACGGCGGGCCAAGACCGGTGACCCGTTCGATCGGGACGTGACGGTCTACCCGCACGATCCGGCCGATTCCGGATTCACCAGCATCGGCGACATCTTCTCCGCGGCCACCAACCCCGACCGCAAGAAGGCCTTCGACATCCGTACGTTGATGTCGGCGGTCGCCGACGCCGATCACGCGACCCTGGAGCGCTGGGCCGGGATGGCGGATGCCGAGACCTCGGTCGTCTTCGACGCCCACATCGGCGGGTTCCCGGTCTGCCTGATCGGGATCGAGTCGAAGGCGGTACCGCGCCGCGGCTTCCCGCCCACCGACGGCCCCGACGTCTACACCGCGGGCACGCTGTTTCCGCGGTCGTCGAAGAAGACGGCGCGCGCGATCAACGCCGCCAGCGGGAACCGGCCGGTGGTCGTGATGGCCAACCTGTCGGGCTTCGACGGTTCACCGGAGTCGATGCGGAACCTGCAGCTGGAGTACGGCGCCGAGATCGGCCGGGCGATCGTCAACTTCGACGGCCCGATCGTCTTCTGCGTCGTCTCTCGATATCACGGCGGCGCGTTCGTGGTGTTCTCCAAGGCGCTGAATCCCCGGATGACCGTTCTGGCGATCGAAGGGTCGTTCGCCTCGGTGATCGGCGGCGCGCCGGCCGCGGCGGTCGTGTTCACCCGCGAGGTCGATGCCCGCACGGCCAAGGACCCACGGGTCCGTGACCTCGAGCAGCAGTTCGCCGAAGCCGTCGGCGCCCGGCGGGCCGAGCTCGCCGCGACGCTGGCCGAGACCCGGCGGGATGTCCGCAGCGAGAAGCTCGGCGAGGTGGCCACCGAGTTCGACCGGGTGCACAACATCCATCGCGCGGTGCGGGTCGGTTCGGTGGACGAGGTGATCGCCGGGTCGGAGCTGCGCCCCAAGATCATCGCCGCACTGGAGGCGGGACTGGCCGCCGGCTGATCCTGCGATCCTCGAACCCGGGTTGCCGTGGAGAGACGCCTCAGGTCGACCGGCTTCGGATCCGGTGGCTTCGGGTCCGAGACGGTCCGGTTCGGTAGATAGGGTGAGACCGTGACCGATGCGCAGCGGGCGCCGCGGGGCGCGGCACGTACGGTCGCCCCGGACGACGTCACGCGCTCGGGCCGGCGATCCGCCGGGAGGACCGATGGCGTGGAGACGCTGTTGACCGCGGCCCGGGTGTTCGCCGCGATCACCGCGGAGTCGATCGCTCGGGCCGGAGCCGGGATCACGCTGCCCCAGCTGCGGGTCCTCGTGCTGGCCTCCGAGCGGCAGCCCCTGTCGGCCGGGGCCGTCGCCGACGCCCTCGATGTGCACGCGTCCTCGGCCAGCCGCATCTGCGATCGGCTCGTCCAGGCCGGTCTCCTCCACCGGCGCGACCGGCCAGAGGACCGCAGGCAGCTCGAGCTGACCCTGACCGAATCCGGGGTCGAGCTGCTGGCCGCGGTGACCGAGCATCGGCGGGAAGTCTTCCAACGCATCCTGGGTCGGCTGGAGATCAACGACCGGGCAGCGCTGACCGACGCCCTCGAGCGATTCATCGGCGCCGCGGTGGAGTACGACGTCAGACGCACGATGGTTCCATAACGGTCAGCTCTCGAGCCTGGCAATGTTTGCCTTGCTGCAATTACTGACGAATAGTGGAGAGGAGCGTGTACGTCCCGGGGCCCGGGTGCACGACGCCTTCGGTCCCCGCCCGACGTGCCGACGAATCGACACAGGAGGCATGACCCACATGAGCACCGCAACGATTCTCTGGATCGTGGCCGCGGCCGTCCTGGTCGCGATCGTGGTGACCCTGCTGGTGGTCCGGAGCCGCCGCCGTGCGGCCCGTCCCCAGATGGGCCTACCTGATCTCGGAGCCTTGTCGACCGAAGGTCTTGACAAGTCCCACGCCGGTGGGGCGGCGAAGCCGAAGCCGCAGGCGTAACCCAGAGCTGGCGCTGTTGCCCTGGCCGCGCGCGAGGCTCGACCTGTGTGCGCGGCCGGGGTAGCGGTGGCTGTGAGCAGCACCGCCGGCTGGCCGACCTCGCCGCCGCATCGGCGCGCCGGATCGGACCCAACCTGCGCGGGCCGGTGCGCTGGGACACCGTGGTCGTGTCAGTGATAGGACTTGGACGATCACAGCGCGTGGGCTTTTCTCGACGGGAGATCGCGATGCTTCTCGTTCCTCGCCAGCTCAAGCGGTCCGGGATGACCGGGAGCGTGCCGTACTACGGCGGGCGGATGTCCCCGGCCCAGGCGTACGCGGCCAGCCACCCGTCGCAGCCCACGACGCCACCCGGCATCCCGACCGCGGCCGGTCTGCTGGGGCACGCGCCGGTGCCCAGCCGTCCCGCGACCGCCACGACTCCCCCACCTCCTCCGCCTGTTCCGTCTGCTCCGTCTGCTCCGCAGCAGCCGGATCCTGAGCTAGCGCTCCAGCAGCTGTACGCGTCCGGGGTCATCACCGGCGCCGAGCTGGCCGAACTGCGGACCCGGGTCAGCCGGTGAGCGGCCCGGTCCAGGTGCTGGTCGTCGGTTTCGACCAGCCGAACCCGTCCGGCGCGGTCCTGGCCGAGCTCGGGCGGCTCGAGCGGGCGGGCATCGTCCGGCTCGTCGACGTCCTCCTCGTCGAGCGCAACCCCGACGGCTCGCTGGAGACCTTGACGCACGAGAGACTCCCCGACGGCGCGGGAGCGGTCGCCGCAGCGCTGCTCGGAGAGACCTCCGCCGGTGCCGGGGACGACCCGGGGTCGCGGGAAACGGGTGCGGACGGCACCTGGTCGCTGGCCGATGCCGTGCCCGACTCCGGACCCGTAGCCGTGGCGCTGATCGAACACCTGTGGGCGGCCCCGCTGCGCGACGCGATCAGCGCCACGGGGGGACGCCCGTTGGACGAGACCTGGCTCGGCCCCGACGACCTCGCCCGCCTCGACACCCTTCTCGCCGACCGCGCCTGACCAGGCCCTTGGGGCCAGGCCACCGACCCGCGCCGATCCCGTCGAAGCGCTGACCAGCGCTCCCGATCACCCCGCACGGGTCCATCAACGCCCCCGGACCCCCAACGCGGGAGCGCTCGTCAGCGGAACTGATGACGATCGTGCGACTCAATCGCTGGGACGCTTGACGGGGAGGGGCGGCGACTCCACGCTACGAGTGCGGCACCGCCCCCAGTGCCGCGAGACCGCCTGCGGTGATCGCAGGTAAGGCCCGATCGCGCATGGGAGGCTCGATGACCGATCCGCAGCCCGCCAATGACCGCCCGAGTCCGCCCGGCACCACCTCCGAAGATCTCCTGGTGACCGGCTCGTCGCCGGCTGTCGTGAGGACCGCGCTCGGCGGCGAACACGCGTACGACGCGCTGCAGCGCCCGCTGGACCGGCTGGCCCGCTCGCGCTCGCCGCAGACCCTCGCACTCTCCGGACTCGTGATCGGCCTGCTGCTGGTCGTCGTGGTGCTCTTCCTGCAGTTCGTGCTGTCTCCGGAAACCGCGATCAGCATCGGCATCGTGATCGTGGTCTTCCTCGGCGCCGGCGGCCTGGCCGCTCGTGGAGTCGGCGAGCTGCGGGACAGCGTCCACTGGAAGGCCGCCGGCTGCTTCCTGTGTGCCTGCGCCTATCTCGCCACGGCCTCCGTCGCCCTCGTGAACGGCGTACCGCTCGTCTTCACCCGCTGAGGGCTCGACGTGTCGCAACCTGGAAGTGCTGAAGCACGGTGTCGGTCTGACACATCATGGCGGCTGACAACGTGACGTACATCGAACCAGACACCGAGGCCTTCCTGCTCGCCCTGCGCCGGGCCCTGCAGAGGCCGGAGCCGTTTGAGCCGAGCGACGCTCCGTTCTGGGATGACCCCTACATCGCCCGTCAGCTGTTGAGCGTGCACCTCGATCAGGACGACGAGGCGGCGAGTCGACCCGCGGTCCAGCTCGACCGATGTGTCGCGAACCTGATGCTCCACGGGCTCACGGGCCCGGGTCGGGCCGTGCTCGACCTTGGCTGCGGGCCCGGACTGGTCGCCGAGCGACTGGCGGCCAGCGGCGCCTCGGTGACCGGCATCGACCTGTCGGAATCCTCGCTGGCCCACGCCCGCGAGTCCGCCGCCCGGCAGGGGCTGGACATCCGCTACCGGATGGGGGACTTCCGGACTCTGCGGGATGACCAGACGTACGATCTCGTGCTCCAGTCGTACGGCGAGTTCGGCACCCTTGATCCGCAGGCACTCGACGTCGTGCTGCGAGCATCGTGGCGAGCCCTGCGCCCGGGTGGCGCTCTGGTCTTCGACGTCACCGCTCCCGCCGCGCACACCGCGCCGACCAGCCGGCGGTGGGACTGGCTCAGTGGCGGCCTGTGGCGGCCGGCCGAGCACCTGGTGCTCAGCGACCGGCTCGACTTCGCCGAGGACATTCACTGCGATCGCTACGTCGTGCTGGACGGCCGCACCGTGACGACGTACCGGATGTGGAAGCGGGCGTTCACCGCCGACCGGCTCGCGGATGTGCTGATGCCGGCCGGTTTCGCCGTCGAGGAGCTCTGGTCCGGTCTCGACGGTGCGCCGTACGAACCCACCTCATCCTGGATCGCCGTGCTGGCCCGCCGACCGCAGACCCAGTGAGCGAGTTGTCAGCCTCAGG
>DASTGF010000111.1:0-11122 GCA_035719255.1 Microlunatus sp. | reverse complement strand
CCCGATCCGGATCGACGTGCCCCGGTCGGACGCCGCCTTCGCGTTCTCCTTGACCTGGTCGTCGAACGCCCGGATGTTCCCCGGATTCACCCGCACCGCCGCACATCCGGCGTCGATCGCAGCGAAGACGTACTTCGGCTGGAAATGGATGTCGGCGATCACCGGGATCTGCGACTTCGTGGCGATCGCCGGCAGCGCATCGGCGTCGTCCTGGCTCGGCACGGCCACCCGGACGATGTCGCAGCCGGTCGCGGTCAGCTCGGCGATCTGCTGCAGGGTGGCGTTGATGTCGCTGGTCAGCGTGGTGGTCATCGACTGGACGCTGATCGGGGCGTCGCCGCCGACCTCCACCTTGCCGACCTTGATCTTGCGCGTCGGGCGGCGGGGCGCCAGCACGGGCGGCGGAAGGGCGGGCAGGCCGAGGTCGATGGTCATCGTGGTCATTCTGTGCGGGATCGTGGGACGGGGCCAGCGTAGTCGGCTGGGCCGCGGGGTGGCAGTCTCAGGGGTCGGCCCGTCGCGCGGGCCGTCGGCAGATGCTCGAAGGACGACGGGAGGCGGCATGGTGCTGGTCGTCGCGGCCGTCCTGCTGGACCACCTGGAGCGACCGACCCGGATGCTCGCGGCCCGGCGGACCGGCCCTCCGGCACTGGCAGGCGGCTGGGAATTCCCCGGCGGCAAAGTCGAACCCGGGGAGACCGAGCTCGAGGCCCTGCACCGGGAGCTGACCGAGGAGCTCGGTGTGCAGCTACGGGTAGGCGCCGAGGTGCCGGCGCCCGGCGGCGTTGCGTGGCCGATCGCCGACCAGCTCGCGATGCGGGTCTGGCTGGCCGAGATCAGTGCCGGAGTGCCGGAGCCGAGTCCCAGTCACGATGCTCTGCGATGGCTCACCGCGAGCGAGCTGTTCGCGGTGGACTGGCTGCCGGCCGACGTCGAACTGGTCCGGCGGCTCGGTGCGCTGCTGTGGCCGCCGGGCTCGAACAGCCGCCTCTCGAACAGCCGGCCCTAGAACAGCCGGATCGGGTCGATCAGGTCGGCCAGGATGAGGACCACCCCAGACAGCAGGATGACCCCACCGACCGCGTACGCCAGCGGCATCATCCGCGCCGTGTCGACATAGCCCGGGTCGGGGCGGCCGAACAGCCGGGCGAGGCTGCGACGCAGCGCCTCGTACAGGGCACCGGCGATGTGCCCACCGTCCAGGGGCAGCAGGGGGATGAAGTTGAAGAGCGCCACGAACAGGTTCACCGAGCCGAGCAGGGTGAACATGGTGGCCACCTTGTCGGCCGCGGTGAGCTGGTTGGTGGCCGCCACCTCACCCGCGGCCCGGCTGGCGCCGACGATGCTCATCGGACCGTAGATGTCGCGCGGCTGACCGGTCACCAGGTTGTATGCGGTGTAGTAGACCTTGACCGGGAACGACGCCAGGGCGTGTGCGGTCTGCTCGGTCATGGTCCACATGTCGCCGAGCACCGAGATCGGGCCGCTTCGCTCGCGCTGGACCACGGGCTCGATGCCGAAGAAGCCGGCGGCCACCCGCTTGGACGGGTCCCAGCGGTCCGGCACACCGTTGATGACCGTGTTCACCGTGGGCAGCTGGACGGTCTGGCCGTTGCGCTCGACGGTCAGGGTGACGGGCTGGTCCAGATTGGCGCGGATCAGGGTGGAGACGTCGTCCCAGGAGCTCACCGCCTGGCCGTTGAAGGTCACGATCCGATCGCCGGGCTGGATGCCGGACTGCGCGGCGGGTGTCTCGGGCTTCCCGGCGCAGCTGGTGTCGGTGGCGTCCGCGGCGACGATGCATTCCTGCACCGCATGGACCACCGGCTGGGCGCGATAGACGCCGTAGGTCAAACCGACGCCGACCAGGATGACGAAGGCGAGCAGGACGTTCATCATCGGCCCGGAAGCCATCACGACGATCTTCTGCCAGGACTTCTTCTGGTAGAACAGCCGGCCCTCGTCCTCCGGTTGGATGTCTTGCCACTCCGCGGCGCGCGCGGTGTCGGCCAGTCCGCGGAACGGCCCGGTCGCGTACGCACGGATCTTGGTGGGGTTCTCCTTGGCCGGCGGGAACATGCCGACGAAACGGACGTAGCCGCCGAGCGGGACCGCCTTGACGCCGTACTCGGTCTCGCCGACCTTCTTCGACCACAGGGTTTTGCCGAACCCGACGAAGTACTGCGTGGTCTTGACGCCGAAGAGCTTGCCCGGAATCAGGTGACCGATCTCGTGCAGCGCGATCGAGGCCATCACCAGGGCGAAGAACACCAACGCACCGGCGAGGTAGATCACCCAGTCCATCTATGTCCTGCCTGCTTCTCTCGTGGCCGCCGTCAGCTGTGCGGCTCGCTCCCGGGCCCAGGCGTCGGCGGCGAGCACCCCGTCCAGGGTCAGCTCGTCGTCGGACCGCCAGTTAGAGCGTACGTCGTCCACGCCGGCCGGGGTCCGGTTCGAGCCACCAGAGCCCGGCGGGGCCTTCAGGTGCTCGCCGAGAACGTCTGCCACGATCGCGGTGATCTCGAGGAACCCGATCCGCCCCTCGTGGAACGCGTCAACGCAGACCTCGTTGGCCGCGTTGAACACCGCGGGCGCGGTGCCCGCCGCGACCCCGGCGCGGCGCGCCAGCCTGACCGCAGGAAAGGCGTCCTCGTCCAGGGGCTCGAAGGTCCAGGTGGCGGCGGTCGTCCAGTCACAGGCCGCGGCGGCTCCGGCGACCCGTTCCGGCCAGCCAAGACCCAGCGCGATCGGCAGTCGCATGTCCGGCGGCGAGCACTGGGCCAGGGTCGAGCCGTCCACGAACTGCACCATCGAGTGCACGATCGACTGCGGATGGACGACGACCTCGATCCGGTCCAGCGGCACGTCGAACAGCAGATGGGCCTCCAACAGCTCCAGACCCTTGTTGACCAGGGTGGCGGAATTGGTCGTGACGACGCGGCCCATGTCCCAGGTGGGATGGGCCAGGGCCTGGGCCGGGGTCACCTCGGCCAGCTGCGCGCGGGTCCGACCACGAAAAGGGCCACCGCTGGCGGTCAGCACGAGCCTGTCCACCTCGGCCGCAGTGCCACCGCGCAGGCACTGGGCGAGGGCGGAGTGCTCGGAATCGACGGGCACGATCTGTCCGACTCGGGCCGCGCGGGTCACCAGCCTCCCGCCGATCACCAGCGACTCCTTGTTCGCCAGTGCCAGCACCGCGCCGGTCCGCAGCGCCGCCAGGGTCGGGGTCAGCCCGGCCGCACCGGTGATCCCGTTGAGCACCACGTCGCAGGGCTCGGCGGCCACTCGGGCCGCCGCGTCCGGGCCGGCCACGATCCGGGGCAACCGGACGTCGCCGGTGGCCCAGCCGCGGCGGCTCGCCTCGGCATAGAAGGCCAGCTGCAGATCCTGCACGGCACTCGCCCGGGTCACTCCGACGACCCGGGCACCGGTCTCCAGCGCCTGGCGGGCCAGCAACGCCACTTCACGGCCGCCCGCGGCCAGGCCCGCGATCCGGAAGGCGTCGGGACGCTCGCGGATCACGTCGAGCGCCTGAGTTCCGATGGAACCGGTGCTCCCGAGGATCACGACGTCGCGCACCCTGGTCACCCTAACGGGCGAGAGCGCGGGCTCGGTTCCTCGCCGAGAACAGCAGGAGGCAGAGGCGATGGAACGCACAGTCGCCATGGTCGTCGACCGGTCCCGCGCCAGCCATGCGTCCATGAAACCGAGGACCACAGACCCTCCTGACCGGGGCTGCGGATCGAGGCCGCGGCAGGATCAGGATCGGACGAACACCGCCAGCAGCCGCCGGCAGCGCGGCGGGTCGTCCGTCAGTCCCCGTTCCAGGCCCCACAGGTAGTACGAGAGTGAGCGGGCCAGCACCCAGCGCCGCGTCCGGTCGTGGTCCAGCCCGGCGGCGTCGGCGATCACCCGGACCCAGCGGCGCAGATCAACGTCGGTGCCGAGCTCATCGAGCCGTGTCCACAACAATCGGCCGGTGTCGTAGCCGAGGTCGCCGCGGAGCAGCACCGGATCGACCACGAGCCATGGTTGCCGGGTGCCGCCCAGCACCTGTTCGGCGTGCAGATCTCCGTCGACGGCCAGTTCCGGGACCGCCGGGACGAACAGCGGCTCGATCTCGGCGAGCACATGATCGAGGTCGCGGCCGGGCAGTGGGGCCCCGAGCTCCCGCCAGCGCTCGGTCCAGCCGGCGGCCTCGAGCCGGAGCATCTCTCCGGTGTCGGGCGCGTTCGCCGGCGCGCGCACGGCCAGTCGCCGCATCGTCCGGCCCAGTTCGGGCAGCGCCTCCTCCGGCGACCGGGAGGCCAGGCTGCGGTCGGCGTCGAGCCGCTCCAGCAGCATCACTCCCCCGGCGGGATCCGAAGCGATGAGTTCCACCGTGCCCCGCCCGGCCCAGAACTCCAGCGCCGCTATCGTCGCGTCGACCTCCGGTCCGGCAGGGGTCAGCCGGAGCGCCAGCGCCTCACCCTCCCGCCGAACGGGGAGCACGAGCGCGTTGGAGCCGTAGCGCGGCGCGCCGTCGGGCACCAACGACCACCGCTCGCACCATCGTTCGATCGACGCCGGCAGGGTATCCAGCCACGCGGAGCCGTCGGACCACCAGCGGGGCATCGCCCGGAAGCCGGCCGGGATCTCGATCACGATCTCGACCCTAGGGCGCCGATGAGTTCGCGCCGGTCGACGGGTCTCCACCCCACACCACCGCCGCGGTCGCGGCGGACTGTCGGTGTGGCTGATGAGCCTTGGCGTCTCGGAGGGAGATCTGGTGAGCACGCCCCGTTCACGAGTGCTGGACCTGTCGCAGACGGCCCATCGCACCTTCCTGCACCTGCTGATCAACGTTCTCGTGGTGTCCGTGATGAACCTGACCGTGTGGTTTGCGATCACCTTCTGGGTGTTCATCCAGACCCGATCGGTGCTGGCCACGGGGATGGTGGCGGGCATCTTCCTGATCTGTACCGCGGCCAGTGGGATCTGGTTCGGCAGCCTCGTGGACCACCACCGCAAGAAGCTGGTCATGCAGGGCTCCGTGGTGGCGTCCCTGGTGCTGTACGCGGCGTCGTTCGGTGTCTACCTCGCGGTCCCCGACGCCGAGTTCACGCGGGCCTCGAGCACCTGGCTGTGGCTGTTCATCGTGCTCGCGATGTTCGGTGTGATCGCCGGCAACCTGCGGATGATCGCCATGATGACGCTGGTCACCTTGCTCATCGAGGTGGAGCGGCGAGACCGGGCGAACGGTCTAGTCGGCACGGCGACCGGCGTTTCCATGCTTGCCACGTCCGTGATCAGCGGTGTGCTCGTCGCCCACGACGGCATGTTCTCCGTGCTCGTGCTGACCATGCTCGTGCTGGTCGGCGGGCTGATCCACCTGGGCCTGCTCGGGGTCGACGAGCGGCGTCCGGTCGAGGCCGGCGCCGCCGGGGCGGACTCGCACGCGGGCCCGCGGCGGGTGGACCTGCGGGGCACCATCCGGCAGGTCCGGCAGATCCCCGGGCTGTTCGCCCTGATCGGCTTCTCCTGCCTCAACAACTTCCTGGGCGGCGTGTTCATGGCGCTGATGGACGCGTACGGACTGTCGATGATGTCGGTCCGCGCCTGGGGTCTGATGTGGGGCGGACTGAGTGCACTGTTCATCGTCGGTGGCCTGGTCGTGGCACGGACCGGGCTGGGCCGCCGACCGCTGCGGCTGCTGCTGCTGGTGAACCTGGTGATGTGGTCGGTCACCGCTGTCTTCCCGTTGCAGGCATCGGTGGTGATGCTGGTCGCGGGGATGGCGATCTACATGATCCTGGTGCCGTACGCCGAGGCGGCGGAACAAACCATCCTGCAGAAGGTGGTGCCGTTCGAGCGGCAGGGCCGGGTGTTCGGCTTCGCGCAGAGTGTCGAGCAGGCCGCATCCCCGCTCACTGCGTTCTTGATGGGTCCGTTGACTCAACTGGTGTTCATCCCGTTCATGACGGTCGGTGCCGGGGCGGAGCTCATCGGCAGCTGGTTCGGAACCGGTCCGGCACGCGGCATCGCCCTGGTGTTCGTGCTGACCGGTCTGCTCGGGATCGGCCTGACGGTGTACGCCTTGAACAGTCGCTATTACCGCGCTCTCAGCCGCCAGTACGCCGGCAGCATCAGCGACGAGGGTCCCGCGATCGCACTGACGCCCGATCCGGCCTCCGATCCGCTGACCTGACCAGCTCGCGCCGGCCAGGAATCAGTTCAGGGCCGGCTCGTCAGGCGTGGCCAGCGTCAGCACGGCTTCCTCGATCTCGTTGCGCTCCTCCAGCTGGCGCTCGATCCGGCGCAGCCGGACCGCCAGGCTGGATTCGACGTCGTCCCCGCGCAGATCGACGGCCGCGACCAGGAAGAGCCGCCCCGGTCCGACGAACTCCAGGTGCAGGTAGCTGATCTTGTCGATCTCCGGCCGGTCGAGCAGCTGGCGCAGCACCTCACTGCGGACCTCCGGGTCGACCGCCTGGCCGACGATGAACCGGCGGTTTCGATCGATCAGCACGACCGCGATGACCCCCAGCAGGGCGCCGACCAGCAACGACCCGATGGCGTCGGGGATCGCGGACCCGGTGATCTGGTGCAAGGCGACGCCCGCAGCGGCGATCACCAGGCCGATCAGCGCGGCGGCGTCCTCGGCGAACACCGCCCGCAGGGTCGGGTTGGATGTGCTCCAGATGTGCTCGAGCGTGTCCACGCCGCGCTGGGCCGCACGGCGGCGAGCCTGTCGGTTGGCCTGCAGAAACGAGATCCCCTCGAGCACGAACGCGATGCCCAGCACGACGTAGGCGACGACGAAGTCGGTGGCCGGTTCGGGATGGCGCAGCTCGGAGATGCCGTGGCTGATCGAGACCACCGCGCCCGCGGTGAACAGCCCGAATGCCGCGAACATCGACCAGACGTAGGCCTCCCGTCCGAACCCCAGCGGATGCGCGGCGTCCCGGGCGCGATCGGAGCGGCGCTCGGCGAAGAACAGGAGGATCTCATTGCCCGCGTCCGCCCAGGAGTGGGCCGCCTCGGCCAGCATCGAGGCCGAACCGGTGAGCGCGGCCGCCACCGACTTCGCGACGGCGATGAGGAGATTCGCGGCGAACGCGACCGCGACGGTCAGCAGGCTCGAGTTCGGCTTGGCCGACCCGCGACGACGACGCTCCACGTCTCACGACCCTAACAACGCCACCGGGGTCGGGCGGAGGCCGCACACGGCCGCGCCCCGCTGAGCCACCGGCTGAGCCCAGTGTTCCTGCCGGGCTGCGCGCGGACTTGATCAGCGGCGGCCGTTCACCACCTCGACCAGTTCGCGGGCCCGGCGGCTGGTGAACACGTCCTCGAGCATCACCACCTCGCCGTCGGGGCCACTCAACGGCACCCGCCAGTTCGGGTACTCGTCCACCGTCCCCGGCTGGTTCTGGGTCCTCCGGTCGCCGACAGCGTCGGTCAGCGACACGCAGAGCAGCCGCGACGGGGTCCAGGTCAGATAACGGTGCAGCGCCTTCACCGTCTCCTCCACCGATGCGCCCGGCTGCAGTGCGCCGCGATCGACCAAGTTGTCCAGCCATGCCTGCCGCTCGGCCGCGTCGACCTCGAGTTCCTCGGCCAGCGGACGGGTCAGCACGCCGAGCTGGTCGCGCAACCGGACGTGGTCACCGGCCAGATAGCCCGCGGTCGGCGGCAGGTCGTGGGTGGTCACCGACGCCAGGCAGTACTCCCGCCACCACTCCGGCCGCAGCGGCGCTCCGCCGGCGTCCCACTCGAACTCGAACCACAGGATCGAGGTGCCGAGGATGCCCCGCTCGCGCAGGTAGTCGCGGACCCACGGCTCCACCGTGCCCAGATCCTCACCCACGACCAGCGCCCCGGCGCGGTGCGCCTCGAGGGCCAGAATGCCGATCATGGCCTCGTGGTCGTAGCGGACGTATGTGCCGTCCTTCGGTCCGTTGCCGAACGGGATCCACCACAGCCGGAACAGCCCGATCACGTGATCCACCCGGACCCCGCCGGCGTGCCGCAAGATCGTGGACACCATCCGCCGGAACGGCTCGTAGCCGGCGTCGGCCAGGGCGTCGGGCCGCCACGGCGGCTGGGTCCAGTTCTGACCGTTCTGGTTGTACGGGTCCGGCGGTGCCCCGACGTGGATCCCGCGAGCGTACGTGTCCTGCAGGGCCCACGCGTCGGCCCCGTGCGGGTGCACGCCCACCGCCAGGTCGTGCATGATCCCCAACGCCATGCCGGCCCGGACCGCTTCCTCCTGGGCCTCACCGAGCTGTGCGTCCAGCAGCCACTGCAGCCAGCAGTGGAACTCGACCTGCTCGGCGTGAGCGGCGGCGAACTCGGCCACCGCCGGCGACGTCGGGTGCTCGAAGCCCGCCGGCCAGTCCTGGCGGCGGCCGTGCACCTCGGTCAGCACGCACCAGGTCGCGTACGCCTCCAGGCCGGCACCCTCCCGGCGACGGTAGGCATCGAGCGCCAGCTGGCGACCGGGTGTCCGGGGCACAGCGAACACCAGCTGCAGCGCCTCCCGCTTGGCCGTCCAGGCCCGGTTGCGGTCGATCGTCGCCGAGCGGGGATCGAGCCCGCCGACCAGGGCGCGGATCCGGCTCCGCTGGTCGTCGGTGCAGTCGGCGTACTCCGCGATCCGCTCCGGCCGGAGATAGAGCGGGTTGGCGAACCGGCGACTGGTCGGAAGATAGGGTGACGGCTCCATCGGCGCCAGCGGCTCGGCCGCGTGCAGCGGATTGATCAGCACGTAGTCGCCGCCGTGCTCGGCGGCGGACCAGACCGCCAGGTCGGTCAGGTCGACCAGGTCGCCCACGCCCCAGGACTGCGCGGACCGGACGCTGTAGAGCTGGGTGGCCAGCCCCCAGGCCCGCCGGCGGCCCATCCGTTGAGGAAAGCCGAGCCAGGCCGGGGTGACGATGAGCGGCATCGAGCCGACGACGTCGTGGCTGCGAGCCCGCAGCGTGTGATACCCGAGCGGCAGATCCGCGGGGATCTCGAACGACGCCTCGCCCACCAGCCGGCCGTCCACATCGCGCGGTGGCGTCCAGTTCTCCAGCTGCCGCAGACCGTCGCGGCGATCGCCGTTCTCGAGCTCGATCCACAGCTCGACCGGGTCACCGTGCGTGACGTGCACGGCGACGCTCTGGGTGCGGTGCTCCCGCAGCGCGACACATCGGGGCAGCATCCGCCGCCACGGGGCGTCCTGGTGGTCACGCAGCGCCGAGCCGGCCCGTTCGGGGGTGGAGGCATCCACCCCGAGCCCGGCGAGCACGCCGGCGACGGTCTCCGGCGTCACCTCGACGTGGCGACCCTGCCAGTCCCAATACTCGGTGGCGATGCCGTAGGCGCCGGCCAGCTCGATCAACGACGAATCCACGCGCCTATCTTGGCGGGCTTCGGCGGCGGGGACTCACCGGATGCCCGAATCGATGACGGGTGTCGGTGGACGAACCTAAGATGGCGACAGCGGGATGCATCGTGGCAGACCGAGCCGCGGGCTTCCGCACGCCCGGTCTGAACCCCCGCGACCGAAGGAGTCCGCCATCTCCCTCGCACCTCCGATCCGTGCTCGCCAGAGCTTCCGCCATGAGGCCATCCTGTGGCGCGACCGCGACGAGTACGCCGAGACCCTGATCGGCTTCATCGGCGACGGGCTGGAGGCCGGCGAGCCCGTGATGGTCGCCACTACAGCCGAGCACGAGGCATGGCTGCGTTCTGGATTGGCCGAGTCCGCCGGTGACGTCGCGTTCGCCGATATCACCGAGATCGGTCGCAATCCCGCGCGGCTGATCCCGACCTGGCAGAAGTTCCTCGACGGGGTCGGCCGCGACCGGCCGGCCCGCGGCGTCGGCGAGCCGATCTGGCCGGGCCGGCGCGCGGCCGAGATCACCGAGAGCCAGCTCCATGAGGCGCTGGTGAACCTGGCCGTCGACCCTGAGACCCCGTTCTGGCTGGTCTGCCCGTACGACGTCGGCGGCCTCGACGCCGGGGTGATCGACGAGGTGTCTCGCTCCCATCCCGTCCTGATCGAGGATCACGGATATCACGGAAGCGCTCGGTACGGCGGCCGGGCCCACATCGAGGCCCTGCTCGGCGCCGAGTTCGATCAACCGCCCGGGACGCCGGCGGAGACGACGTACCGGCCCGCCGGATTGGGGCACGTGCATGAGGTGGTCCTCGATGAGGCGGCCGCAGCCGGGCTGGCCGCTGCCGACGCCCGAGCTCTCGCCACGTCCTGCCAGCGTCTAGCGGCTGGCAGCCTGCACCGTGGCGCGGCCTGCGGCCGGCTGCGCATCTGGGATGTCGAGGACGCGGTGATCTGCGAGCTCGCCGACGAGACGCGGCTCAGCGATCCCTTGGCCGGACGCCGTGCACCGCTGACCACCGACCGCGACGGGCTGTGGTTCGTCAACCAGAACAGTGACCTGGTGCGACTGCGCGTGAACGGATCCGGGACGGCGGTTCGGATCTACGCCTGGAAGGACGGACCGGGGTCGCAGTGAAAGACCCGGTGAACCGTCGGACCGGTCAGGCCTCGTACCAGGCCTGGATCTGGGCACGGGCGAGGGTGTGGCCGAACATGTTGAAGCACATCACCGCCGGTGTGGACTCCGGGGCCACGTCCAGGTGGTCGACGTCCAGTGCGTGCACCGCCACGAAGTAGCGGTGTCGGCCGTGTCCGGGCGGCGGTGCAGCTCCGAGGAAGCGCGTCATCCGCACCTCGTTCGGCAGGGTGAGCGCGCCGCCGGGCAGCGGCGAACCGTCCCCCGCGCCGGAGTCCAGCGAGGTCACCGACGCGGGAAGGTTGCATACCGCCCAGTGCCAAAAGCCGCTCGCCGTCGGCGCGTCGGGATCGTAGACCGTGATCGCGAAACTCTTCGTCTCCGGCGGGAACCCGGTCCATGACAGCTGCGGGGAGATGTCATCGCCGCCGGCGTCCATGATGCCGCTGACCTGGCCGCGCGCCAGCCGCTCGCCGTCGGCGATGTCGGTACTGGTCAGGGTGAACGTCGGGACGACGCCGATGATGTCGTACGGAGAAGCCATACCTTCGAACTTATCCCTCGCCCCCGTCGAAGCTGCGGTCGTATCCTGCGGGAGAGGCGCGAGCGATCGGTGT
>DASTGF010000110.1:0-19733 GCA_035719255.1 Microlunatus sp. | reverse complement strand
CCTCCCCCGCGAGTGCGCGGAGACCTCTCCCGCGACGGAAACCTCCCCCGCGAGTGTGCGGAAACGACAGCGACACGCCGGTCAGACCTGTCGTTCGCTCACAGTTGCCGAGGAGGGGAGCGCTGATGAGCGCGGAAACTGCGGGAAGGTCTCGCCGATGCCGACCGACTGGCCGCGGCCGACCTGCTCGCCGCCGAGGACGCCTGCCACGAACTGAACCTCCAGCTGGTGAGGCTCCTGGACCGCCCGAGCTGCTGCTGACCCCGACCCTGCACGTCGACCCGCCGCCGATCGGCGATACCCGCCCGTGGATCCGGGCCACCGGGGTGTTCAACCTGACCCGCTCAACGGCCGGCAGCGTGCCGGTCGGGCTGAGCGGCGCCGGGATGCCCGTCGGGCTCCAGATCATCGGTCCGCAGCACGGCGACGTCGCCGTGCTGGCCCTGATGCGCGACCTGGAGCGGAGCCTCAGCTCCGGGAGCCGCGCTTCTCCCGCGCCCTGACCTGGACATGGACCGGTGTGCCGACGAACCCGAACTCCTCCCGCAGCCGCCGCTCGACGAAGCGCAGATACTGGTCCTCGATCTGCCCGGACGTGAAGAGCACGAACGTCGGGGGGCCGACCTGGGCCTGGGTGCCGAAGAGGATCCGCGGCTGCTTGCCGCCCCGCACCGGGTGGGGGTGGGCAGCCACCACGCGGCCAAGAAACGCGTTCAACTTGCCGGTGGAGATGCGGGTCCCCCAGCCCGCCAGAGCTTCCTCGATCGCGGGACCCAGGCGATCCACGTGCCGGCCGGTGAGGGCGGAGATGTTGATCTTCGAGGCCCAGCCGAAATGGATCAGGTCTCGCTCGATCTCCCGCTCCAGATAACGACGGCGCTCGTCGTCGGTGAGATCCCACTTGTTGAAGGCGATCACCAGCGCGCGCCCGGCTTCCTCGACACTGCTCATGATGCGCAGGTCCTGCTCGGTCAACGGCTCCCCCGCGTTCACCACGACCACGCAGACCTCGGACCGCTCGATCGCGGCGTGGGTGCGCAGACTGGCGTAATACTCGTGACCGGTGGCCTCCTTGACCCGTCGGCGGATGCCGGCAGTGTCGATGAAGCGGTAAGTGCGGCCGTCCACCTCGACCAGCTCGTCGACCGGGTCGACGGTAGTCCCGGCCACGTCGTCGACCACCACCCGCTGCTGCCGGGCCAGCCGGTTGAGCAGGCTGGACTTGCCGACGTTCGGCTTGCCGACGATGGCCACCCGGCGGGGACCGGCGGGTGGTTCGAAGTCCTCCGGCGGCGCCTCGGGCAGGGCGGCCAGGATCGCGTCGAGCAGATCGCCGCTGCCCCGGCCGTGCAGCGCCGACACGGGATAGGGCTCGCCCAGCCCCAGGTTCCACAGCGCGGTGGCCTCGGTCTCGGCGCGCTGGTCGTCGACCTTGTTCGCCGCCAGCACCACGGGCTTCTTGGCCCGCCGCAGCACCTGCACGACCGCCTCGTCGACGTCCTGGATGCCCACGGTGGCGTCGACCACGAACAGCACGGCGTCCGCGGCCGCGATGGCCAGCTCGGCCTGCTCGGCCACCTGGGCGGCCATGCCCTTGGCGTCGGGCGCCCAGCCCCCGGTGTCGACGACGACGAAGTCGCGGCCGTTCCAGGTGGCGTCGTAGGACACCCGGTCGCGGGTCACTCCGGGAACGTCTTGGACGACCGCCTCGCGGCGGCCGATGATGCGGTTGACCAACGTCGACTTCCCGACGTTGGGACGACCGACGACGGCGATCACCGGGACGGTGCGCACGGGCTCGTAGAGGTCGGTCTGGGTCATGGGCAGTGCTGGCTTTCTGGGGTCAGGTGGATCGGCTCCGACCGGCGCGTGATGACGGTCGGGCGCCCGCGGACGGTGCCGGGGGCCCCGGCAAGGTTAGCCCGGTGCGCCGTTGCGCCTCGACCACATGATCGGCGAGACGGCGGCGCAGGCGTTCGGTGTGCTCGGCGACCAGAGCCTTCGGCCGCGGCCAAGGCAGCTGGGGGACGGCCAGCGGCTCCCCGTAGACCACCCGGACAGTACTGCCGCGCGGCGGCAGCTGCCCGGTCGACGCACCCGGCTCCCGGGTGCCGAGCAGGGCCACCGGCACGATCGGGGCGCCGGTCACCATGGCCAGGTACACCGCACCGGGCCGGGCCCAGCGCACCTCACCCGAGCTGCGCATGCCCTCGGGGAAGACCACGAGTACCCCTCCGTCGCGGAGCACGCGGATCGAACGGCGAATGGCCGTCGGGTCGACGGCGTGTCGGTCCACGGCGATCTGCCCGAACTGGGTCAGCAGCCACCCCACGAACCCGCCGTACATCTCCTTCTTGACCAGCGCGTACGACGATCGCCGGGTTACCGCAGCCAGCAACGGGCCATCCAGGACGCCGACGTGGTTGGCGGCGAGCACGACCGGGCCGGCGGTGGGCAGCTGGGACTGGTCGAGAACCTCCACGTCGTACCAGGCGCGCGCGGCGGCGGCTACGCCCGGTCGGACCACCCGGAACGCCCGCGTGGCCGGGCGCGGCAGGTCTTCGGTACGCGGCAGGTTCGGGCTCGGTCTGGTCGCGGGGCTCACGATCCGGTGGGATCGCCGCCGCTGCTGAGCGCGCCGGCCGGGACGAGCGCGCAGATCGACTCGATCACCTCGGCCAGGCTCAGCTCGGTGGAGTCGATCACGGTCACACCGGGAGCGGCATCCGTGAACTGCGCCACCGTCGAGTCGTCCCGGTCGCGCCGGATCACCTGGTCGGTGACCGCATCCGTGTCGACCTTCTCACCGAGCTCGGCCCAGCGGCGGGCGACGCGGGCGGCCGGGTCGGCGACCAGCAGCACGCGCACGTCGGCATCGGGTGCGACCACGGTCGTGATGTCGCGCCCCTCGGCGACGATGCCTCGGGGTGCGGACCGGATCAGCCGGCGCTGCTCGGCCACGAGGTGCTCCCGGACCGAGAGATTGGTGGCCACCATGCTGACCGCCGCGGACACGTCCGGCTCGCGGATGGCCCGGGTCACGTCATAGCCGTCGATGGCGATCCGCTGCATGGTCGGGTCGACGCTGATGTCGAAGCGAGCGCCCCGCACCAGCGAGGCCACCGCCTCGGTGTTGCTCCGGTCCACGCCGACGTGCATGGAGAGCCACGTGACCGCGCGATACATGGCGCCGGTGTCGAGGAAGTCCAGCCCGAGTTTCGAGGCCACTCCCCGGGCCGTGCTCGACTTGCCCGAGCCCGACGGCCCGTCGATCGCCACCACCAACGGCACCGCTGTCCGCCTCCCGTTCCGGTCGACGGCCGTCTGCCATCGACACTCCGCGGGTCAGCCTAGCCGGGGTTCGCTCCCGGTCAGGGTTGGACGTCCCAACCCCCGTCACGCATGGTGCGCTCCAAAGCGTCGACCTGCTCCGGTGTCACCGACAGCGCCAGGTACCCCACCTGGCGGACCTGATCGTGCTCGATGGCGATGTCCTCGACGTTGACCCCGGCCGCGCCGACGTCGGCGAACAGCTTGGCCAGCGCGCCGGGCGTGTCGGGGATCTCGACCACGACCTGGCCGTACGTCGCCGGTGCGGCGCCGTGCTTGCCGGGGATCCGGCGGGTCCCCTGCACACCGCGCTCCATCCGGGTCCGGAGCGCCTCGGGCCCGGACTCCATCGCCGCGATCAAGGCCCCCAGCTCGTTTTGGACCGCCCGCAGCCGGTCCAGGACCGCTGCCTGGTTCGCGCTGAGGATCTGCACCCACAACTGCGGGTCGCTGCCCGCGATCCGGGTGACGTCGCGCAGCCCCGGTCCGGCCAGCGCGAGATGGCTCTCCGGCAGCTCGGTGAGGCTGGCCGCGGTCAGCGTGGACATCAGCTGAGGCAGATGCGAGACGCCGGCCACCGCCGCGTCGTGCTCCTCGACATCCATCACGACCTCCCGGGCGTCGCAGGCGCGGACCAGGTCGCGCACCACCTCGACGCTCGTCGGGGCGGAGCGCCGGTGCGGGGTGATCACCCAGGTCCGGTCGGCGAACAGATCGGCCCGAGCGGCGAGGGGGCCCGAGTGCTGGGAGCCGGCCATCGGATGGGAGCCGACATAGCGCTCCAGCCCCTCCTGGGCGTCCCATAACGCGTCCAGGACGCCGGCCTTGACGGAGCCGACATCGGTCACGGTCGCGTGCGGATAGGAGTGCAGCGCGTGTCCGATGGCCTCACCGAGCACGCTCGGTGGCACCGCGACCACGACGAGCTGGACCGCCCGGGTGACCGCAGGTTCCACGCTGCCCGCCCCGAGGCTCTCGGCGACGCGGGCGTGGCTCAACACCCGATCCCGCAGGTGCACCCTCCAGGCCGCCTTGGTCAGCGCCAGCCCGATTGACGTCCCGATCAGTCCGGCACCGACGACAACGGCCTCGCGGGGAGGATCCTGGCTCACGGTGCCGGGTCGGCCGGCGGGGCTTCGGTGCCCGCGGATCCCGCAGCCGGCCCGGACCCGGATTCGGCCTGCGGCGCGGTATCGGATTCGGCCTGCGGCCCGGTATCGGATTCGGCCTGCGGCACGGTGACGGATTCGGCCTGGTCGGCTGTGGGCTCCGCCATCAAGGCAGCCAGCCGCTCGCCGCCGATCCGGCGGAACTTGCGCGGTAGCGCCCGCGTCCGGTCCAGGACCGCGACCTCCAGCGCGTCCACGGTGAGCGACCGCGGCGTCGCGTTGGCCCCTCCGTCCGCCGCCAGCCCGCGGACCGCCAGCCGGACGGCCGAGCCCAGGTCGAGACCCGTCGTGAAGCCGCGCCGCACCGTCTCGGCGATGGTCTCCGCGGAGCCGCCCATCACGGCGAACTCCTCCTCGTCCTGGACCGATCCGTCGTAGGTCAATCGGTAGATCTGGTCCGACGCCGGGGTGGGCCCGAGCTCGGCGACGACGATCTCCACCTCGTACGGCTTCTCCCCGCCGGTGCTGAAGATGGTGCCGAGCAGCTGGGCGTACGCGTTGGCCAGTCCCCGGCCGGTGACGTCACTGCGGTCGTAGCTGTAACCGCGCAGGTCCGCATACCGGATGCCGGCCTGCCGGAGGTTCTCGAACTCGTTGAACCGACCGACGGCGGCGAACCCGATCCGGTCATAGATCTCGCTGACCTTGTGGAGGGACTGGGACCGGTTCTCGGCGACGAACAAGATGCCGCCGGCGTAGTGCATCACCACCACCGACCGACCGCGGGCGATGCCCTTGCGGGCGAAGTCGGCGCGGTCCTTCATCTGCTGCTCGGGCGCGACGTAGAACGGCAGGCTCACGCTGGGATCCCTTCGCTGGCTCGCGATGCTGGACGCGATCCGATCACGTCAGCGGAGCTTCCGGTCCGTCGGGTCGCAGCATCCGGCGGCTGATCAAGGTGTTGACCAGCGTCGCCACATCCGCGTCGGCCATCCGGGTGACCCCGTCGACGGTCGCGGTCATCACGACCGGGAAGATCTGCCGGGTGAGATCGGGGCCACCGGTGGCGGAGTCGTCGTCGGCGGCGTCGTACAGCGCCTGGACGACGGCCATGGCCGCGCTGGTCGGATCGAAATCTGGCCGGTAGAGCTTCTTCAACGAGCCCCTCGCGAAGACCGAACCAGACCCCACCGAGAAGAACGCGTGCTCCTCGTAGCGGCCGCCGGTGGCGTCGTAGGAGAAGATCCGGCCCTCCGCGATGGTCTCGTCCCATCCCGCGAACAGCGGGACCACGACCAGGCCCTGCATGGCCAGGCCGAGATTCTGCCGGATCATGGTGGCCAGCCGGTTGGCCTTGCCCACCAAGGACAGCGGGGCGCCCTCGATCTTCTCGTAATGCTCCAGCTCGACCTGGAACAGCCCGACCATCTCCACCGCGATACCGGCCGCGCCGGCGATGCCGATGATCGAGAACTCGTCCGCGGCAAACACCTTCTCGATGTCGCGCTGGGCGATCATGTTGCCCATGGTCGCGCGCCGGTCGCCGGCGACGACGACGCCGCCGGGGAAGGCCGCGGCGACGATGGTCGTGCCGTGCGGGCTCAGCGCACCGACTCCCGCGGCGGCAGTCCGGGTGCTCGGCAGCACCTCGGGCGCCACCGCGGCGGCGAAGTCGACGAAGGACGACGTGCCGGCGCTGAGGAAGGCCGGGGACAGGCCGCCGCTCGGTCGGCGATCGCTCACTGGCCGCCTTTCTGCACGAACGAGCGGACGAACTCCTCCGCATTCACCTCGAGCACGTCGTCGATCTCGTCCAGCAGCGAGTCGACCTCGGAATCGAGCTCGGCCTTGCGGGACGTATCGGCCGGGACATATTCCTCGACCTCGGTGTCGTCGGACCGACGCACGCGCCGCTGTTGCCCTGACTCGGCCATCGGGTGACCTCCTGCTCTCACGGGTACGGCGGGCACCTGCCCACCGGGTGTGCCCAGCCTAGTCATCAGGTACGACACCGGTCGTCTCCCCCGAGCACCTCCCGGATCCGTGCCCTGAGCCTGTCGAAGGCCCACCTCTCCAGCCTGGCCCGTGAGCCTGTCGAAGGGGCCGGTGGATGCGCTTCGACCAGCTCGGTGCCTCCCAGGGTCAGCGGCCGAGCGCGGCGAAGAGGGAGGCGACGTCGTCGCACTCCTCGAGCATCGCGCCGACCTGTTCGCGGGTGCCGCGCAGCGGGTCGAGCAGCGGGATCCGCTGCAGCGCGGTCCGTCCGGGGACGTCGAGGATCACCGAGTCCCACGACGCCGCCACCACATCGGCGCCGAACTTCTCCATCACCCGGCCACGGAAGTAGGCCCGGGTGTCCTCCGGCGGCCGGGTCCGGGCCCGTTCCACCTCGTCGTCGTTGACCAGCCGCTGCATCCGGCCCTTCGCCACCAACGCGTGATAGAGCCCCCGGCGCGGGTCGACGTCGGCGTACTGCAGGTCGATCAAGGCCAGCTTGGGCGAGTCCCAGCCCAGCCGGTCCCGCTCGCGGTAGGAGTTCATCAACTTCAGCTTGGCGACCCAGTCCAGCTGGTCGGCCAGCCGGAAGGGGTCGTCGCGCAGGGTGTCGATCGTGTCCTGCCAGCGGGTGAAGACGTCCTTGGCCTCCAGCCAGACCGGCTCGGTGAGATCGGCGGCGATCTGGTCCGCGTGACGCCGGCAGCGCTCCAGATAGAGCTCCTGCAGATCCAGGGCGGTCAACCGCGTCCCGTTGTGCAGGGTGAGCAACCGGCTCAGCTCCAGATCGTGACTGACCGCGCGCATGGCGCTCACCGGTCCGTTCACCCGGACGTCGGTGCCGAGTTCCCCCGCCTCGATCACACGCAGCACCCACGATGCCGTGCCGAGCTTGAGATAGGTCGAGATCTCGGAGAGGTTCGCGTCACCGGTGATCACGTGCAGCCGGCGATGACGGGTGGCGTCGGCGTGCGGCTCGTCGCGGGTGTTGATGATCGGCCGGTTGAGCGTTGTCTCCAGGCCCACCTCGGCCTCGAAGAAGTCGGCCCGCTGGCTGAGCTGGAATCCGGGCTGCTGACTGTTCTGACCGACCCCCACCCGTCCGGCCCCGGTGATCACCTGCCGGGAGATCAGGAAGGCGCTGAACTGGGTGACCACCCGATCGAACGGCGTGGCCCGGTCGAGCAGGTAGTTCTCGTGGGTCCCGTACGAAGCACCCTTGCCGTCGGTGTTGTTCTTGTAGAGCCGCACCGAGCGGCCTAGCGAGACCGAGGCCCGCTGCGCGGCCAGCGCCATGATCGCGTCGCCGGCCTTGTCGTAGCGCACGGCGTCGGCGGCGTTGGTGACCTCGGGTCCGGAGTACTCCGGGTGTGCGTGGTCGACGTAGAGCCGGGCGCCGTTGGTCAGGATCAGGTTGGCCATCCCGAGGTCGGCGTCGGTGAGCTGGTCCGGGTGGGCTTGCGCCCGGGTCAGCTCGTAACCCCGGCTGTCGCGCAACGGCGTCTCGGTCTCGTAGTCCCACCCGGCCGGGTGGCCGCTGCCGCCCTCGATCTGTGCGCCATAGGCCTTGACCACGTGATTGGACAGCTGCATGGGGTGCAGTTCGTCCTCGCCGCGGGCGCCGAGGGCGCTGATCCCGTACTCGGTCTCGACCCCCATCACCCGCAGTGGCGACGGGCGGTCCGAGCTGCCGCGCGAGCGATTGCCGAACTGCTGAGCCATGACGTCAGCGTAGTGTTCTCGCCGTGAAGTTCTGGCCCTCGCTGATCGTCGACACCATCGCGGTGTCGGTGTTCGCGATCATCGGCCGTCGCAGCCACGGCGAGCTGTCGGATCTGGCCGGCACCTGGCACACCGCCTGGCCCTTCCTGGCCGGGATGGTGCTGGGCACCGTCCTGGCCCGCTCATGGCGGCGGCCGGGATCGCTGAGCAGCGGAATCGTCATCTGGGCCTGCACCCTCGTCGGTGGCATGCTGCTGCGCGTCGTCTCGGGCAACACCGTCGCCATCACCTTCGTCATCGTGGCCGGGGTGGTGCTGGCCGCCTTCCTGCTCGGCTGGCGCGGCCTCTACAGTCTCATCCGCCGGGCGAGGGCCCGGTCCGGCGTCGCCACCTGAGCGCCGGGGACGGCAAAGGAGCGCACCGTGGCCCTGCAGCACAAGGTCCTGCTCGACGAGTCGGACATGCCGACCCGCTGGTACAACGTGCTGCACGACCTGCCGACCCCGCCGCCCCCGCCCCTGCACCCGGGCACCCTCCAGCCGGTCGGCCCCGACGACCTCGCGCCGTTGTTCCCCATGCCCTTGATCGAGCAGGAAGTCAGCACGGATCAATACGTCGACATTCCCGATGCGGTGCTCGACGTCTATCGGCTGTGGCGGCCCTCGCCGCTGTTCCGGGCGCACCGGCTGGAGCGCGCGCTGAACACCCCGGCCCGGATCTACTACAAGTACGAGGGCGTCTCCCCCGCCGGTTCGCACAAACCGAACACCGCGGTGCCGCAGGCCTACTACAACGCCCAGGCGGGCGTCCGCCGGCTCACCACCGAGACCGGTGCCGGGCAGTGGGGCACCGCACTGGCCTTCGCCTGCGCCCAGTTCGGACTGGAATGCGAGATCTGGCAGGTACGCGCGTCGTACGACCAGAAGCCGTATCGCCGGCTCATGATCGAGACCTTCGGCGGCCAGGTGCACCCGAGCCCGTCGGATCTCACCGCGGCCGGGCGCGCGATCCTCGCCGAGCACCCCGACTCGACTGGCTCCCTGGGGATCGCGATCAGCGAGGCGGTCGAGGTGGCGGCCGGCGACCCGACGACCAAGTACGCGCTCGGCAGCGTGCTCAACCACGTGCTGCTGCACCAGACGGTGATCGGCGAGGAGGCCCTGCTGCAGCTGGCCAAGATCGGCGAGACGCCGGATCTGCTGGTCGGTTGCACCGGGGGCGGATCGAACTTCGGCGGGCTGATGTTCCCGTTCCTGCGGGAGAAGTGGGCCGGCAGGATGGCTCCCCAGGTCTTGGCGGTGGAGCCGTCGGCGTGTCCGTCGCTGACCCGTGGACGGTACGCGTACGACTTCGGCGACACGGCCGGGATGACACCACTGCTGAAGATGCACACCCTCGGCCACGACTTCATCCCCGACCCGATCCATGCCGGCGGGCTGCGGTACCACGGGATGAGCCCGCTGATCTCACACCTGTACGAGTCCGGTGAGATCGATGCGGTGGCCAAGCCGCAGTCGGAGTGCTTCGCCGCCGGTGTGCTGTTCGCGCGGACCGAAGGCATCGTGGCGGCGCCGGAACCGACGCACGCGCTGGCCGCCACCATCGAGGAAGCCCGCCGCTGCGCCGACAGCGGTGAGGAGAAGGTGATCCTTACCGCCCTGTGTGGACACGGTCATCTCGACCTGCCGGCGTACGGCGCCTATCTGGCCGGCGCCGTGTCCGATGCCGAGACCGGCGACGCCGAGTTGGACGCGCAGATCGGCGCCGCCCTGGCCCGGGTGCCGTCGATCGGCTGAGTACCTCGTTCGGAGCTGCGCCCCGCGGCGAGGGATCCCATGAGCAGCGACCGGGCCCGGATCGCAGACATTCCCGGATCGGTGACATGTTCCAACCGAAATCCGCGACGCATCGAGTCGTCGAGGACCGCCGCGCGAGCACGGCGCACGCCTACAAGTACTGCCCGGTGTTGGTGACGGTGTCGATCGACCGGCCGGCCTGGGTGCCCTTCTTGGACGAGATGAGGGTCCGGATGAAGACGATCCGCTCCCCCTTCTTGCCGCTGATCTTGGCCCAGTCGTCGGGGTTGGTAGTGTTCGGCAGGTCCTCGTTCTCGGCGAACTCGTCGACGCAGGCCTGCATGAGGTGACCGATCCGCAGACCGCCCTGACCGGTGTCGAGCTGGTCCTTGATCGCCATCTTCTTGGCCCGGTCGACGATGTTTTGGATCATCGCGCCGGAGTTGAAGTCCTTGAAATACAAGACCTCCTTGTCGCCGCCGGCGTAGGTTACCTCGAGGAACTGGTTCTCTTCGGACTCCTCGTACATCCGCGAGACCGTTCGCTCGATCATGGCCCGGACGCACCGCTCCGGATCACGGTCGAACTCGGCGAGATCCTCGTGGTGCAAGGGAAGTGTCGTCGTCAGGTACTTGCTGAAGATCTCCCGCGCTGCTTCGGCGTCGGGCCGCTCGATCTTGATCTTGACGTCCAACCGGCCGGGCCGGAGGATGGCTGGATCGATCATGTCCTCGCGATTCGAGGCCCCGATGATGATCACGTTGTCCAGCCCCTCGACGCCGTCGATCTCGCTGAGCAGCTGGGGCACGATCGTGTTCTCCACGTCGGAGGAGACGCCCGAACCGCGAGTCCGGAACAACGAGTCCATCTCGTCGAAGAAGACGATCACCGGCATCCCGTCGGAGGCCTTGTCCCGGGCACGCTGGAAGACCAGCCGGATGTGCCGCTCGGTCTCACCGACGTACTTGTTCAACAGCTCGGGACCCTTGATGTTGAGGAAGAAGCTGCGCCCCTCCTCGCCGGTCCGCTCGGTGACCTTCTTGGCCAGCGAGTTCGCCACCGCCTTGGCGATCAACGTCTTGCCACAACCCGGCGGGCCGTAGAGCAGGATGCCCTTCGGCGCCTTGAGCTCGTACGTGGCGAACAGATCCTTGTGCAGGAAGGGCAGCTCGACCGCATCGCGAATCTGCTCGATCTGGCTGCTGAGGCCGCCGATCACCGAGTAGTCGATGTCCGGCACCTCCTCGAGCACGAGCTCCTCGACGTCGAGCTTGGGGATGCGTTCGTAGGCGAAGTGCACCCGCCGATCGATCAGCAGCGAGTCACCCGAGCGCAGATGCTGCTGGCGCAGGTCCCAGCCCAGGCGGACCACGCTCTCCTCGTCACCGTGCCCCACGACCAGCGCGCGGACCCCGTCCTCGAGGACCTCCTTCAGCAGGACGACCTCACCCACCTCGTCGAACTCCATCACGTCGACGACGTTGAGGGCCTCGTTCACCATCACCTCGCGGCCGGGGGTGAGCGCGGTCACGTCCACGTCGGGGCTGACGCTGACCCGCATCTTGCGGCCGGCGGTGAAGATGTCCGCGGTGTGGTCCTCCGCCGCGGCGATGAACACTCCGAAGCTCGCCGGTGGCTGCGCCAGCCGGTCCACCTCGGCCTTGAGGGTGACGATCTGCTCGCGCGCCTCACGCAGCGTCGCGGCGAGACGTTCGTTGTTGGCTGCGGTGGCCCGGGCGTCGGACCGCGCGTCGGCGAGCCGTCGCTCGAGCATCGCCAGATCGTGCGGATGCGAGGCCAGCCGGTCCCGAAGTCGTTCGAGCTCGTCGTTGAGCGCGTTGACCTGAGCGATCAGCGCCTCGCGTTCGCTGTCCGCCGACCGATGTCCGAAGCCCGAGGGCTCCTGCGGTGTTCCGGTCATCGCACACCTCCTCGTGCGATCACCCTACCCGCGCGCCGGCCTCGGACCCGAGTAATTCTCGCCATAGGCGCCCGGAGCCGGGCGTCGCTTGCGGGCCGGGGCCACCACGCCGGGGGCCAACCGGCGGGCCCAGACCAGGAACCCGGTGTGCCCGGTCGAACCGTGACCGGGCCGTACCGCAAGCCCCTCCACGTGCCAGGGCCGCACGATCGACTCGCTCGCCTCTGGCTCGGTGAACCCGGTGTGGGCGCGGATCGTCTCCACCACCTGGCTCAGCTGCGGCGTGGTCGCGACGTAGCAGCACAGCACACCACCGGGCTCCAGCACCCCAGCGACACCCTCGATGCACTCCCAGGGGGCCAGCATGTCGAGCACGACCCGGTCCACGGGCTCGGCTGCGAGGTCGGTGACCAGGTCACCCACCCGCAGCTCCCAGGCCGGGTGGTCGGTACCGAAGAAGGTCGTGACGTTGCGTCGCGCGATCTGGGCGAAGTCCTCGCGCCGCTCGTAGGAGTAGAGCCGGCCGGTCGGCCCGATGGCCCGCAGCAGCGCGCAGGTCAAAGCCCCCGATCCCGCGCCGGCCTCCAGCACCCGGGCACCGGGGAAGATGTCGGTGCCCATGAGAATCTGGGCGGCATCCTTGGGATAGACCACCGCAGCGCCCCGAGGCATCGTCACGGTGAAGTTCTCCAGCAGCGGGCGCAAGGCCAGATAGCCGACGCCGCCGGTGGAGGTGACGACGACGCCTTCGGGGCCGCCGAGCAGGTCATCATGGGCGATCCCACCCTTGGCGGTGTGGAAGACGGCCCCCGCGGAGAGCACGATCGAGTGGCGGCGGCCCTTGGGATCGCTCAGCGTAATCCGCTCGCCCTCGCACAGCAGCCCTGTGTGGACCCCGGACAGGTCCAGGTCGGTGCTCATCTCAAGCGGTTCCCATCCCGAAGAAGCCGAGCTGCCAGCCCGGCCCGAACGACGATGCGGCCACGTCGGCGCCGGTCACGGCGAACGAGTGCTCATCGCCCTGGCTGACCGGCAGCACGG
Organism: Microlunatus sp.; assembly: GCA_035719255.1. GTDB lineage: Bacteria > Actinomycetota > Actinomycetes > Propionibacteriales > Propionibacteriaceae > Microlunatus. Next base: position 6,819 of record DASTGF010000110.1, on the reverse strand, counting down.
TGAGATCCTGCGCGGCCTGCCGCTGCAGTTGGGCGATCACCACGTCGGCCGCCTTCGGGTCGGTCGCTTCGCTGTACGCGGTGACCAGGCTCTCGATCTTGGCCGCCGACCCCGGCAGCGGCGAGTCGAGGTAGGGCTGCAGCCAGGCCAGTGGGGTCGCAGTCCACGCCTTGTAGTCGACCAGGCTCAGATCGGCGTTGCGGTCGTCGGCCCGGACCCGCACGCTGAGCCCCCCGGTGTCCTCGAGCCGGGTACGGATCTGGTTGGCCAGATCGCGCGCGTCGGGTGCCGTCGAGTCATAGCTCAGGGTGAGCCGGATGCGGTTGTTCCAGGTCACCTTGGGGGTGGCCTTGCCGCCCGCCGGGAAGGTAGCGATGTGCCCCGGGATGCCGCCGGGGATGATCGACTCCAGAGTGCGGTCGCCCTGCAGCGCGACCGCGATCGCCTGACGCAGCGACTTGTTCTTGCGTAGGTCGGAGTCCGGCGACCAGACGATCTCCTTGACCAGCAGGCCGGTGTAGGTGGCCATGGCGAAGCCGTCGGCGGTCCGCTCGTCGGCGTTCTGCGTGATCTGCCCGGCGTAACGGGTGACCGCCGCGGTATTGAGGCCTCGCCACACCACGTCGACCTGGTGCTTCTTCATGGCGTCCTCGATGGTGCCTGAGTCCGGCGCGGTGCGGTAGACGAGGCTCGGCAGCCGCGCGGGGCTGAACCCGACGTAGTGGGCGGCCTTGGTCAGCGTCAGTGTGTGGTCGGAGAACCCCGTCACGGTGAACGGACCGGACCCGACGATCGGCTGGTCGGCGGGGCGGACCTCGTCGGCGTCGTACACCTCCTCGTCGACGATGGAGGCCGCCGGTGAGGCCAATGCCCAGCCGAACTGGGTGTCCGGCTCGCTCAGCACGAAGCGGACGGTGATCGGATCCGGCGTCTCGATCCTGCGCAGGGACGACAACAGGCTCGCCGACGATCCTGGCACCGCCAGCCGCGCGGCGCGCTGGATCGAGAACTTGACGTCGCTCGAGGTCAGCGGGTGGCCGTTGGAGAACTGCAGATCGCGGTTCAAGGTACAGGTGTACGTCGTCCGCGAGGTGAACAGGCAGTCCTTGGCGGCGTCGGGTTTGAGTACCGCCTCCCCCGGCGGCGCAGTCATCAGGCGCTGGAAGACGTTGAGCGAGACCATTGCCGACGAGGCCGTGGTGATGGCGGCCGGATCGGTCACCCGGATCGTGTCGGTAGACATCACCGTGAACGGTCGCGGCGTCGACGGCGAGACGCTGCTCGGCACCGGCGTGGGTGCCTCGGTCGTGCAGGCGGTGAGGGCGAGGGCGGTGGTCAGCGCCGCGGCAGCAGCCAGCCGCCGACCGATGCGACCGCGCGCCGAGCGCAGGCGCTCAGATCGCATTCGCCCGGCCGAGGAGCAGCGACAACTCGTCCAGGTCCAGCCCGACCAGCGTCTCGCGGTGGATCCGACGGTCCACGCGCGGCACGTGGACGTACTTCTCGACCGCGAGCACCAGCGCACCGGAGGCGTTGCCGGATGCGGCACCGTTGGCCGAGTCCTCGATCACCACACAGTCGGTGGTCCGGACGCCCAGCCGGCGGGCCGCCTCGAAATAGGGCTCGGGGTGCGGCTTGCCGATGCTCACCTCGTCACCGGCCACCGAGACGTCGAACCCACCGGTGGGCAGCCGCCGCAGTGCGGCGTCCAGGATCACCCGGTAGGACGCGGAGACCAGGGCGCACGGCACGCCGGCGAGGTTGAGACTCTGCAGCAGCTCCAGCGCCCCCGGACGCCACGGGATGGGCTGATCCACCAAGGCCTGCACCACGTGCTCGATGAGCTGGTCGACGACCCAGGCGGGACTCAGGTCGCGCCGACCGATCACGTCGAGGATGTAGGCACCGGAGTCGAGCAGGGAGTTGCCGACCATGTGCTCGGCGTGCTCGAAGGACCAGGTGCCGCCGAGCGACTCCACCAGGGCGAACTCCCCCTGGACCCAGAGCGGTTCGGTGTCGGCGAGGGTGCCGTCGAAGTCCCACAGCACCGCTGCCGGGCGCTGAGTTCCGGTCTGCGTGGGGGCTTCGATCGTCGGAGCGGGATCATTCATGTCTCCGCCATTGTCCCAGCCCGGTCCCCACGAGGCGAAATCCGCACTCCGAGCGCGACTGTTCGCCAACGACCGGCCGCGTCGGCGTGTCGCTGTCGTTCCCGCACACTCCGCGAGGGAGGAGGGGTGCAGGGTCAGCGGGCGTTGAAGTACTTCGCCTCGGGGTGGTGGACGATCATCGCGTCGGTGGACTGCTCCGGGTGCAGCTGGAGCTCCTCCGACAGCTCGACCCCGATCCGCTCGGGGCGGAGCAGGGCGACCAACTTGGCGCGGTCCTCCAGGTCCGGACAGGCCGGATAGCCGAACGAGTACCGCGACCCCCGGTACGCCTGGTCGCGGATCATCGCATCCACGTCGCCGTCGTCGCGGGTGAACCCCAGATCGGCGCGGACTCGGGCGTGCCACAGCTCGGCGAGCGCCTCGGTCAGCTGGACGCTCAGACCGTGCAGCTCCAGATAGTCCCGGTACGCGTTCCGCGCGAACAGCTCCGCTGTGACCGTCGAGACCTGCGCACCCATGGTGACCAGATGGAACGCGACCACGTCCGGACCCTTCGCCAGGGCCAGCTCGCGGTCTCGGAAGAAGTCGGCCAGGCACAGGTAGCGACCACGCCGCTGCCGCGGGAACGCGAAGCGGCACAGCTCGGCGGCGGGGTCGGCCACCTCGCCCCCCGGTCGCAGCACGACGAGATCGTCTCCGGTGCTGAAGCACGGCCAGTAGCCGTAGACCACCGCGAACTCGGCGATCTGCTCGGTGTGGATCCGGTCCAGCCAGGCGCGCAGCCGCGGCCGGCCCTCGGTCTCGACCAGTTCCTCATAGCTCGGTCCCTGCCGTGAGCCCTTGAGCCCCCACTGCCCCATGAAGGTCGCGCGCTCGTCCAGATAGCCGGCCACGTCCGCGAGCGAGATGCCCTTGACGATCCGGTCACCCCAGAAGGGCGGGGTCGGGACGTCGACGTCGACGGCGACGTCGGACCTCACAGGCTCTGACGCGGTCGAAGCGCCTTCGACGGCATCGGAGCGCGGTTTCGCGAGTTCGGGGCGCGGGGTGGCGCGCACCCGGCGTTCCCGCGGGGCCGGCAGAGCGGCGCCCTCCTCGCCACGCTTGACGGCCATCAACGCATCCATCAGCCGCAGCCCCTCGAACGCGTCGCGGGCGTAGCGGACCTCACCGGCGAACACCTCGCGGAGGTCCTGCTCGACGTACGCCCGGGTGAGGGCGGCACCGCCGAGGAACACCGGATACGCGGTGGCCACGCCGCGGGTGTTCATCTCCTGGAGGTTCTCCCGCATCACCACCGTCGACTTGACCAGCAGACCGGACATGCCAATGGCATCCGCCTGGTGCTCGTCGGCCGCCTCGATGATGGCGCTGATCGGCTGCTTGATGCCGAGGTTGACCACCGTGTAGCCGTTGTTGGTCAAGATGATGTCGACGAGGTTCTTGCCGATGTCGTGGACGTCGCCCTTGACGGTGGCCAGCACGATCGTGCCCTTGCCGCGGTCGTCGGTCGTCTCCATGTACGGCTCGAGGTGCGCGACCGCGGTCTTCATCACCTCGGCGGACTGCAGCACGAACGGCAGCTGCATCTGGCCGGACCCGAACAGCTCACCGACCACCTTCATTCCGGCCAGCAGGTCGGTGTTGATGATCTCCAGCGCCGTCTTGCCGTCGGCCATCGCCAGTTCGAGGTCGGTGTCGAGACCCTTTCCCTCACCGTCGATGATCCGGCGCTGCAACCGCTCCCCCACGGGCAGTCTGGCGAGCTCGGCGGCCCGCTCGGCCCGGGTGTCGGCGGTGGTCACGCCCTCGAACAGCTCCAGGAAGCGTTGCAGCGGGTCGTACGCCGGGGTGTCGTCGGTCGCCGGGCGCCGGCGGTCGTAGACCAGATCCAGCGCGACGTCGCGCTGCTCGTCGGGGATCCGGGCCATGGGGATGATCTTGGCGGCGTGCACGATCGCCGAATCCAGCCCGGCCTCGATGCACTCGTGGAGGAAGACCGAGTTGAGCACGATCCGCGCCGCCGGATTCAGCCCGAAGCTGATGTTGGACAGGCCGAGGGTGGTCTGGACGTCGGGATGGCGCCGCTTGACCTCGCGGATCGCCTCGATGGTCTCGATCCCGTCGCGCCGGGTCTCCTCCTGACCGGTGGCGATCGGGAAGGTCAGACAGTCGATGATGATGTCGGAGTCGCGCAACCCCCACGAACCGGTGAGGTCTTCGATCAGCCGCTCCGCGATCCGAACCTTCCACTCCGCGGTCCTGGCCTGCCCCTGCTCGTCGATGGTGAGGGCCATCACCGCGGAGCCGTGCTCGACCACCAGCTCCATGATCTTGGTGAATCGGGAGTCGGGGCCGTCGCCGTCCTCGTAGTTGACCGAGTTCACCACGCTGCGTCCGGGGAGGCACTCCAGCCCGGCGCGGAGTACCGCCGGCTCGGTGGAGTCGATGACGATGGGAAGCGTGGACGCGGTGGCCAGCCGGAAGGCGAGCTCGTGCATGTCCGCGGCGCCGTCGCGACCGACGTAGTCGACGTTGAGGTCGAGCAGGTGCGCCCCGTCGCGGATCTGGGCCCGGGCGATCTCGATGCAGTCGTCCCAGCGCGCCTCGAGCAGCGCGTCCCGGAACGCCTTGGAGCCGTTGGCGTTGGTCCGTTCGCCGATCGAGAGGTAGCTGGTGTCCTGACGGAACGGGACGTCGGCGTACAGGCTGGACGACGCCGGCACCGGCGCCGGCGTCCGCTGCGCCTTCTCCCGGCCGTGCAACCGGTCGACGACGTGCCGCAGGTGCTCCGGCGTCGTACCGCAGCATCCGCCGACCAGACCCAGCCCGAACTCGCCGACGAACTGCTCCAGCGCGTCGGCCAGCTGGACCGGGGTCAGCGGATACCGGGCTCCGTCGGCGGTGAGCTGCGGAAGCCCGGCGTTCGGCATGCAGGCCAGCCCGATCCGCGCATGTTTGGACAGGTGCCGCAGGTGCTCGCTCATCTCCGCCGGGCCGGTGGCGCAGTTCAGACCGATCAGGTCGATGCCGAGCGGCTCGAGCGTGGTCAGCGCGGCGCCGATCTCGGAACCGAGCAGCATCGTGCCGGTGGTCTCGACGGTCACGTTGACGATGACCGGGAGGTCCGCGCCGATCGCCCGCAACGCGTGCCGCGCACCGAGCACGGCGGCCTTGGTCTGCAGCAGATCCTGGGAGGTCTCGATCAGCACGGCGTCGATGCCGCCGGCGAGCATGGCCTCCACCTGCTGCTGGTACGCGTCGCGCAGCCGCGCGAACCGGACGTGGCCGAGGGTCGGCAGCTTCGTGCCCGGCCCCACGCTGCCCAGCACCCAGCGCGGGCGGTCCGGGGTGCTCGCGGCATCCGCCGACTCCCGAGCGATCCGGGCAGCGGCCTCGGCGAGTTCCCCGATCCGGTGGGCGATGTCGTACTCGCCGAGCGCGGAGAGGTTCGCGCCGAAGGTGTTGGTCTCCACTGCGTCCACACCGGCGGCGAAGTAGGCGTCGTGGATGGCGCGCACCACGTCCGGGCGGGTGACACTCAGCACCTCGTTGCAGCCCTCGAGCTGTTCGAAGTCGTCCAGCCCGAGCTGATAGCCCTGCAGCATCGTGCCCATCGCCCCGTCGGCGATCACGACGCGACGGGTCAGGGCAGAACGCAGGTCCACGGGCACCCGTCGAGAATAGGGCGCGCCGTCGCGGCGCCTCCCGATATCTCACCGCATCCCGGCGTCGGGCCGCTCGCGCATCCCGCCCGCCGACAGACCGGGTTGTGGTGGTCCGCCGGCCGCCAGCGCGGAAGAGGGTGGGGATCGCGGAATAGGGTGGGGATCATGGACACGTCGATCGGACGCGAGCTCCGGGATCTGGTGGACCCGGTCGTCGTCGCAGCCTTCGAGGGCTGGAACGACGCCGGGTCGGCGGCCTCGGCCGCGGTCGACCACCTGGCCGAGGTCTACGACGCCGAACTCGCCTTCGCGCTCGACCCCGACGACTTCTACGACTTCCAGGTCAACCGGCCCCAGGTCGAGCTGGACGAGGACGGCAGCCGCAGCCTCGTCTGGCCGACCACCGAGCTGCACATCGGCCGCCTCGCCGACGGCCGAGACCTGCTGCTCGTCCGCGGGCCGGAGCCCAACATGCGGTGGCGGCAGTTCGCCACCCTGCTGGCGTCCGCACTGACCTCGGCCAACGTCACCCGGGTGCATCTGCTGGGGGCTCTGCTGGCCGACATCCCGCACACGCGACCCATCCCCGTGTCGTCCTCCAGCTCCTCGATCGAACTCGGCGAGCAGCTCGGACTGCTGCCATCGACGTACGAGGGTCCGACCGGGATCGTCGGCGTGCTCTCGGAGTCTCTCGGGCGGATCGGGGTGCCGACCCTGTCATCGTGGGCCGCCGTACCCGCCTACGTCGCCCATCCGCCGTGCCCCAAGGCGACGTACGCGCTGCTGTCGCGGCTCGAACGGCTGATCGACGTCCCACTCGACTTCGGCGAGCTACCCGAGCTGGCCAAGGCGTGGGAGCGCGGCGTCGACGAACTGGCCGCCGAGGACGCCGAGGTGGCCGAGTACGTCAGCAACCTCGAGGCCAGCCAGGACGCCACCGAGCTACCCGAGGCGAGCGGTGAGGCGATCGCGGCCGAGTTCGAGCGCTACCTGCGCCGCCGCCAGGGCCCTTGAGCCCGTCTGTCTTCCCGAGTTGTGAG
>DASTGF010000109.1:0-11187 GCA_035719255.1 Microlunatus sp. | reverse complement strand
GGAGAGGCCTGCGGAAAGGCATGCGGCCGGGTCTGCCACATCGACCCGAGCTTCTTCGGGTAGCCCTGGTGGATGCCGCGGGCTATGGCGAAGTCCTTGTCGACCCAGATGTAGACGCATCGGGAGTAGACCTCGCCCTCGAACGAGCAGCGGACCACCACGAAGGCCTCCTTGTACTGCGAACGGACCGGGTCCAGGAGCTCCTCACGGCTGGAGGAGCACGACTGCCAGTCCGCCCAGATGACGGCCACGGCGCCGGGATCCTCGGTGGCCAGCTCCAGCGGTGCCGGCAACAGCTCCGCCACCCGGGCCGGGTCGGTGCGGTACTCGACGGTGAGCAGATCGCCGGAGTAGTACCAGGGTGGGGAGGGGATGAGCGACGACCGGCCGGTGGCGGTCCGCGGGTAGAAGAAGCCCTTGACGTCGGTCATGCACACTCCTCGGTGGGCGAGAGCCCGTCGGGTGGTCGGGAGGCGGAAAATCGTTAGGACCCGTACGATACCGATGGGTCGGTCCGGCCGCAATGCCCCTGCGCCCATCGGGTTGGCCCGGGCGCCCGGCCGGCAGGGAGCGGGACGCTGAGGGGTCCTTGCGGCGAGCCCCTGCTCTCGGTATTGTTCGGACCCGAATGACCGTGCGCCCCGGCACCGCCGGGACGCCCCTGCAGATTCAGCGAACGGGACACACAGCAAAGGTGCGTGGTTTCGAGTGGTGCATTTCGACACGAGCGGTCTGGAGGACGCGGCCGCGGAGTTGATCACCAAGGAGATCGACGTTCTCCGGGTGGGCTACTCCGACCTGATCGGCAGCGAGCGCGGGCGAGACATCCTGGTCAACCGGTTCGCGCGCACCGTCGGTGGGGGAGTCGCGTTTTGTCGCTCGGTCTACGGCACGACGCCGATGGGTGACGTGGTCGACATCGAGGGCGGGCTCGCGGCGGGCCTCCCGGACGTCCTGGCCTTCCCCGACATCAGCACCATCCACCGGATTCCGTGGGAGCCGGGTGTGGCTCACGTGATCGCCGACGTGTTCAACCCCGACGGCACCCCGTCGCACGAGAGCCCGCGCGCGGTGCTCAAGCGGGTGATCGGCAAGTTCGCCGAACTCGGCATGCGGCCCACGGTCGGTCCGGAGCTCGAGTTCTATATCCTGCAGCGCACCGCGCAGAACGCCACCGGCTGGGAGCGATACGGCGAGGGGACCGGAAACGTCTACGTCGCGGGGCTCAAGGGTGATCCGGAGAACGTGTTGCTGCGCACGCTGCGGCACCTGGCCGCGTACGGCATCGAGGTTGTGGCGGCCAATCACGAGTTCTCCAGCGGGCAGTTCGAGATCAACTTGTGGCATTCGGAGGCTCTCGACGCCGCCGACCGCGCGTTCCGGTTCAAGACCGCGATCCAGGAACTGGCTCGGCAGGAGGACAAGCTGGCCACCTTCATGGCCAAGCCCTTCAACGACGAGGGCGGCTCGGGCTTCCACCTGCACTTCTCCACCTGGGACGACGCCGGCAACGCGTTGTTCGACGACCCCACGTCCAAGGACGGGCTGTCGAAGATCGCCAAGCACGCGGTGGCCGGCATCCTCGCCCACGCGCCGGCCCTGGCCGCGGTCTGCAACCCGACGATCAACTCCTACAAGCGATTCGGGCCCGACACGCTGGCCCCGTGGCTGATCGACTGGGGTCTGGACAACCGAAGCGCGATGGTCCGGATCCCACCCGAACGCGGCAACGCCAGCCGGCTCGAGCTGCGGCTCGGTGACGCCAGCGCCAACCCGTACCTCGCGATCGCCGGGCTGCTGGCAGCCGCCTACCTCGGCATCCGCGACGAACTGGAGCCCTCGGCGCCATTGGAGGGCTACGGCTACGACCCGACCAAGGCCACCATGCTGCCCACCGATCTCGGCTCCGCTCTCGACGCCTTCGAAGCCGACACCGCCTTCGAGGAGATCCTCGGCGAGCCCTTTCTGCGGACCTTCCTGACTTACAAGCGCAACGAGCTCGAACGCTTCCAGCACTGGGTCACCGACTGGGAGTTCCGCGAGTACGCCTATCACCTCTAGCCCGAACAGCATCCTCGACCATCCGGAGCACCCCACAGGAGAGACCGTGCCGCTACCCACTCCCGAGATCGCCCTCGAGCAGGTCGACCTGACCGACCTCGACGCCTTCGCCCGCAACGAGGGCTGGGCGATGCTGGACACCCTGCGCCGCGAGGACCCGGTGCACTGGACCGAGGAGGCGCCGCCGAACCACGGGTTCTGGGCGGTCACCAAGCACGCCGACATCTGCGCGGTCGACAAGGATCCGGAGACGTTCACGTCCGAGAAGTACGTCAATCTCGAGGAGGTCGACGACGATCTGATGGATCTGCGGCGGTCGCTCCTCGAGACCGACGGCCTGCGGCACCGGGCCCTGCGCAAGCTGATCCAGCGCGAGTTCAGCGCCGGCCCGCTGACCCGCAAGTACGAGGACTTCCTGCGCGGGCTCACCAAGGAGACCGTCGACAACGCCCTGCAGAACCGGGATTTCGACTTCGTCGAGAAGGTCAGTGCCGACTTCCCCATCCAGGTGCTCGTCCGCTTGCTCGACGTCCCGGTGGAGGACACCGGCATGCTCATCGACTGGGGCAACCAGATGATCGGCAACACCGATCCGGAGTATTCGAAGCATCTGATCACCGACCCCGACTCGGTGAAGTACAAGCATCTGCCGTTCCGCTCGCCGGCGTCGCTGGAGGTCTTCGAGTACGGCCGCAAGCTGGCGGCCGAGCGGAAGGGCAAGGACGGCACGGATCTGATCAGCCTGCTGGTCAACCGTACTCCCGAGGACGGGGAGCCGCTCAGCGCGACCGACTTCGACAACTACTTCCTGCTGCTGGTGATCGCGGGCAACGAGACCACCCGGCACACCATCAGCCAGGCGATGCTCGCGCTGATCGAGCACCAAGATCAGCTGCGGATCCTCCAGGAGCGCCCCGAGCTGATTCCCAACGCGGTCGAGGAGTTCTTGCGCTGGGCGTCGCCGGTCTATCACTTCCGCCGCACGGCGACCCGTGACACCGAGCTGGGCGGCAAGCAGATCAAGGCCGACGACAAGGTCGTGATGTGGTTCGCGTCCGGCAACCGCGACACCGACGTGTTCGACGACCCGTACACGTTCGACGTCACGCGCACGAACATCGACCACGTGACCTTCGGTAAGGGCAGCCCGCACGTCTGCATGGGCAACGCGCTGGCCCGGATGGAGATCCGGCTGATGTTCACCGAGCTGATCCCGCGGCTCGGTTCGATCGAGCTCAACGGCGAGGTCACCCGCGTCCGCAGCAACTTCGTGAACGGGATCAAGAAGTTCCCCGTGACCGTGACCACCCGCTGACCCACCTTCCCCGACAACTCGCGGGGATCGTGACCCAGCAACACCAGGAAAGGTCGAATCGACGGTGAGTGAGGCCGACGGTGACGTCGATCCGGGTCGACCGGAACGTGAGCACGGGGTCTGGGGTGACGAGTCCAGGGTGGCGTGGGCGGCGGTAGAGCTTGCCGCCCGGCGGATCACCCGGGCCTCCGACCCCAAGTCCACCGCCCGGCCGGCCTCGGAGCTGGCGGCGGCGGCCGGTCGGACCATCACACCGGCCGGGATCGGCGGAACCGAGGCACTCCGGCTGTTCGAGCACGTGCTGGCGCCGGCGACCCGGGCCCAGGACGATCCGCTCAATCTCGCGTACGTCCCCGCGGCCCCCACGTTGGTCTCCCGGGCCTTCGACGCGACGGTCAGCAGCTTCAACATCTTCGGCGGCACCTGGGAGGCCGGCGCCGGCGGCATCTTCGCCGAGAACGAGGCGCTGCGCTGGATTACCGACCTGCTCGGCTGGCCCGATGAGTCCGGCGGCTGCTTCGTCTCCGGCGGCACCCTCGGCAACCTGTCCGCGCTGGTCGCCGCGAGGACGTACGTTCGCAGGCGGCGCGGCCGCGACGCCGCCCGGGCAATCGTCTGCAGCCACGACGCCCACTCCTCGATCACGGCGGCGGCGTCGGTGATGGACGTGGAGGTGATCATCGTCGACGAGGACGACCGGGGTCATCTGACCGGGGCCGCGGTGCGCGCGGCTGTGGCCGCGCACCCGGGCGTGTTCGCGGTGGTCGCCTCGGCCGGCACCACGAACACCGGCGTGGTGGACGATCTGGCCGAGCTCGCCGACCTCTGCGGCGAGGCGGACCTGTGGCTGCACGTCGACGGCGCGTACGGCGGTGCCGGCCTGGCCGCCCCGTCGGTGCGGTGGCGTTATGACGGCATCGAGCGGGCGCACAGCTTCATCGTCGACCCGCACAAATGGCTGTTCGCGCCGTACGACTGCTGCGCGCTGGTCTATCGCGACCTGGCCCTGGCCAAGGCCGCACACGGTCAGCAGGCGGGCTATCTCGACGCGATCGATCGTGAGGCTCCCAATCCGACCGATCTCGCCGTGCACCTCTCCCGTCGCGTCCGCGGGCTGCCGTTCTGGTTCAGCCTCGCGGTGCACGGCACGGATCGGTACACCGCGGCGATCGAGCGGACGCTGCAGGTGGCCCGTACGGTGGCGGCCGAGATCGATGCCCTGCCGACCCTGGCGCTGCTGGCCGAGCCGGAACTCTCGGTGATCATCTTCGAGCGACCCGGCTGGGATCCCGACGATTACCGCCGGTGGTCCAAGCGCCTGGCCCGGGAGGGCCAGATCCTCTGTGTGCCGACGGTCTGGCGCGGCCGCACCGTGCTGCGACTGGTCTTCGTCAACCCCGAGACGAAGGCCGACCGGGTGATCACCATCCTGCGCGAGACGACCCGGCCCGATCACCCCTGACCTGGAGGGGGCAGCTGGAGGGGGCAGGGGCGGGGATCAGCGGCGCTGCGCTGCTCGGGGACCGCGGCGGACGGGCGTACCGGTCTCGTCGGCCACCATGCTGCGGATGATCTTGCGCACCTGGAGTGCGGCGGCGTCGGCACTGACGTTCACCTCACGGCGCGGACCGTCGCTGTCGATCACCTGCTGCATCGTCTCCAGGATCGACTGAACCCGGCGGTAGTACTCGGTGAAGATCGGCACCAGCACCTTGCTGGCCTGCTCCCCCAGCGCGAAGTTGCGGCTCACCCGCCAGGCGTGCCGGGTCCGGCCGGCGGCGATCGGCGTGACGGCATGGGTGAACCGGAACGTCAGCACCGGCGGCGTACCGCCCTCGACCTCGACGTCCCAGGAGTCCACCCACACGCCGGGGGAGGCGAACATGCCCCGCTCCCGCTGGACGTGGCTGGCGTCGGGGTCCAGGCCGGCGAGCTCGGCCTGCCAGGCCGCGATCGGCGCTTTCGCGTACGTCCGCGAGAAGGCCACGGTGGTCTCGGTGACCTCGACCTCCAGTGGCGGCGGAGAGTTGCGCAGCACCGGTGGCGCGATGAAGGGATCGACCACCGCCACGTGGGTGATGTCGGCGAAGTTCTCGTGCAGCAGGGCCAGATCGGCAGCGGTCTCCCAGGTGTCACCGACGGTGACCCACCCGGGTTCGTCCAGCCAACCGAGGACCGGCGGGGTCCGCAGCGCCGCGAGCGACGGCTCGCCGAGCCAGACCCAGACGAACACACCGTCGTCGTGCACCGGGAAGCCGCGGACCCGAGCGCCGACCGGGATCTCGTCCTGCGTCGGCACCCGGACACAGAAGCCGCGAGCGTCGTAGGTGAAGCCCGAGTAACCCGAGACGATCGTGTCGCCGTCGAGCCAGCCACGGCTCAGCGGGTACGGCCGGTGGACGCAGCGGTCCTCCAGCGCGACCGCAGCGCCGTCGGTGGTGCGGAACAGCACCACGCCGGTGTCCAGCGCCCGGCGGCCCAGAGGGTCGCGTCCGACCTCATCGCTGGCAGCGAGGGCGTACCAGCTGTTGTGGGGATGGGTCCGGGTCATGAGCTGAGATCCTTCCGCATCGTTGCGTCGAGCTGCTGGGTGATGGCCCGAGCTGCCGGATGACAGTCGAGCTGCTGGCTGGTCAGAGGTCGAGCGTGAGCCGGGCGGATCTGCAGCGCGAGACGCAGACCATCATGAACTCGTTCGAGGCCCGCTCCTCCTCGTTGAGCACGGAGTCTCGATGATCGACGTCGCCGTCGATGACCTCGGTCTCGCAGGTGCCGCAGACGCCTTCGAGACAGGAGGCCAGCACACTGACGCCGGCACCGCGGATCACCTCGAGCACGGACCGGTCCGGCGGCACCTGCAGGGTCAAACCGGAGCGCTCCAGCACGAGCTCGAAGCTGGATGCGGTCCCGGCCGGCTCGTCGGTGGGCTTCGCCGCAAACCGCTCGAGGTGCAGGGTGCCGGCCGGCCAGCTCTGGCACAGTCCCTCCACGGCCGACAACAAGCCCTCGGGTCCGCAGCAGTAGACAAGGGTTTCCGGTCGCGGCACGCCCAGCAGTGCCGCGAGGTCGAGCATCCCGGTCTCGTCCTGGGGGGCGATGGTCACCTTGTCGCCGTACGCGGCGAGCTCGTGGAGGTAGGCCATCGAGGACCGCTGCCGCCCGCCGTAGAGCAGCGACCAGTCTGCACCGGCGGCCTCGGCCTCGGCGATCATGGGCAGGATCGGAGTGATCCCGATGCCCCCGGCGATGAACAGATAGCGTGGGCTGGCAACCAACGGGAAGTGGTTCCGGGGTCCCCTCACCCGCACCGTGGCGCCGGTCATCAGCGCGTGGACCGCGGCCGAGCCGCCGCGGCTGTCCGGGGTGTGCAGCACGCCGATCCGCCAGCGGTCGGGCTGGCCGGGGCTGCTGCACAGCGAGTACTGCCGGGTGAGATCGTCGCCCAAGATGAGATCGATGTGGGCGCCGGGGGTCCAGGCCGGCAGGGGTGACCCATCCGGGCTCGCCAGGCTCAGCGACAGCACGCCGTCGGCCACGGTCTCGGCCTCCTGGACCACGAGGTCGGCCTCGTGCTCGCGGACGATCGTCTTCGTGGTCGTCATGGGCACCATCCCGTCAACGTCGGCAGAACGCGGCAATTGTTTGGATACGAACGATGTGCGGAACGATAGCCGTTGGGACGGTCGGCGACAAGTCTCGGCGCGACCGATTCCGAGGATCGTTCGGGTCCGAACTAGGATGGCGGGATGCGGGTTCTCGTCATCCAGCACGACCACATCTGCCTGCCGGGCGCGGTAGGGGACCGGCTGATCGAGCGCGGCTACGAGCTGGTGCTGCACCAGGTGGTCGAGGCCGACCGGTTCACCGATCCCAGCGTGGACACGGATTTCCCTGACCCGACGACGTACGACGCCGTGGTCGCGCTGGGCGCGCCCTGGTCTGCGTACGATCATGCGACGATCGGCTCCTGGGTGTTGCCCGAGCTCGAACTGCTCCGGCAGGCCGATGCCGCGGACGTGCCGGTGATGGGGATCTGCTTCGGTGGGCAGTTGCTGGCGCTGGCTCACGGCGGCACGGTCGCACGCGCTCCGCAGCCGGAGCTGGGCTGGATCGCGATCAGCTCCGACGACCCGGAGATCGTCGATCCGGGCCCGTGGTTCCAGTGGCACTACGACCGGTGGACCCTGCCACCGGCCGCCACCGAGCTGGCCCGCAATCCACGGGCCTCCCAGGCATTCGTGCTGGGCCGCAACCTCGCCCTCCAGTTCCACCCCGAGATGACCCCGGAGATCCTGGACCGCTGGCTGGCCACCGGCGGGCTGCGGGAGCTGGACAGCGTCGGCGTGGACAGCCAGCAGCTGCGGGTCGAGTCAGACGGCATGGAGCCCGGCAACCGGGCCCGGGCGAGCCGGCTCGTGGACGCGTTCCTGGACCAGGTCGCCACCCGTCCCGCGAGTGGTCGCGAACGACAGGTCTAAGCGAACGCGAAACCCGTGAACGTCGTCCGGGACCGGTCTCAGTGTGGGCTCTCGCCGAGTTCACGAACCGTCTACCGTCACCAGGTGGCGTACTACATCTTCAACGTCGGGCACGACCAGGCACCACGGGCGATCCGACTCCTGCACGCCCAGGTCTGGCCGGTGCGCGCCGACGAACCACACAGCGACGCGCTTGCCGGTGGAGATCTGATCCTGGTCTATCTGGCGGCGCCGACGCGGATGTTCATCGCACGCGCGAAGCTCGCCTCACCCGTGCACGGCTGGTCGGCCGCCGAGCTCCAGGCGCAGCCGGGCGACACGCCGTGCGGTGTGTCGTTGGCGGAGGTGGAGGTGTGGGATGCGCCCGTCGCGATGCAGACGGTGTTGGCGCGGATCGATCGGTCAGCCGGGGCTCGTGCCGACTTCGAGTTCGGCGTCGTCCGGATCACCAGGGGCGAGTATGAGACGGCGGTTTCGGTCGCTCGCGGTGCGCCCTGAGCCTGTCGTCCTCGACGCCAGTTGCCGCACAGAATCGGTCCGCGTTCCGCCACCGTTGCCGCAGACATCACCGGCGGTGCCTGATCCGCCGAGACCGATCGCGGCATCAGCTCCAGTGCCAGCGCGACCAGGCCGCTTGCTTGGTGGTCCCGGACAGCTCCCCGACGTGGGTCCAGGATGTCTGTTCGGCGACGGCGCGGGCGGCCTCGCCGAGCCGCACCCCCACGTACGCGCTGAGCTCGGTCAAAGCGCGGAAGCCGCTGGTGCTGCCCCGCCGGGCCAGCTCGTCGACCGCGGACCGGGCCAGCGCGGCCAGACGTTCTTCGGGCAGCTGCTGCAGAGCGTCGGATTCGTCAACCACGGTCACCCATTCTCCGGTGTTGCCGGTCAGGCGTCCGTCAGCACCACCCGGACCGTGTCGTCGGGGGAGTCGAACGTCCGGTGCCACGCCGTGCCCGGCCACCGGTACGTCACCGAGCCGGGCTCGGCGCGATACACGGCGGTGTAGAGGGTGCCGAAGCCCCGGTGGTACGCCCGGGTGTGCAGGGGCGGTTCCAGCATCGCTGCGGCCACCCGGTCCACGGTCGACCCCGTGCCGAGCAGCCCCGCCAGCCGGTCGAACCGTTCGACGCTCTGGTAGTTCCGAGCGTGGGCCGGATCCACCGGCTGCTGCCAGCGGTGGTTCGTCGCCAGCGGCTGACGCTGGAACTCGCACGCGCGATCGGGCCCGACGTGTGCCGTACCGTGATCGCCGGTCGCGTCGACCATGGTGATGTTGTAACTCATCGAGATCGGGATGCGGCGCAGCTGCTCCACGGCCTGGGCCACGGTGCTGCAGACCTCCAGGAGATAGCGCACCACCAGGGGGATGGCGAAGCCCTCGCCGACCGCGGTCTCACCCCCGAACGTCAGGCTGACCACCAGCCCGGAGCCGTTCACGCCGTCCAGCAGCCCCCACAGGCAGTCGCTGGTGCCGATCACCGGCTGGAGATAGTCGGTGGACAGGCTCACGCACTCGAACAGATCCGGCCGGTAGTCGTAGTTGCGGACCAGCGCCGGCCCATCCGCCGTCGTGACGGCCTGGCTGCAGGCCGCTGCCGGCGCGAAGGCCGGCAGATTCCAGTGGGTCAGCAGGGCGATCGCGTCGTCATCGAAGCCGGTCTGCTCGGCGAGCCGCGCCCAGGCGGGCAGCAGTTCAGGGAGATGGCGGCTCAATGCGGCGCCCGCCGTGACGGGGGAGGGCCGGCGGTCCCGCCCCTCGCTCAGATACCAGCGGCGGTACGCGGGCCAGGTCAGCTCGAACAGCTGCCGCCAGCGCGGTCCCGGCTGCGGTTCGCGCAGGCCGTACAGGGTCATGGGGTATGCGGACATGCGTCAAGGATTACTTGACGCATGTCCCTTCGTCAAGTTCAGCTTGACGATCTGGGCGGAGTCGGCGCGATCAGGTCCCGCCACCGCCGGGCAGACTGTCGGCCTTGACCGCGCCCCGCTCGCCCAGCGGCTGCTCGGGCCCGCGGGTGCTGTCGCGTTCGGTTTGCTGCTCGGCCTCGGCGTTGATCTCGGCGCCGAGGAGCACCGCGTACGCCGTGATCCAGAGCCACAGCAACAGCACGACGATGCCGGCGACGGCGCCGTAGGTCTTGGCGTAGTTGCCGAAGGTGGATACGTAGATCGAGAAAGCGATCGAGGCCAGCAACCACAGCACCGTCGCCACGGCGGCACCGACGGAGACCCAGCGCATCTTCGGTGCGTCGCGATCCGGGCCGATCCGATAGAGCGCCGCCAGCGCGACCGTGACGATCACTGCGACCAGGACCCATCGGATGATCTCGAGCAGCCAGCGCAGCGGGCCGGTGACGAAACCCTGACCCAGCAGCGCCGGGAGCACGGCGACGAGGCCGAACACGATCATCATGAAGACGATCGCCGCAAGGGTGACCAGCAGAGCCAGGCCGCGCTTGCGCAGGAACGGGCGCTCCTCCTCCTCGTCATAGGCGGTGCTGATCGCCGTGAGCAACTGGCTGACCCCGCCGGACGCCGACCACAGCGCGATGATGATCGAGATGATCGCTCCGACGGTGAGACTGGTCTGCCGAGACGCCACCGATCTCATCTGGGCCACGATCAGATTGCGTGCGTCGGCGGGCAGGCCAGCCATCAACGACGACATCTGATCGGCGAGCTGTGCGGGATCGGCGAGCAGGCCGTAGAGCGAGACCGTGGCCACCAATGCCGGGAAGATGGCCAGGAACCCGTAATAGGCGAGGCCGGCCGCCAGCAGCGGCACCTGGTCGGTCTTGGCTTCGGCCCAACCTCTCTTGGCCACCTGGACCCAGCCGGCGCGACCCAGTTCGCTGGGACGGTCGGCATCGTGCCCCGGAGGTGGAGCGGTCCGGGATGGATCCTGGTGGGCGGCGTTCTTCTTCGTCGCGGTGTTCGTCATCGCGGTGTTCTTCGTCATCGCGGCGCTCCTGTCGTCACCAGTCGGCCCACTGCTGGAGCCTCAGGTCTGTTCGGGTCCTCGTCGGCGAGGCTGATTGGTCTCGGTATCGCGGGTCGCCGGTCAGCGCCCCACGGGGTTCAGCCGCAGGGAACGCGTCTCACCGCTGCGGGCCACCCAGACCCGGCCGGCCCGGATGCGGACGTCGTACCGCGATTGCGGGCGGGTGGCCGGTCCGGATACGACCGATCCGTCGGTCGCGAAGACGCTGCCGTGCCACGGGCAGACCAGGCAGCCCTCGCCGGGATCGTCCCCGCTGGGTTCGCCCTCACACGGTTCGCCCCGTCGTAGCTCGCCCTCATGCAGGGGCGCTCCGCGGTGCGAGCAGCGGTCGG
>DASTGF010000108.1:0-13115 GCA_035719255.1 Microlunatus sp. | reverse complement strand
GGCCTATCACCCCGTCACCGTGAGCTTCGGGCATATCGAGGACAGCGGCCGGTTCAACATCATCGGCGACACCATCACGGCGTGGGGAACGATCCGCTGCTCGGTCGAGACCGACATGACCGAGCTCCAGACCCGGCTGCGACGCCTGGCCGAACACACCGCCCAGTCCTACGGCTGCACCGCCACCGTCGAGTACCTGCAACCGGTGCCGGCGGTCCGTAACACCCCCGAGTGGGTCGAGGCGACCCTGCCGACGTTGCGGCGCGTCATCGGCCCCGACCGCGTCGTGCAAGTGCCGGCAAGTCTCGGCTACGACGACGTCTCGGTGTTCGTCAACACCTTCGGCGGCGTCTACCTCGGGTTCGGGGTGCAGGACACCGAGATCGACAACAACGAGCTCGTCCCCACCAAGGCCGGGCGGGGATTGGTGCCCAACCACAATGCGGCCTTCTACGCCGCTGACGACGCCCTGGCAGACAGCGTCCGCATCCACGCCCACATCGCGATCGACCACCTCTCCGAAAAGCTCACACACGCGCGGACGTGAACCGCCCTTCCCGAGACCGTCCGAAACGATCTTGATTGAGGTGCGGCCGCCTCGGGCGGCATCGCCCGCAGCCCGGCGACCCGCCGACCGGGGGACCGGGAATGCTGGACTGCGAAACCACGGGTCACAGCAACCGCCGTAGGCTGACCAGTCCGTTGGTAGCGCCGGACGTCCGGATGTGGATCACGATGCACAACCGCCGATAGCCACATGTCGATCGGCAGGCGCATGTTGGCGATGCTCCCGGTTGCGTTCCGTCGAGATCTGACGGCTCGCGGTGCCGGTCATGTGGTTGGCAGTGTCGATGTGTCGGATCGGGTTGGGTTGTCGATGGGTTTCTATTTCTTGTAACGGTTGCGGCCGATGAGGACGCCGGCGATGAAACCGCCGGTGGCCGCGATCGCCAGGGCGACGGTGAGCGGCATGGCGATGGGCCAGAACGGGGCGTCCAATTCAATGGGCGGATGTTGCCCCACCGCTTGTTGCTTTACCGGCTCCGCGGTTCATAGGAGTAGGAATTTCCAATGACGGTAATTCTACTCCACCTGGGCCGGGCGATCTGAGCCTACTCGACTCCTGGTTCGATGATCTACGTGTCGTAAATGGCGTCCACTGAAAGAGGGGCGGCAGTGCCGAAGTGCATCTCCCAGAAGAGCCATGATCCGCCAACGCGACGGATCGTGCCGAAGTCGGTCAGGTGCGTCACGATGCTGCCCACCGGGCCGGCGGGATCATTCGCGTCGAGGACGACGTCGTGGCATTCGAAGTACAGGAACGCAGTGTTACCGTGCACGTCGATCTGGTCCTTGAATGACGGCACGAGCGACATCCGGTGATGGGCCCATGACCCTGAGCGGAGAAAGAACGATCTGACGGCATCTTTGCCGCTGAATGTCGTTCCGTCGAACGTAAACGTGCAGTCGTCGGTCCACAAGGAGACCATCATTTCGATGTTCTGGTGGCTTTTCGCCCGGTGGAACGCAGCCTGAAGTTGGTAGATCTCTCCGATCTGCTCGCTTCCGTGGCTCACGTCGGCGTGCGCCAGCCCGGGCACGCCCAGCACCATGGCACCGACCACTGCGCCAGTCACGCCGCCCTTCGCTAACAGGTCACGTCTGCTGAGATTGCGGATCGCCATTGCGACCTCCTTGTGATGCGACCTCCTTGTGATCGGCGCTAACCATACGCGCGGCACCGGATCCGGACAAGTGGGACAAATGGTCACCGAGGCAGAGTGGCGATCTCGCGGAGCGGGACGACACCGCACGCGTCGGTCGACCGTCATGCAGGGCCATCGGCCGCTCGAAGTCCCCCACGGTCGTCCTTCACTGGCCATCAGTGATCGAGTGACCGGCCAGGCCTGATGTAGCGCAAATCGCATGGTTTGTCCGGTTCGCAGGGTCTGGTGGCATGGCTCGCTGCTGTGGGAGGTATGCGCTGAAGTGAGGCCTGGGGTCCTCACGATCCGTGTCCACCGCCAAGTGACCACGAGTGTGCGGAAGGCCCCAGGTAAGTGATGTCGTTACCGGTGTAATCGTGCTGCCCGGATTCCGGGTGGTGGCCAGAATCGTGGCCATCGTGTTCGCGGTTGACGTTCTGATCATGGTGATAGGAAATCCGAACTTTTACAACGTCGCCTCCTTCGTGTATGTGCCGCTTGCTGCCACGGCATTGGGCCCGATCGTGGTCGGGTTGATCCGGCGAGCAGCCGTGGCGGCGCCCCCTCAGGACCGCGGTCAACGAGGATGGGCAACCGCCCTGGAGCGAGCATCCACCTCAAGTTCTCCGGGGTGTATTGCGAGCGAGAGCGGGACTCCATTTCGACGCCGGACCCAAGTCCCGCCGCGCGCGAGCAGGGTCTGCCAGGCGTCGGTGCTGCGCCCGGTTCCTGCGCGACTCAGCTGAGACTCACCGCGACGCTCGGCGTTCGGTCACGACCAGCCCCACGAGGGCCAGTAGGTAGACCGCGATGCCCACGCCCAGCAGCACGAACATCCACGGCTCTTGCGGCGACTCTCCCCCGGCCAGGCCGCTGACCTGCGCCGAACCAAGGCCGAAGAGCCATCCGGCCGCGGCGACCACCGTCCAGGTGACGAGGGCGCGCAGGTGCGGGTTTCGGCGATGAGCGAGAAGCAGCACCACTGCCCCGATGAGGGCGGCCGGAGCGGCTGCGACGGCGAAGTACCAGAACGCGGTGAAGGCGTTGTCCGCACCACCGAAGCGTCCCGAGAGTGCCATGAGCGCAGCACCGACACCGACGAGCAGTGGGGTGGCGACCAGGACAGTGCCGATGGCGGCGACGAGACGGGCGAGCGGCCGCTTGCGGGTTGCGAAGGTTGTCATGACGCCCACCTCCATGACCGTCCTATCCCTCGCCAAGACCGCCGGACAGCGTCCTTGGGCCTCTGTCAGGCGCGCAGCTCCACACAGCTCCACCGACCACCAGGCTGTTCTGCAAATCTTGGAGCACCTGCTTCATGCGGCTCCGTCCGAGGCTCTGCTGCTCGCCGTCCGAAGAGCAGTGCGGATGTCCCTCGCTTCCTCGGGCGCTTTGTGAACAGACTTGTGAACAGCACCACCTAATTCGGGAGACCGACGGTGAACACATGAGACTCTGGATGAGATCAGTTTGTCCACGTCAGAATCTCTGTCCACAGCAATTGTGCGAAGTATTGAAACGCGGACCCCCGACCTGAAGATCTGAGGTCGCAGGTTCGAACTGTCCCGCTACCAATGCACACGCCCGCCGACGATCGGTCCGGAGGCGGTTGATGTCTTCTGGCGACTATCACCGTGACTGCGGCCCAAGGCCTGATCCAAGACCGGCGAAGCGAACATTTGTGCGACCGGTGTCGTGCCCGGCTCGCGGACAATCCCGACAAGGCCTCCTACACTCGGCAACGAGGGGAGAGGCAGGAGTGGGGCTCATGCTCGTCATCCGGCTGCTCGGTTCGCAGGCCGTGATCGACGCGACCATCGGAACGATCGCGACCCGATCTGCACGGACCGTGGCTCTGCTCGGTCTTCTCGTGACCCGGGTCGGCGTTCCGCAGGACCGGGCCGCTATTGCCGGAGCGTTCTGGCCGAGGTCCGGTGACGCGCAGGCGTTGACGAATTTGCGCCGCGAGCTGTATCAGCTGCGCCGGTTGCTGGGTGACGCGGACGATTCCTTGGAGATCACTTCGACCCAGATCTGCTGGCGTGATCGGGATCGCCACGACATCGACCTGGCGACGTTTCTCCGGGAGGAGCGGCTCGCGCAGGCGAACGGGGACGCGTCCGCAGTCGTCGAGCACGGTATGGCCGCACTCGCGACCTACGCAGGACCGTTACTGCCCGGTCTGGACGGCGAGTGGCTCGACGACCTGCGGGAGGAGGTCCGCGGTCGCTGCGTGGCCCTGTGCGACCGGGTCAGTCGTGTGGCCATGGCCGATGGTCGCACGGAGGTGGTTGTGTCCGCGCTGCGCAAGTTGATCTCGATCGACCGGTACGACGAGCGCGCCTACCGCATGCTCATGCGGGCCTACGCCGCGCAGGGTGATCGGGCCAGCGCGATCGGGGCCTACCACCGTCTCGCGACCACGCTGGAGGGTGAGCTCGGCGTCGCCCCGGACCGCCGGACGACCGCGGTCCTGGACCAGTTGCTCGGGTACGCCGACGGGGGTGCGTCGCCGGGGGCCGACACGCGCGGGGCCCCCACCGTGCTCATGGCCCGGGAGGCCGAGCTGAACGTACTCGTCGCGGCCTGGCGGCGAGCCGCCGGCGGTGAGCCCGGCGTGCTGCTGATCCGTGGCGAGCCCGGGGTGGGTAAGTCGCGGTTGGTCGGCGAGCTCGTCGCCCGGGTGCGTCGCGAGGGCGGCGTTGCAGCCGTTTCCCGATGTTTCGATACCGGGGGCCGGTTGTCGTTGGCGCCGGTGGCCGATTGGCTTCGCGAACCGGTGCTGATGCGGTCCCGCGGGCGGCTGGAGCAACCCTGGCGTGAGCAGGCCGCCCTGCTCGTCCCGGAGGAGGGTGCGGCCGCCGACGTGACCGGGCCGTCCGGCGCCCGCGACCTGTGGCAGCGACACCGCTTCTTCGAGGGGCTGACCCGGGCGCTGCTCGCCGGGGCGTCACCCGTGCTGCTGGTCCTGGACAACCTTCAATGGTCGGACCCCGACACGTTGAGCTTCGTCCGCTTCCTGTTCAATGTCGCTCCGCGCGCACCGCTGCTGGTGGTCGCCACCGCTCGGCCGAACCTCACGGCAACCCCCACCGACACCGACCAGTGGCTCAGCGTGCTGCGGGACGATCACCTGCTCACCGAGATGTCGCTGGCCCCGCTGGATCTCAGCGAGACAACCGCACTGGCGGCGGCGTTGACCGGCCAGCAGCGACAGACGGTCGCGGCGGAGTTCGTCTACGCGGCCACCAGCGGCTTCCCGCTCTACATCGTGGAGGCGGCGCGTTCGTCGCTGGACCTCTCGCGGGTGCCACCGGGAGGCGGCGTCGGATGGAGAAGCATCCTGCGCAAGAGGATCCAGGAGACCAGTCCCGCGGCGCGGGAAGTCGCCGGACTGGCGGCTGCGGTAGGACGCGATTTCGCCATTCCGCTGATCGTCGAAGCCAGCGATCTCGGGGCCGAGAGCGCGGTCGCGGCGGTGGACGAGTTGTGGCGTCGCCGGCTGATCCGCGAGGTGGGCGGACGGTACGAGTTCACACACGAGCTCCTCCGCCAGGTTGCGTACGAATCGGTCACGCCGGCCCGTCGGTGGCTGCTGCATCGTCGCCTGGCCCAGGCCCTGGAGCTGCTCTGGTCGGGGCGGACCGACGCGGTCGCCGCCCAGATCGCCCAGCAGTACCGGTCGGCCGGCAACCCGGAACGCGCGGTCCGCTATTACCGCCGAGCCGCGTTGGTGGCCGCCGGGATCTACGCGCACGAGGAGGCGCTCGCGCTGCTCGACGCGGCTCGGGAACTACTCGCCGGCATGCCGGCGGGGCGGGACCGGGACGGGGATGAGTTGGCCCTCCTGGAGGAGTCCATCCCGCCGATCAACGCCTGCTACGGGTACTCGTCGCCCCGGCTGCGCCTGGCCTGCGAACGCGCCGTGGAGCTCGCCGACCTGCTCGGGCACCGGAGCCGGATGGTGACTGCAACGGTCGGGCTGTGGGCCTCGCGGTTCGTCGAGGGGCGAATGACGGAGTCCTACGAGGTCGCCGAGCGAGCAGTGTCGCTGGTCGAGGCGGGCGACGAACGCTTCGGCCAAGCCCACTTCTCGCTCGCCGGGTCGGCGCTGCACCTGGGTCGGATCGATTCCGCGATAGAGCATTTCACCATCGGCTACCGCGCGATGGGCGAAGAGTCGCTCAGCGTCGGCACCCGGGCACGGGTGCACACCGCGGCCTGGTGGGCGCACGCGTTGTGGTTTGCCGGGGACACCCGACGGGCCGCGTCGATGGCGGCCGAGGCGACCGCCGAGGCCCGGGCCACCGGGCACCGGTACAGCATCGTTGTCGCCCTCGCCTACGAGGCGATCACCAGACAGCTTCTCGGCGAGCGGGACGCCTGCGCGGCGGTGTCCGCGGAACTTCAGGACCTGTGCGCCCGCCACCAATTCAGCTACTACGGAGAATGGGGCCGGATCCTCGGCGGCTGGGCGTCGGAGGATGGTGGCGGCACCCGAGTGATCGACCAGGGCCTGACCAACCTCCGAGTGCAGGGTGCGCGAGCCCGCCAACCCTACTGGCTCGGTCTGCTTGCGGCGACCACTCCCGATCCCGATCGGGCCGGTCGGCTCTTCGCCCAGGCGTTCGCCGATGCCGAGTCCCAGGCCGAACAGTTGTGGGTTCCGGTACTGGTCCTCATGCAGAACGGCGCCACCCCCGGCTGAGGCCTTCGCCGCGCCATGACGAACGGTTCGCGAACGGTGCCCTTCGTAACGTTCCTCCTGTTCGATCGCGGCTCCATTCAGGCGGCCGCACGCTGAGGAAGGACTTGGGCGATGGCTATCGAGGCAACGGCCGGCACCACGCCGAGAACGACGATCCCTTGGGACGAGTTGACCACGCAACTGCGCGGCGACCTGATCACCCCGGACCACGCGCATTACGACATCGTTCGCGCCGTCTACAACGGCATGATCGACCGACGCCCGGCGGCCGTCGCGCAGTGCCGGGACGCCGCCGACGTGCGGGCCTGCGTCCTGTTCGCCCGGACGCACGCGATCGAACTGGCGGTCCGCGGCGGCGGGCACAACGCCGGCGGCCTGGGCGTCTGGGATGGGGCGCTGGTCGCCGACCTGAGCCAGATGCGAAGCGTCGCGCTCTCGCCGGCGGACTCCACGGTCCGGGTGGACGGAGGTTGTCTCTGGGCGGACGTCGACCACGCGACCGTGCCCTTCGGGATGGCGACCCCGGCCGGCTTCTTCGGCACGACAGGCGTCGGCGGGCTCACCCTGGGCGGCGGTGTGACCGGATACCTCGGTCGGCGCCACGGTCTCACCGTGGACAACCTGCTCTCCGCGGACATGATCCTCGCCGACGGCAGCTTCGTGACCGCCAGCGATACCTCGCACCCCGACCTGTACTGGGCGATCCGTGGTGGAGGAGGCAACTTCGGGGTGGTCACATCGTTCACCTTCCGCTGCCACCCGATCGGCGAGAACGGCGTGATCATCGGCGGACCCGTGCTCTACGACATCGCCGATGCCGGCGCGGTCCTGCGCTGGTACGCGGACACTCAACCATCGCTGCCCGAGGACCTCGGCGGCTGGATCGGCCTGATCACCATCCCCCCGGCCGCGCCCTTCCCAGAGGGACTCTGGGGACGCAAGGCCTGCGCGATCGTGTGGTGCTACAGCGGACCGCACGCGAAGGCCGACGAGGTGCTCGCCCCCGTCCGAGCCTTCGGGAATCCGCTGATCGTCGGCCTGCAGCCGATGCCGTACAGCGCCCTGACCGCAGCCTTCAACGCGCTCTACCCGCCCGGCCTGCAGTGGTACTGGCGGGCCGACTTCTACGAGGAGATCGACGACGAGGCCGTCGCCGTCCACGAGGATTTCGGGTCCCGGCTACCGACCGGTCACTCGACCATGCACCTCTACCCCATCGACGGGGCCGTCGCCCGGGTCGCGGCCGACGCAACACCGTTCGCCTACCGCAACGGCGGCTGGGCCGGCGTCATCGTCGGGGTGGACCCGGACCCCGCGAACGCCGAAGCCCTCACCCTATGGACCAAGGCCTACTGGGAGGCGCTGCACCCAAAGTCGGCCGGCGGCGCCTACATCAACTTCATGATGGACGAAGGCCAGGAACGCGTGCAGGCCTCCTACCAAAACAACTACGCGCGATTGGCGCAGATCAAACGCCGCTACGACCCGGACAACTTCTTCCACATCAACCAGAACATCCGGCCGGCCGCCAACTGACGCCAGATAGCGGTGGCGTTTGTGCAGCGTTCGCGGGCGGGCTTCGACAAGACGGTCCGGTCAGCCGGACGCCAGCCAGAACGCCCCTTCGCGACGACCGCGGCGACCGTTACCGGAGCGGGTGAGCCGCGATCGTCTCGGCGCGACGTTGGGCCGGAGCCGGTCGATCAGGTTGGGTGGCCGGAACGGCCCATCCGGGCGAGTCGGCGATCGAGGCTCGCCGGCCCCGCAGCGCCCCCGGGCTGTCAAGGGACACCGGACGGGGCTGGTTGTCCTTGAATCACCCCAACGGTGGCGTGAGGTGGGCGGTGAGTGCGGCGACGACCTCAGAGAGGACGAGTTCGCCGGTATCGGCGTCGTAGTCGAACAGTTCGCCGTAGCGGCCCCAGTCGATCGCGATGTCCAGTTGTCGTTCGGTGTCCTCGGCGGTGTAGGCGCTGCGGAGCAGATCGCGGAAGAAGTCGTCGCGCAGGGTGCCGTCGTCGCTGTTCTCCAGCGCCTTGACGATCGTGCGGACCAGAGGTGCGTTTTCGACCGCCAGGCGGGCGAACACTTGCTTGCTGGTGTGGATGTCCGCGGTGTACCAGTCGCGGCCGGTGTCGGTGAGGAATGCCTGTGCGCCTTCCACTTCCAGCAGGCCGAGCAGTACCGCGGCGTCGACGAGCGGGAGCAGGTCGTCCACCTCGAAGGACAGCTCGTCGGCCAGGTCGGGAAGGTCGGTCTGCCCGTTGTGCGCGTAGACGATCTCGACCAGCCCGGCCAGCCCGCCGGTGCTGGCTGCTGGCAGCGGGTGGGTCAGCGGCCCGGGTGCGCTCACCCGGTCGACGTGCGTCTCGTCTCGTCCGGTCAGGATGGCGTAGAGCTGGTCGACCATCGCCTCGAAGGTGGGGCTGCGCCGGTCCCGGGGTCGGGGCAGGTGGACCTGGACTTCGGCCTTGATGTGGCCGGGGTTGGCGCCCAGGACCACGACCCGGTCGGCCAGGAGCACGGCCTCCTCGATGTTGTGGGTGACGATGCAGATCGCTTTCGTGGGCAGGTCGGGCTGCGCCCACAGGCCCATCAGCTCGTTGCGCAGGTTCTCCGCGGTGAGCACGTCCAGGGCGGAGAACGGTTCGTCCATCAGCAACGCGTCCGGATGCAGCACCAGTGCGCGGGCGAACCCGACCCGCTGCCGCATACCCCCGGACAGCTCCTTGGGGTAGGCGCTCTGGAAGCCGTCCAGGCCGATCATGTCGATCGCCTGCACTGCCCGCTGCCGGCGCTGCGCCTCCGGCACACCGCGCGCTTGCAGGCCGAGTTCGACGTTGCCCTGCACGGTCAGCCAGGGCATCAGCGCGAACGACTGGAACACCATCGACACCCCGGGATTGGCGCCGTTGAGCCGGGTTCCGCGGTAGCGGACTTGCCCGGTGGTGGGTGCGATCAACCCGGCGATGGCGCGCAGCAGCGTCGATTTGCCGGATCCGGACTTGCCCAGCAACGCCACCACTTCACCCTCGTGCAGGGTGAACGAGACGTCGTCGAGCACGGTGATGGTGCTGCCGTCGGCCGACGGGAACGATTTCGACAGGTGTTCGACCTGGACGATCGCGGTCCGCTGTTCGGTGACCAACTGCGGCTGGATCATGACGTACCTCCGTGCGGGAGCGCTCGGGGAGAAGATGATCAGGTCAGGGAGTACCGGGTCTCGGCGATCCGGTACAGGCGGCGCCAGAACAGCCGGTTCAGGCCGACCACATAAAGGCTCATCACCATCACGCCGACCAGGGTGTCGGCGAAGTTGCCGGTCGCCGTGGACTGGGCGATGTAGGCGCCGAGCCCGGTCGCGGTCAGCGTCTGGTTGCCGTAGGACACGACCTCGGCGACGATCGAGGCGTTCCAGGCGCCGCCGGCGGCGGTGATCCCGCCGGTGACCCAGGCGGAGAAGATGGCCGGCCCGATCAGCATGCGCCAGCGCAGCCAGCGCCCCAGACCCAGGTCGGTGGCCGCCTCGCGCAGGTCGATCGGGATCCCTGAGGCGCCGGCGATCACGTTGAACAGGATGTACCACTGGGCGCCCAGGCTCATCAGCAGGATGCCGCCGATGTTCAGGCTGACTCCGGCGTTGATCAACATCAGGGTGACGAAGGGGAACAGGAAGTTGGCCGGGAAACTCGCCAGAACCTGCACCACCGGCTGTGCGAACCGGGTCACCCGCGGGTTCATCCCGATCCAGACGCCGATCGGCACCCACACCACCGTGGCGACCACGACCAGCACGACGACCCGCGCGAAGGTGGCCAGGCCCAGCAACATCGCCTCGCCGAACGCCGACAGGCCGGTGCTGTCCGAGACGAACGCCAGCATGCGCCAGGCCCCCCACCCGACCAGCGCGACCACCAGCGTGGTGAACGCGAGATCGCCGACGCGGCGGCGGGTGCGGTTCACCAGCAGCGGCCGGTCGGCCAGCCCGAAGGGTCGGGTGGCGGCGTCCAGGATCCGGCCCACCGGGTGCAGTCCCCGCGCGACCAGCCCGGGCAGGTTCGAACGGCGAAGCAGGTCCAGGGTCAGGCTGCGCGGCTCCTGGGCCGCGGCGGTGTCGCCGGACCGGAATCTCTCGGCCCACGCCGTCAACGGACGCCAGAACAGCACGTTGACACCGAGCACCATGACAACCATGACGCCGACGGCCAGCAAGATCCGGCCGGGTTGTTCGTTCTGCGAAGCGGCCGCGACGTAGGACCCAATGCCGGGCAACGCGTAGACGTGGTTGTTCACGCTGATGACCTCGGATGCGATGAGGAAGAACCAGCCTCCGCCGAAGCTCATCATCCCGTTCCAGACCAACGGGATCATCCCGTTGGGCACATCCAGCTTCCAGAATCGCTGCCACTTCGTCAGTCTCAGCAGCCGGGCCGCCTCGTCCAACTCCCGCGGCTGAGTGACCAGCGACTGATAGAACGCGAAAGTCATGTTCCACACCTGGCTGGTGAAGATCGCGAACACCGCCGCGCATTCCAACCCGAACACCGTGTTCGGGAACAGCGTCAGCCACAGGGCCAACGTCACCGAAAGGAACCCCAACACCGGAACCGACTGCAACACATCCAGAATCGGCAACAGCACCTTCTCCGCCCGCGGCACCCGCGCCGCCGCGGTGGCATACACAAAGGTGAAGACCGTGGAGAAGGCGAGCGCGGCGAACATCCGCAACAGCGAGCGCGCCGCGTAATACGGCAGATTGGCCGGGTCCGTGGACACACTGGTCGGAGCCGATTCCGGGTCGAACGGCGCGCTCACCCCGGGCGCCAACCGCAACAGCAGCCAGAACAGCACGGCCACACCCAGCAGTACAACCACGTCCGCGACCAACCGGGTCCGCGACCGCAACGGTGCGTCAAGCCCGGTGAACGGGCGAACAAGGGTCATCACTGCCTCCGAACGCGGGATCGGGCCGCGCGGAGACCTCGCTCAGGACGCGGCAGGAAGGGAACCGTCAGTGGTACGCGCGCGGGGACTATGTGCATCCGAAGTCATCGCCGTCCACCTCCATTTCGTACCCGGCACCGCCGTAGCATCTGACCGACCGTACCAACGGTCAATTGATTGCGCAAATGAACAAGGGCTGGCACAGTGGGCGGTGCCATGCCAACAGATCCACGCCCGATCACCCAGGCGCAACTCGACGCCGCCGCCCTGACGTTCGACCTCCTCTCCGTACCCGGACGACTGCACCTGGTGTGGCTGCTCGCCGCCGGCGAGTACGACGTGACCACGCTCGCCGAGCTGACCGGCGCCAACATCCCCGCCGCCAGCCAACAACTCGCCAAGCTCCGAGCCGCCGGGGTCGTCACCGCCCGCCGCGACGGCCGCCGCCAGCTCTACCGCGTCGACGACCCACACATCCTGTCCGTCATCGAGAACATGTTCAGCCACATCGCTCCCGACGGCACCCTGGCACCGGATCCGACCCGGCCGCGGCCACCACGCCGCCCGCGATTCGCGAACGCGGGCACCCGCAACTAGAACCGACGACCCCACCCGCAAGATCATCGCCGTTGCTGTCGATCATTTCGGGTCGCCCCCACCATCAGCGTGATCACCGTCGCCGTCCTGGCCGCCGTCGTCCTGGCCCAAACCGTCGCCGGCCGGTTCACCGGCGGATGAACGTCACGCATCCCCTTGGAGAACAGCTCAGGATGATCAATTCGCCCGTAAAATGAGTGCGAGGTTATTCGTCCCGGCAATATCGAACAACGACGCGGGGCCGCTCACAAGCTATCTCAGCGGTTCTCCGGTCAGCAGGCAGACCACGAGTAGGGCACCCAGCAGCAGAACCACCGCGGTCAATTTCTCCAGACCCTGCATCAGGATGACGGCGGGCAGGAAGAGGGTGACGAAAACGCCAACGGCAGCCCAGCCCTCCCAGCTCACCGGCGTCCAGCCCCAACCGAGGTAACGCTTCGGGCCGAACCAGGGCTTCCTCGTCACGCGCATCGCCACCACTTGAGTGTAGAGAGCTGGCTGCTGGCCGTCAGGTGGTTTGAATCGCCCGTATCACTCGCCGATTGCGTGCACTGATCGACACCATGGCTCGGGGCCGACCCGATGCCCGCGGCGGCGACCACCCCGACGAGAAGGCAGCACCCGCTCGATCTCGAAAGGAGAGAAGGAACGGCTTGAGCGTGCCGTCCTTGAACCGGGCGCCGAGCGGCTCGACCCGGAGCGGCGCGACGACCGACAGCACGTTCCCGACCACCAGCCAGAGCAGCATCATGGTCACCAGCTGGCCGAGCGCCTTGACCAGGCTGCTGCCGTAGCTCCCGGCGCGCCAGGCCAGGAGCCCGCTCAGCAGCACCCCCACGGCTCCGACCAGCACGAACATGGTCAGGTTCTTGCTGAGCATGACGTACCACAACCGCCGCCCGCTGGTCAGCGCCTCCCGCACCCGGGTGGCATCCCAGCTCCACGCGTTCGTGCAGACGACTCCGCCGATCACCCCGGACAGCGCGTACAACGTCAGGAACGGGGCCAGCTCGCTCTTCTCGTCCCACTGGTACAGCCGGATGAGGCCGAGGTAGCCCAGGCCCAGGCCCAGGCTGATGCCGAGCTTGACCAGGATCGACCGGGTCTTGGTACGCAGCACCGCCGGTCATCTCGCGGCCCACTCCCGTGCCCAGCTCCTT
>DASTGF010000107.1:0-2659 GCA_035719255.1 Microlunatus sp. | reverse complement strand
CGAGCTTGTCGGGGCCGTAGGAGGTGATCGGGGCCATCACCAGATTGCGCGGCTCCCAGGAGAGGAACGCCTTCGGGTCGAACTCGGCGGCGGCGTTCCCCCAGCCGTAGGCCTGGGTGTCGATCCGCCGGGGTGACCCGGGATCGCTGACGTTGAACAGCGAGAACTGGATCTTGCCTTTTCCGCTCTGTCCGACGCCGAGCAGCAGATCCGTCCCGATCGGGTGCAGATAGCCGGAGTAGCCGGGGATCTTCAGCTCACCGGTGATCTTGGGCGCGGCGGGGTCGCGCAGATCGAGCACGTAGAGCGGGTCGGTCTGGCGGAAGGTCACCACGTATCCCACGTTGCCGATGAACCGTACGGCGCGGATCGATTCGTTGTCCTTGCGACCGAGCCCGTCGATCTGTCCGATCTGTTTCAGCGTGCCGTCTTGTTCGCGCAGCATGGTCACCACACCCTCGTTGACCATCCGGGAATTCACCCAGCCGCGGCTTCCGGACACCGTGGTGGCAACCCGCAGCACGCCGTCGACCTCCGACATGGCGTACTGGTTCAACAGGCTTCCAGGCACCTCGCCGGATCCGCGGTACGAGGTCGCGCCTGATGGGCCAGTCAGGAACTTGTGGACACTCGTGGTCGGTGTCGTATCGTCGCGGCTCCACTCGGTTGTCGTGACGTAGGTCGCGGTGTCGGTGGCATAGAGCTGCTGACCGCCAGCGACCACCCCCACGGTGTGACGGTCCTGGAGTGTTGAGGTGATGTCGAACGACGAGACGGCCACCGTGTCGATGCCGGAGAACTTCTCGGGTCTGGCCAGATCGGCACAGTCCACCAGGCGTCCGCTGCTCACCTGGGCACCGACGCCATTGGTCAGGGTGTACGTGGGGAGCCAGTCGTCCACTGTCGACTTCGCGACTGCGTCCTGGAGCTGTTTCTTGGATTCCTCGGCGATCCCGCCCTCGCGCCCAAAGTACGGCGAGGGAATGTCGAGGTCGGGCGAGAAGGCGGTGACGACGCGCACCTGTGCCCCGACCAGCCGGGCGTCCAGAACGTCACCGTCGACGGCGAGGGTCGCCACGAGCTTCGGTGTGCGGAGCGTCGCAATGTCGTAGATGGTGAGGAGTTGCCGCTGTCTCGCCGACCGGGGTCCGGGTGCGACCTCGTCCGGCCGCTGTCCGCTGAACACCAGCACGCGAGTGCCGGAGAGAAAGACGTTGCCTACGTCGGTGTCGGGAAGGGTCGCCACCTTGGACAGCTGGCCGTTGTGGGCGCTGATCAGGTGCACCCGACCGCGCGCGACGGCGACGATCACCTTCCCGTCGGTCTTGACCAGGTCGGGTTCGTCAACGCCGGCCTCGGCGACATTGGTGGTCGAATGAGCTGGCGTTGACAAAGCCGCCCCAGCGGTGGCGTCGGCCGCGCGCGCCGCTGTCGGCGGTGAAGGCAGCTCTGCGCGTCCGTCCGCCGCCCAGCCCCTGCTCGCCTGTTCGATCAGATAGTCCGGGGCGTGGTCCTTGAAGTAGCCGAGCACTGCGTCGCAGTTCGCGAACGCCTTCAGCGGCCCTGCCGCGTACGCCACGCCGGCGCCGCCGAGGCCCGCCGACCCGCTGCCGCCACCTCCCACGAGCCGCGGCCCGAGAAGCGCGATCCCGGCGACGAGCACCGCGGCGGCCGCGACTCGCGGGATGGCCATCCGGTGGATCGGTCGGTGCGCACGCCTCAGGCCGAGCTCATCGCCCGGTTTCGCCGCGGCCAGCTGCTGCCGGACGGACTCGGACGCCTTGCGTGCCCGTGCCTCAAAGCTGTTCTGCCCGCCATCACTCATCCCCGGGTCGTTCATCTCGGCGTCACCGATTGGGTCCTTCATGGCCATCCTCCACGCGCTCTAGGCGCAACTGGCGCGCGACCGCGTTACGCGCCCTACTCAAATGGGTCTTGACGGTGCCTTCGCTGCAGTCGAGGACCGCGGCGATGTCACGCACGCTGTAGTCCTCCAAATAGAACAGGGCGAGCGCCTGGGCCTGCCGGGCTGGCAGGGCGCGAACCGACCGCCAGAACTCCGCATCGCCCTCGTCGAGTTCGATATGGGTCGGCGTTCGGTACGCGAGCCGGACGATGGCCAGCGCCTCCCGCACCCTGCGCCGGACCACCGACGCCGCCCGATTGCAGGTGACCCGGCGCACCCAGGCTGCCGGCGAGTCGTAGCCGCCGATCGCCGCCCATTGCCGATACGCCGCGGTGAACGCATCCTGGGTGGTGTCCTCGGCCACCGACGCGTTTCCGGTCAGGACGTAGGCCAGTCCAAGCACGTGGCGGTATTCCTGCCGGTAGAAGTCGTCGAAGGACACTCGTCCGCGACGAGGGCCATCCGCCTCGTCACCGCCGGCATGAGCCGCCGCGTCGTCGGCGTCGATCGTCATATCGACCGCAGCGAGCGCTGGCCGCTGCCACCGATCAGGGGTAGCGCCGCCAGCAGCAGCTGCTCCACGCGTGTCCATCACTGCTTCACTCGCCGCACGCCCCCCACCGGTTGACATCCTCCGATCAACAATCTGTCAACGGCGCAACGTCTGGCGGGAATCCGCAAACGGACCGTCGTGCGGAGACGCAAGCCGACAGCCGCGGCGCCAGTGTCGACCTCCTCAGGTCGTTGGTCGAC
>DASTGF010000106.1:0-2980 GCA_035719255.1 Microlunatus sp. | reverse complement strand
GACACAGGCATATTCACCCACAAACAAACCGGACAAAGGTGAAGCCATGCGTAATGGGCTGGTCGTCGCGTCTCCTGTCTCGTCGCGTCCCGACAGGGAGCACGGTCGTGGTCGCGGTCGGATGGGTTGGTCAGTTCTGCTGCTGGTGGTGGCCCTGTGCGGGGTCGGTTGCACGGGGGGAACCCCGACAACCTCGACACCGGTATCGACACCAATGTCGACGTCGCCGCCTGGGTTGGTCGACGACCGGGAGGCGCGCAGCGACGGCGTGCTGGCCGCGGTGCCGGCCGATGGGCCGGGGTGTTCGGCGGCCGCGGCCGAGCAGGGTCGGGTGGTGTGGGCCAACGCGCGGGGGTTGGCCGACGTCGCCGCGGGCACCCCGCTCACGACCGACACCCGGTTCGACATCGCCTCCGTGTCCAAGCAATTCACCGCGACCGCGGTGCTGCTGCTCTCGTTCGACGGTGCCCTCGCCGTGACCGACCCGCTGTCCGCCCACGTGGCCGGCCTGCCCGCGTGGGCGGACCGGGTGAGCATCGATCAACTGATCCACCACACCAGCGGCATCCCGGACTACGACCTGATGCTGACCCAACGCGGCATACCGATCACCACGCCGACCACCCAACAGGATGCCCTCGACGTGATAGCCGGGGTCACCGACCTGAAGTTCGAACCCGGCTCCACCCACGAGTACTCGAACTCGAACTACCTGCTGCTCGCCGAGGTCGTCAAATCAGCGTCGGGCCAGCCGCTCGGGCAGTTCCTGGCCGGCCGGGTCTTCGAGCCGCTGCACCTGGACATGGCCGTGCAACCCGGCGACCGAGCCGCCGACGTCGCGGTCGGCTACCAACAACTGAATCAGCAACTCTCGCCCGTCGATCCGCAATGGCAGCAGGTCGGCGACGGAGCGGTCATCACCACCCCGACCGAACTGGCCCGGTGGGGGGACAACTACCGCACCGGCCAGGTCGGCGGACCACAACTGCTCGCGGCCATCACCGACGGGTCCGTGGCGACCGCCAGCGATCCGCAAGCCCCCCGGTACGGAGCCGGGGTCTACCTCCTGCCGAACGGATTCATCGGCCACCACGGCGGATGGGGCGGTCACCTGACCGTGCTGACCATCTCACCCGACCGCCGCACCACCCTCGCGGCCAGCTGCAACCGCGACGACGACCAGGACATGTGGCAGAACCTGCTCGGCGGCCTCCACGACATCTGGTTCACCGACTGAACAGCCACACCGGACCTGCGGGTTGTCATCCGCCAAGCTGATGCCGTTCCGTTCGCCGAGCTTGGCGCTCGTGAGGAGCGGGGAACCGTGACATGCGCGCCCACCAGGTAGACGGCGCCATTGGCGGTGAAGTCCTCGTCGAGGAGTGCGTTGCCGCCGACTTGGAGGTAGTCCCCGGCCAGGCTCATCCCGTTCTGAATGCGGTCGGTGAGCTGAGCGCTGGTCATCCGCAGCTGCCCAGCGATCCTCGCGCCCAGCAGGACAACAGTGCCTGAGGTCCTGAACCCGTCGTCCAGGAAGGCACTACCACCCACCTGCAGATTGCCGCCGGTGAAGCTCACGCCGTCTGGTTGCTACCGACCAATGGGGCGCCAGTCATCCGCAGTGCACCCGCGATGCGCGCCCCTGAAAGGTCGATGGCACCAGCGGCCGTGAACCCTCGGTCGAGAAATGCATTGCCCTCGACTTGCAGGTTGTCGCCAGCCAGGCTGATGCCCTTTTCGATCGAGTCGGTGAGGCTCATCCCAGTCAGCTCATCGAACCGGTGATATGAGTGCCGCTCAAGTTGATCGTGCCGACGGTGCTATCTGCCAGATCCAATCTCCGGCTGAGCCGTGCGCCGTTCAGATTGATGCCCTGGGGGATGTGAGACCGAGTGATGCAGACAGCGACAGGCACGATGGCATCACTAAGGGCGATAGGACCTTGGACGTCGGCGTTCGTGATTCGAAGTCCCCAGGGATCAAATCCCTTCGGGTACGTAGGTGATTCCGGCTCGCCATCGCCTAGCTTGCCATGCAACGCATCGCGAATCAGATCAGCCGCGAGCCGGGCCCCCTTAAGGTCGAGCACAGCGCCGTTGGAAGACTCATTCTGAGTTGATCGAAGAGACCAACAGCCGTTGTGGATTTCGTTGCGGCTGCCGCTGACTCGTTGCTCATTGCGGGAGTAATCCAGGGCGTCGCACCCGTCCTCGAGCAAGGGTCATACTAAGGGGATCCTCATTCGGGGTGTTGTCCGGGGAAGTCGCCATCAGTCCAGGGTGATTCGATTCCCGGGCGGGTAGGGCGTTTCGCCGGTGACCAGGTACACGACCTGGTGGGCGACGGAGACGGCGTGGTCGGCGAACCGCTCGTAGAACCGGGCGAGCAGCGCGATGTCGACCGCGGCGGCGACGCCATGGCGCCAACCGGGGGCGAGCACATGGTGGTAGAGGTCGCGTTGCAGGCCGTCCATGACGTCGTCGTCGACCCGCAGGCGGCGGGCCGCCGCCAGGTCTTCGCTTCGCAGCACGGCCTCGGCCTGGTCGGCCAGCTGCACCCCGATGCGACTCATCCGTTCGATGAAGGGCCGGGCGTCGGACGGGACGACCCGCGCCGGGTGCCGGCGCCGGGCCGCGTTCGCGACGTGGATGGCCAGCACCCCCATGCGATGCAGATCGGCCACGATCCGCAGGGCGCAGACCACGATCCTCAGGTCCCGCGCGACCGGGGCCTGCAGGGCCAGCAGGCCGACGGCGACCTGTTCACCTTTGGACTGCATCTGGTCAAGCTGGGTGTCCATGGCGATGACCTGTTCGGCCAGGGACAGGTCAGCGTTCAGCAGAGCCTGGGTAGCGTCCCGCAACGCGATGCTGGTCAGTTGGCACATGGCGGCGGAGTACTCGCCGAGCCCGAACAGCTGCAGGTGGAACCCCTCACGCACCGACCGAGCCTACGACCGACAATGCTGTTCGGATCGTCC
>DASTGF010000105.1:0-2346 GCA_035719255.1 Microlunatus sp. | reverse complement strand
TGATGACCTCGTCCAACCGGGCGCCGACCACATCCCACGCCTCCGGCCAGGTGTCCTGGGCCGGCCGGGCCAACGCCGCCGGATGCTTGGCCGCGATCAGCGTCACGAACGCGTCGTTGTACAGGGCCACCCGAGCCGGCCCCCAATGGATCGCGATCGGGAACCGGGACGCCAATGCGCCCCGCAGCATCGTCCGCAGCACCGGTGACCACGACTGCACCGGCCCCAACGGGGTCTGCGACCACGACACCGCCCGCAGCAACTGGCGGACCGGTCCCGGGCCGTCGAACAAACCGGCATCGTCACCCACCGGACCCATGGACGCCACCACTCCCTTCCGGCCGGATCATCCCATCACCGCCCAAGAACCACCCACCCTGCGACAAGACTCATCAGATCTGCCCGCGAAACGCTCTCCGTGCCTAACCGGAAAATCCCAAGGTGACGCGGGCACGCAAGGTGACCCCGGGTCGGTGACCAGAGGTGGAAGGTGGACGTGGATCAGGCTGCCGCGGTGAGGGTGACGGTGTAACCGAGGGCTTCGAGTTGTCGGACGTGGCTGCGGGTCTTGCGGGTCTTGTCGATGTGGGCGGGGTAGTGGTCGGCGCCGAGGTCGTGGTAGCGGGCGGCGGGGTCTGCGAGGAGGTGCCAGACGATCACCAGGATGGACCGGGAGACCGCGACCAAGGCTTTGAGCTTGCCGCGGCGTTTGACCAGGCGCCGGTAGCGTTCGCCGAGGAAGGTGTCGGTGCGGGCGGCAGCCTCTCCGAGGGCGCCTTTGAGGTACGGGTTTCCTTTGCCGGTTCGACCGGAGCGGGTGACCGGGCCGGACTGGATGGTGCGGGGGGAGACCTTGGCCCACGACACCAGGCGTCCGGGCGTGGGGAACCTGCCCATGTCCAGGCCGATCTCGGCGATGATCGCCTGCGCGCCGCTGCGTCCGATGCCGGTGATCTCGTCCAGGCGATCAGCGGCGGGCAGCATCGCGGCGTCGGTGGCCCTGCCGGCGCCCGGACCGACGGTGCCGTCCGCGCCCACGCCCTGGGCGGCGGGTATCGCGGCCAGCAGGTGCTCGATCCGGCCGTTGAGCGTGTCGATTTGGCGGGTCAGCGCGTCGATCTGATCGAGCAGCATCCGAGCCAGTTCGGCGTGATGGGCATCGAAACGCCCGGTCAGCGACTCGACCAGCGCGGCATTCTTGCTACGCATCCGGCCCCGGGCCAGCCCGGCCAGCACCTGCGGATCTCGTTCCCCGGCGATCAACGCCTCGAGCATGTCCCGTGTCGACTTGGTGTCCAACGTGGAGGCCACCGCCGAGATCTTGATCAGCGCATCCTCCAGCAGCTTCTCCAGCCGCTGCCAGTACCGGCTGCGTTCCCGGGTCAGATCCACCCGCAGCCGGGTGTAGTCCCGCAACTGGCGGATCTCGCCCGGCGGCACGAAACTCGGCCGCAGCATGCCCCGCTCGGTCATCTTCGCCTGCCACACGGCGTCGAGCTTGTCGGTCTTGGGCCGGCCCGGCGCGTTCTTGATATCCCGCGCGTTGACCAGTTGGACGTTCAACCCGGCCGCCTCCAGCAGGTAGAACCAGATCCGCCAATAGTCCGACGTTGACTCCAACGTGACCTTCTCGATGCCCTCGGCCACCAGATGCCCGGCCAACTCCAAGACCGCGTTCGTAGTGGCGTCCACATCCCACACCCGGGGTCCGCCTGCCGGGCCGGGAGGCGAACGGCACACGGGTGCACACCTTCCCCGACGCCTTGGCCACGTCGATCGCGCAGACTCGCTCCAGGACCTGCTCGAAGCCCTGGTCCTCGACTTCCTCGGGTTCCCTCACCCGACACCTCCCGACCTCGCAGCGCAGTAGCCTCACAGCGGGCTGCCCGGGGGCCTCGGTCGGAAGCCGAAATCTAACCGGCGTGCTCGAAGCGACAGTGCGTGACCCGAAAGTCAAGGCCCCGGCGCCAGACTCACGTGCGGGCTCACATCCCCAGGCAAACCGGCGTCGCGGGCAACCCGACCCATTTTCACGCCTGCGTGGCGTCCCCCGAAAGGTCACCCCGACTCACGTCAAGATGCCCGCGTAGGACGATCCATGCCTCACGGAGGAATGCCCGCGAAGCAGTGCGTCAGCCGGCCTTGATCCGGACACCCTTGCGTACGTCGGGCAGGGCCTTGGGGACGGTCGCGAGGTAGAGCTGTTCGGTCTTGTCCTTGGCCAGGCCCAGCAGCACGGCCTGAATGTCAGCGATCTCCCGGGCGAGCGCGGCCGGGTTGAGCCCGTCCCGATAGGTGATCAGCTCGCGGGCTTGCGCCGGCGACAGCGTGCCGGCGGCCAACAGC
>DASTGF010000104.1:0-2258 GCA_035719255.1 Microlunatus sp. | reverse complement strand
AGGCACCCAGCCGGCCATGAGCGCCTCGTTCTCGACCGATACTCGGGAAGCGGGTCGAGAATTGTCACCTAGCAGGCACCCGCACGGCCCCAACTCACGCAACACCGATGCTCGATTCCCCGGTCCGAGCAATTGAGACAGAACGGGGTCATTTCCGTGCATGGTCGCCTGCGCTGTCGGCTGGTAAGATCGGTGGCCGAATAATTTGTCGCAGGTATGACCAACGAACATGGAATCGACATGAAATTCACCAGTCGTTTGCGCATACTGATACTACTGATTTCCACTCTCGGTCTCTGGGTTTGTGGCGTCATGTTGTTCACCACGGCCCATGCACTCACGGTCGGCCCGACACTCACCAAGACATTTCCGGCTCCAGGCGCCTCTGGACTGCCCCCGATGAACACTGCCTACCTCACACGCGACAGCAATGACACGTTCAAGTTCAGCACCTTCGGCACCAGGATGTTCATGCAGGCTCCACCGTCCAACGTCGGCGAGAACACCCGCCAAGTCGTGTGGCCAACCACGACGAATCCAACTCTGAATCAACAGAGTTGTGCCACCTGGCTGGGTGCGTCGTCCTACTTCGTTCAGGAAGGCATCGCCCTGCGTATCACCAACGCCGGAGGTGTGACGCATGCGATCACCGTCACCAAGAACATCGTCTACGGCGTGCAGTGGGCCTTCAACATCCACTACTGGGACAGCAGTAATACCGGTAGCGAAGCCGTCGGGCTCGGACAGTGGGACATGTCGAAGGTCGTCCTCAATGAAATCGGAAACTACCAGTACATGCCGTGGCGTGTCTGTTTCCGGGCGGTCAACAATGTTGTGAGCATGAAGATCTGGTTCCCGGCCCAGATGAAGGAGCCGACGTGGTCCGATCCCAATTACACCCGCAGCCTGACTATCCCGGCTGCGTACAGCACTCCTGGCTACGCCGGGTGGTACATCGGACACATCCAGCCCAGCAACGATGCCGAGTACAACGGCATGGAGACCTGGTCTATCCCATAGCCCAGCTCGGACGAAGGCTGCGGGGCGCAGGGGGAGCCGCGCGATGGAGTCCTCACGGGGGCGGCGGGGACGCGGCAACCACGATCAAGGGGACCGTCGGTCTGGGCGCCTAGCCTCGGGACATGTTCGAGACACCCGACGAGCTCGCGCGCCTCCAGGCGCTCCTCGACGCCTCGCACGCCCGGTCCACCGACCACCTGCGCGGCATCATCCACGACGACCGCACGCTCACCGCGAGCCACATCGCCGGGCTGCTGACGGGCATGAAGGTGATCACGGCGGCCACGGTCACCGCGCACGGCGAGCCACGCATCAGCGCGATGGACGGCCACTTCCTGCACGGCACCTGGACCTTCTCCACCAGCCGCACCTCCGCCAAGGCCCGCCACCTCGCCGCCCGCCCGGCGATCTCGGTCGCCCACGTCGACGGCGAGGCGCTCGCGGTCTTCAGCCACGGCCGCGTTGTCGAGCTCAGCGGCGACGAGCTGGCAGCCGTCGACTCGCACTGGACGGCCCACTACGGCTCGTCACCGCTGTCCTGGGGCGACGTCGTGATGTGGCGGCTGGAGCCGACGTGGATGGTCGGCTACGCGTTCCGGCGGGCCGAGCTGCTGGCCGAGCGGGGCGTGCCGGCCTGAGCCCCGAGCGGAACATCCGGGGCCGACCCCGGGTTGCACCGTCACGTGAGCCGACTGTTCTCCCCCCTGACCCTGCGCGGCACGACGATGCGCAACCGCGTGTGGGTGTCCCCGATGTGCCAGTACTCCTCGCGTGACGGCCACCCCACCGACTGGCACCTGGTCCACGTCGGTGCGTTCGCCCGGGGCGGCGCCGGCCTGGTGATGTCCGAGGCCACGGCCGTCGTACCCGAGGGACGCATCTCGCCGCTCGACGCCGGGATCTGGAACGACGAGCAGGCCGCCGACTACCGTCGGATCACCGACTTCCTCCACGACCAGGGCGCCGTCGCCGGCATCCAGCTCGCGCACGCGGGCCGCAAGGCCTCGACCCACCGGCCGTGGGACGGACGCGGCTACGTGCCGCCCGGCGAGGGTGGCTGGCAGACGGTCGGTGCGTCGGCGCTCGGGTACGCCGACTGGCCGGCTCCACGCGAGCTCACCACCGAGGAGCTCGTCGCCCATCCGGGCGCCTGGGCCGATGCCGCTCGGCGCTCGCTGGCGGCGGGATTCGACGTGGTCGAGATCCACGCGGCCCACGGCTACCTCCTCCACCAGTTC
>DASTGF010000103.1:0-16617 GCA_035719255.1 Microlunatus sp. | reverse complement strand
GCCGACGTCGCGGGTGACGCGGGTGACCAGGTCACCCGAGCTGGCCGACTCGACCCGACCCAGCGGCAACCCGAGCACGGTCCGGACGACGTACTCCCGAGACGTGGCCAGCAGATCCTGCCCGAACACGGTCGACACCGCCAGGGCCAGGAAGGTCAGCGAAGCCTGGCCGGCGACGATCGCGCCGACGGTCAGCGCGAGACCGCCGACCGTCGAGGTCGCGGCTCCGCCGCCGGTGACGGCATCGACCAGCCGGCCGAGGACGATCGGGACGAGCAGGCCGGCGACGGCCGCCAGCGCGTGCAGCACGAGCAGCGAGGTCGCCAGCCAGGGCCGGTCGGCGATCATGCCGCGGACGAACCGCAGCACCGAGCGGCTGTCCGCCACCGGCAGACCGCGCTCGGGGTTGCGGGATGCGGCGTAGAACTCCTCGGCCCGGCGGGCCCGCGCCAGATGACGGGCATGCCAGGCGCGCAACCGCACCCGAGGCGATCGGGTCCGCGGCGGGATCAGCTCGGCCGGTACGCGGGGAGTCGGCGGATCGTCGCGCCAGGTCTCCGCGGAGCCGGGTAGCTGCAGCGACACCTCACTCATCGATCCACCTCCTCTCGCGTCGATCCGACGGCGGCGAGCTCCTGATCGCGGGTCGGGCTCGCCTGGTCACGGCCCGGGTCACGGTCGTCTGCGGGCCGATCACCCGCGCCGGCCTCGACCGCCTCCTCCATGCTGCGCACCACGACCCGGCGGTACGCGGGGCTGTGGGCCAGCAGCTCCTCGTGCGTCCCCTGGTCGGCGACCCGGCCGTCCGTCAGCAGCACCACGCGGTCGGCGTGATGCAGCAGCAGGGGCGACACGCTCATCACCACCGTGGTCAGGCCCGCACGGTGATCGGCAAGCCGCCGGGCGATGATCGCCTCGGTATGCGCGTCGACGGCCGACGTCGGCTCCACCAGGACGAGGATCTCCGGCTCCAGACCCAGCGCCCGGGCCAGCATCAAGCGTTGCCGCTGTCCACCGGACAAGCCTCGGCCGCGTTCGTCGATCCGGCCCTGCCAGCCGCCGGGCAGCGCTTCGAACACGTCCTCGCCCGCCGCGGCGTGCAACACCGTCTCGGCCTGATCCCGCGAAAGCCGCCGATGCGGGTCGATCAGCTCCTGCAGGGTGCCGGCGAAGGTCACCGCGCTGGTGTCGTTGACCAGCACGTGACGGCGTACGTCTGCCAGCGGCACGTCGGCCAGATCCACCGACCCGACCCGCACGCCCCATTGGTGGCTCGCCAGCTCGGCGTCGCGTACCGCCTGTGCGGCCCGCTCCTGGCGGCGGCGGGCTCGGGCGGCCCGGGCCGCTCGACCCTTGGTGCCCGCGTCGATGTCGAGCTCGACCGGCTTGCCCTGGGCGGACGGCAGATAGCGGCCCAGCCGGTCCGCCAGCGCCGCGGAGTCGTCCGGCACCGCCGAAACCACGACGGTCAGCCGTCCGGCCAGGCCGACGAAACCGGAGACGCTGTCCACGATGTCCTCGCCGCTGGGCAGGGTCAGCGCGTTCGCCGGCTCCGGCCAGGGCACCGGTTCGCCGAGCAGGGCGACGGCCTTGCGGGCCGAAACTCCCGCCCGGATCCACTTCTGCACTAGCTCGAAGAAGGTCTGGATCGGCCACACCATGAACACGGCGTACCCGAAGAAGCTGATCAACTGACCGACCTCCAGCGAGCCGGCCAGCACCTCGCGAGCACCGAGCCAGGTCAGCACGACCAGGAACATCCCGGCGAACAGCACGCCGACCGCGTCGAGGCCGGCCTGCCACAGGCCTGCCGCGACACCGGCCTGGCGGGTCTGCTGCGACTGCGCCGCGTAGTTGCGGGCGAAGGTGCGCTCGCCACCGATGCCGCGCAGGATCCGGAGCCCGGCGACGATGTCGGTGGCCAGCGAGGTCAGGTCGGCGTTGCGATTGCGCTCTACCTCTTGCCGGCGCTGCAGGGGCCGCAGCAGGGGCATGGCCAGCACGACCAGCAGCGGGGCCGCGATCAAGACGACGACGCCGAGCTCGAGCGACGTGGACAGCAC
Source organism: Microlunatus sp. (assembly GCA_035719255.1). Lineage (GTDB taxonomy): Bacteria > Actinomycetota > Actinomycetes > Propionibacteriales > Propionibacteriaceae > Microlunatus. The sequence continues at coordinate 14,554 of DASTGF010000103.1, read as the reverse complement.
GATGGCTGCGATCAGCAGATAGGCGACGAACGCGCCCACCGCCCGCGACGTCACCTCGGTCAGCGCGCCGAACTCGTTGGAGTCACCGCCGGACACGCTGAGGACCTCGCCCGCGGGCGTCCGCCGGGTGAGCACGTGGCCCAGTCGGATCGACGTGCGGGTGACGAGCTTCATCGTGGCGAACATGGCGACCAGCCACGTACGGACGACGAAGGTGTGCCGCAGCACCCCGGCGGACGCCCCGACGACGATCAATCCGAGCAGCAGACCGCTCCAGGCGAGCACGACCGACAGATCGCGCGGCAGAATGCCGCGATCGACCACGGTGCCGACGATGTACGGCCCCACCGAGCCGGGAACGAACTCCAGCACCGCCAGCAGCGAGGCGATCGCCAGTGCGGGAGCCTGCTGCCAGTTCAGCCAGAACAGGAAGCGGAACGGTCCCCGGACGTCGGGCGCGCCGAAGTCCCGCCGCGGCAGCAGACCGCGCTGCGGGGCGGGACGGGGCGAGCCGGGAACGACCGGCGGGAAGTCGTGCATGACCGATCAAACGTACGGAAGCGGACCAGCCCTTCACCACCGGTTTTCCAGGGCACGGGGCCCCTGGGCATGGGAGGTGCGCGGCGATGGGCGAGTCGACAGTGGGCGGCCGCGGAGGCCGAGTTCGTCCGCCGGCTCCGCAAGGTCGGGCTGCTCGTCCGTCCCCGGTTCGCCGAAGGAACCCCCGACGTGATCACCGGCTTCTCGGTCGCCGAACGTCCAACCTGCGCCGGTGAGCGGCCGATCTGGCATGGCGAACCGGCTCGCCCGCGACCTGGGTCTGGCCCGGCTGCGGGAGCACGCCGGTTGGACGATCCGGCCACGGCCACCGCGGCGGCGGAGTGGAACGCCGCGTACCGGAACCGTCGGATCGCCACAGCGGGCCGGGAGAGCGTGGAACCGACCCCGGAGGTGACCGGCCGGATGGCCGAGCAGCTCGCGGCGCTGTCGCGTGAGCTGCGCCGGATCCCGCTCACCGATCACGCCGCGTGGGCGCGGACCGCAAGGGAGACCTCGGGTGTGCTGGCCGCCTGGTCGGTCAGCGTCGAGGCCACCCCGGGGCCGCTGGCGCACGCGGCGCACATGCTGGCCCGGTCGGCGCAGACCTACCGAAGGCAGGAGCCGATGCCCGGCGTGGCCCGGCGTGTCCTCGGCGGGACGGCACTGTGGTGTCGGCCGGGGCCAGGCTCGGCCGCGGCCCCGTCGGGCAGGCCGCGATGATGCACGAGCTGATGATGCTCGCCGCCATGATCCCCAGGGCGTCCGCCGCAGCTAGCAGGGACGCCAGGCCGCCCAGCTGCGGATGGTGGCGGAGACCAACCTCGCCCGGGTCCACGCCAAGCTCGAAGCCGCCGAGGCGGCCCGTGGGCGGTATGTACGGCCTAGGGCTGAGCCTGGTCAGGCTGGCACGGCGACGCTCGTCCGGCGGAATGCGCGGACCCGCACAACCGACGTACAACTCGACTCAGAGCTGCGCCGGATGGTCGGCCGAGTTCGCGCGGGCCACACCTCGGTCACTGACGCCACCCGCTCACCGGTGCCGCCTCCGCTGGAGAAGGCACCCGAGCACAGAACCCCGGCCCCGACCGAAGCCGACCGCGGCATCGACCGTTAACCCCCTGACGAGCGGAGCAGACGATGGCAGCGGAATCGGACGGCCTCGAGGAAGCCGTGGACAGCGGCGTGCGGCTGGCGGTGATGGCCGGCGCCCGGCTCGGCTCCGAGATCGCCCCGCGCCCGCGAGGAACGGATCCGCGAGCAACGCCGCACCGACGAACGCGCCGCTGAGCGGCTGGCCCGACGGTTCGAGGCCGAGAAGACGGCCGCGGTGGCCGAACTCAGCCAGGTCCACCGCTCCGACTGGTGGGAACGCGCCGACGCCGAACGGATCGGCCAGACCTACGCGAGGGCGCGCGCCTGGGCGCCGGACTCGGTTGAGGCGGCCCGGGCCGCGCAAAAGATGCGTGACGAGCTGCTGGATCGTTACGGGCTCGACCTGGACCGCATCGACCCGCGCACCGTTGGTGCCGAGGTCGAGGCATGGCAGGGCCGACCGGACGAGCAGCGACAGCGGGGTGACGGTCCGCGGACCGCCGTGGCCGCCGAGCGGACGGAGGCGGCGATCCTGCTGGACCAGGCCGCTCGCGAAGACAGTCACGGCGCCGCGGCCGGCGAACCCGGCGCGGACGGTCGAAACACCCGGGACGGCTCTGTCGCCGGGTCGCCGCTGCTGTACGACAGCGCCCACCGACGGGCCGCCTCGGCGCGGGCGATGGAAACTCAAGGCATCGATCCCGACGTCGCGGAGGGCCGTATGCGTGCTGACACAGGAGTGGCCAAGCCAGCCACCCTGCCACGATGGGCACACGGCGGAGACGGCCGCCCAAGGCCCGCAGAACGGGCAGCCGAGGCGCACGCCGCGAACGTCCCGGAGTTGAGCGCTGAAGCCTGCCCTTGCGGCCGTTCCACTTGAGGTTCTGACGCAAGGACCCCTTCGGTGGGCACTCCGGGGCAAGCCGTGCATGGGCTCCGCGGAATCGGCGACGCCGGACTGAGCCACGTCATGCTTGCCACAGTTCCGGGTTGGTCTCGCCGAAGGGTGTCTGTACGGCGTGCGCGCCGCCGGAACCATCGCCCGCGCCCGCCGGGGGTGGTCGGGCGGCGGCTGACTCGTGTGCCCGCCGCTGTCCCTTGACGAGGGTGTCTTCTGGCCCTTCCGCCGTCGTGTGGTCGGACATACCGTCGAGCGCACCAGAGGTCAACCGGGAGTGGCCATGCCAGGAGACGACCGAAACGGGCTGTCGGCGGGGACTGTTGCGTGGGATGCGTGGCGGGCGGTGCGTGGCGGGCCGAAGGCCATAGCGGAGAGGCAGGCGGCCCGGCTCGACGCTGTTGTTCGTCACGCACGCCGCTGGTCCAGGTACTACGCCGAGCGCTACCGCGGCCTGCCTTCGCGGGCTCAGGGATCAGAGTTGCTCGACATGCTTGCGCCGGTCGGTAAGCCGGAGTTGATGGCGCGCTTCGACGATTGGGTCACCGATCCGGCCGTGACGAGGGCGGGTGTCGAGGCGTTCGTGGCCGAGCCAGGCAACGTGGGTCAAGACTTTCTCGGCCGGTATGTCGTGTTCACGACCTCCGGCTCCACTGGGGTGCCCGCGCTGCTGGTGCAAGACCAGCGGTCGGTTGCCGTGATGACCGGGGTGACGTACGGGCGTGCCCTCCATGGGGTCAGCCCTCGTCTGCTTGCCCGCATGATGACGCGGGTGCCGCGGCAGGCGGCGGTGTTTGCGACGGGAGGTCACTTCGTCAGTACGGCGATGTTCGCACGACGACTCCGGCAGCGCCCGTTCCGCCGCCGGATCGCCCGGTTCTTCTCGGTGCTCGACCCGATGCCCACTCTCGTCGGTCAACTCAACGACTTCCGGCCGGCCCTGGTCGGGACCTACCCGAGCGCACTGGCCGCCCTGACCGTCGAACAGCTGGCTGGCCGGCTGCACATATCGCCGATCGCCATCACCTCGGGAGGTGAGCTTCTTACCCCGGAGGTACGCCGGCGAGCCGAGGCCGCGTTCGGCTGTCCGGTGACCCAGTCATATTCCACGTCCGAAGCCGTGCCGCTGGCCCTGCCCTGCCGGTACGACCGCCTGCACGTGAACAGCGACTGGTTCATCGTCGAGCCCGTCACCGCTGAGGGGCAGCCGGTCCCAAGCGGCAGCCGCTCCGACGGGCTGCTGGTCACGAACCTCGCCAACTTCGTCCAACCGGTGATCCGCTACCAGCTCGGTGATCGGGTGGTCGTCTCGGACAGCCCGTGTGCCTGCGGCAGTCCGCTGTCCACGATCTCGGTGGAGGGCCGCACCGACGACGCCCTGAGGCTGGCGGGCGCGCGGGGCGGCGAGGTCGTCGTCCTCCCGATGGCGGTGGCCACGGTGATCGAGCAGACTCCCGGCGTTTACCGCTATCAAGTGCTGCAGACAGCGCCGGAGGAGTTGACCGTACGGCTCGAGCCGGATCCGGGCGTGGACCGGTCGGTGGTCTGGCAGCGGCTGGACGCAGTGCTACGCACGTTGCTGATCGAGCACGGCGTGGAAGACGTCACGCTCCGGCTCGCACCGGAAGCTCCTCAGCCAGACCCTCGCAGCGGGAAGCTGCGGCACGTCCTGGGCCGGGTGCGGGTCGGCCCCGTCGCAGCCCCTGGGCAACCGGACCGCACCGAGGCGTGGGCAGCGTCGTCCACGGCCGAGGCACCGAGGCAGCCGTGAGCGGGGAAGCGCATTCCAAGGTCCCGGGGACTGCTCACGCGGGCGGGCGGTCGCGCCGAGGCTTCGCCGATGCCGCGGGTCGAGGCGGGCAGCCATCCGGGGGGCCAGCCGCCGACCTGGCCTCCGGATTCGCCCAGTTCGACCACGACTATCCGTATCGAGAACTCGTCGTGGCTGGCCGGCACTGGCGCTACCGTGCCGGTGGTCGGCCCTCCGGCCCGGCCGTCTTGGCGCTCGCCGGTGGAACGCTTGTCCCGGACCCGTTGTTCGGTGTCATCACCGCCTTGGGCGAACGGTATCGGGTGCTGGCACCGGCGTATCCAGACATCAAGTCGATGGCTGAGCTGATCCGCGGAGTCCGCGCGGTCCTCGATGCCGAGCAAGTCACCAGCGTCCACGTCGTGGGCTCGTCGTTCGGCGGGTACATCGCTCAGTGTTTGGCACACGCGTACCCGGCTCGGGTCTCATCCCTGGTCCTTGCCCAGACGGGCGTCCGGCACTTTGTCGGGCCGGCCGCCCTCACCGGGCTCCACGCTCTCCTTCAACTGACGCCGAGCGGCTTCGTGCGCTCCGTCATCTGGCGTACCTGGCAGGCGCTGCTCACCGACCTTGGTCCCGACCAGGCATTCTGGACTGCTCTGCTGCGACGCGTCCTCGACTCGGAGCTATCCAAGCAGCAACTGCTGGGCATGATCGCGGCCACCGCAGACTTCACCGCCCACTACCGACCTCAGCCCGGCGACCTGAGCGGGTGGCCTCGGCCCGTGCTGGTGCTCCAATCCGAGAGCGACCGTGCGTTTCACAGGCAGGACGAGGAGATGGCGGCCGCGTACGCCGGCGCGCAGTTCGTCACTATCCACGGCGCGGGGCACGGCGCGGTATTCACCCACACCGCCGAGTACGTCGGGCACATACTCGCCTTCCTCGCCGCCGCATCATCGACGTCCCCTGGCGGTCAGATCGGCCAGAACCCGGAGGAGGGCGCGACGCCGGATGCGATCGAGACGGCGCAGCGCCCGCGAGGCCACCTTCCCCTCCGATTTGACCTGTCCACGACTGTGCGTCGCCCAACGTCGCTCCTGTTCGCTCTTCTCGCCGACGTGCAGAATTGGGTGCCGGTCGACGCTGGCATCCGCATGATCAAGCACCCCATCGGCGAAACGGAAATCGGCAGCTGGTGGCGTGAGGATGTGCGGCTCGGCCCAGGTGTCTGGATGACGGTGATCAGTCGAGTGACGGCCATGGAGCCGCCGCACCGGCTGGAATTGGACTTCTCGAGTGGCTGGTTCTTCGGCCATCTCACCTACAGCCTCAGCACAGCCGACGCCGGGACCGTGCTCCGACAACAGGAGTCGCTGACGCTCCGCCCACTGCTGCGACCGGCCAGGTCACTCGTCAATCGCACTCTGGCGCGCCGACTGGCGCAGCGCCTGGACGATATCCGCGCGATGCTCGAGACCGCCCAGACTGACTCCGACGCTGCCAAGGAATCAAGTACGGCGGTCCAGTGAAGAACCACATTCATGAACAACCACTCTCCGGTCTCGGATCCTCAGGAGTGAGGATCCAGATCCCGCCACCGTGGAGTGCTCGATGCCCAACCGGTCCGCCAGCAGTCGGCTCGACCAATGCGTCACGCCCAGATTCTTCGGCGGCGTAGTCAGTGTCGCCGTGATCACCTTGGCCCGGTCCACGGTTCGCGGCCGCCCAGGCGGACGGACCCCGTCGAGGCCGGCCAGCCCCTTATCGGCATACCGGTTGCGTCACAGGTTCACCGCCGGTCGCGTGACCCTGACCCGCTCGGCGATCTCGTAGTTCGCCACTCCCTCGGCCGCCAGCAAAACGATCCGAGCCCGCTGCGCCACACCAGCCGCCGCCGTGGTCGACCGGAGCAAAGACTCCAGTTCCTCATGCCGTGGAGATGCGCCGCGAAACGCGGCGCAAGCCAATCACCCCGCTGTTGCCTGGCCGCGACGGTCAGCCCAATGGGGCCATTGACCACGACCCGTTGCCCGGAGAAGTGGCGACCAGGCATCGACCTTGCTGCTCGATGTCACACTGTGATCAGTGAGATGCCCATCCTGACTCACGGTCAGACGCTGATCATCGGTGCCATTGTTGCGCCGGCGCTGTTCGCCGCCAGCATGTTGCTCAGCGGTGCGCGGGGGCGCTCGTTCACGGCCAACAAACCGACGTCGAAGCGGTGCGCGATGACGTCGCCATGATGCTGAACCCCATGGGACTACGGCTCTCGCCGTCCAAGACCCAGGTAGTGCACATGAGCGACGGGTTCGACTTCCTCGGCTTCCACATCCGGTGGAAACGCAAGAGGGGTACGAACACCTGGCACGTCTACACCTTCATTGCCGACCGGCCCATCCGGTCGCTGAAGGCTAAGGTTCGTGCCTTGACCTTCAGGACGTCGCAGCAAGACCCGGGAACCGTGCTGATCAGGCTCAACCAGATCATGCGCGGGTGGGTCAACTACTTCCGGCACGCCGCCTGCAAAAGCACCCTGAGTAGCCTGTCCCACTTTGTGTGGTGGCGGGTGATCCGGTGGCTGCGCACGCTACACCGCTGGACGTGGAAAGACGTCCGCCGCCGATTCACCAACCCAAACGGGCGGGTGGAAGCCAATCGCAGTGGACGGGATCGTCTTGTTCAACCCGGCATCGGTACCGGTCACCCGTTACCGCTACCGAGGAACCACGATCCCCACACCCTGGACCCTGCCCAACCACGCCCTCACGGCAGGACCCGTGGAGAGCCCGGTGCGGTGAGAATCGCACGCCGGGTTCGGCGAGTAGCCTGGGGAAACGGACCGGGAGCAAGCCCGGGACCCGCGCCCCCAGGCCGACTCAACCAGAGAACGCAATCGTGCTGTGCTGCGACGAGAAAAGCCAGATCCAAGCGCTGAACCGGACCCAGAAGATGCTGCGGCTGCAGCCTGGGCACGCTGAGCAGCGCACCCATGACTACGTCCGGCACGGCACCACGACGCTGTTCCCCGCCCTCGAGATCGCCACCGGGAAGGTGACCGGGATCTGCAAGAACCGGCACCGCCGCACCGAGTTCCTTGCCTTCCTCAACCACCTGGCCCGGGCCTACCCCACCGTGAGCTCCACCTGGTAATGGACAACTACGCAACTCACAAGCAGCCCACGGTAAGAGCCTGGCTGGCGGCCAACCCGCGGATCCACGTCCACTTCACCCCCAGCATCATGGTGTTTCCTGGCGCGTTCGTTGGGCCAGGCGTCAGACTGAGGCGCGGCGGATGAGCGGGCAGTTGATGTGCTCCGTCGCGCCAGCCGGCAAGTCGGCCGCGTCGAGGAGGACCTCGACGGCGCGAGCGCCCATCTCGCGGTAGGGCAGGGCGACGGTGGTGAGTCGGGGTCGCATGTGGTCGGCGATCTCGACACGATTGTCGAAGCCGACGATGGCCAGGTCGTCGGGGATGCGGAGCCCGCGCTCTCGGACCGCGTCGTAGGCGCCCATGGCCATCCAGTCGTTGCCGCAGAAGATGGCGGTGGGTGGTTTCGGCAGGTCAAGCATTGCGGCGGTGTGCTCCGCTCCGGATTCCTGCCACCAGTCACCTTCTCGGACCAGGGTCTTGTCGAAGCGGAGCCCCGCCCCGAGCAGCGCGTTCCGGTAGCCGTCGAGGCGTGCGCGAGTTGCGGGGAAGTTGGTGCGGGGCCCGCTGATGTAGCCGATCCTGGTGTGTCCGGCGTCGATCAGGGCCTGGGTAGCGGCGAATCCGCCCTGCACCTCGTCGGGAACGATCGAGGGGATCGCCACGCCGGATGCCTTTTTGGGGTCGATGAAGCAGTTCACGAGTACCGCGGGCGAAGCGGCTGCAGCGGTCGGCGGCCGGTACGGCTGGTGGTATTCGGCAGCGAAGATCAGGCCGTCGACGCGCCACTCCAGGAAGCGTTCGACGGCCTCCTCGGCGGCCGCGGTCGAGCCGCCGGTGTCGATGATCAGCATGGTGTAGCCGCGGGCCATTGCAGCGTCCTGGGCGCCTTTCACGATCTCCACCGCGTAGGGGGTGGTGACGATGTCGCTGGTCAACAGTCCCAACACGTTGCTCCGAGCGCCGCGGAGGCTCCGGGCCATCGCGTTCGGCCGGAATCCGAGTTCGGCCGCCGCCCGTTGGACCCGTTCACGCGTCTCCTCGGGGATCGCGATGTTCTCGACCCCGTTCAACACGAACGACACCGTGGTCCTGGACACGCCAGCCCGGGCTGCCACGTCCTTCTGTAGGGGCCGCTTCGCTCCAGCCGGGCTCATGTCGCCTCCATCTGTTCATCCCCACCGTTCTGTTGACTCGTGCTACTAACACGGTTTAATCTACACCGTGTCGACCCCCCGAGGGAAGCGGGCCGGCCGCACAAATCGGCCAGATCGAGACCAGCCGCCACTTGAACCCTCACCACAGCTTTCCCATCGCCAGGAGGACAATGATGACCAATCCCAGACTCCACGGGTTCTCGCGCCGCTCGTTCCTCGGCCTGAGTGCCGCAGCCCTCTCCGCCGCTGCGCTCAGCGCCTGCGGTGCCGGCGGCCCAGCCCCCGCCCCCGCTGGCTCCGGTTCCGGCGGCGGATCGCTCACCGTGTTGTGCGAGGCCGGCGGCCAAGCCGAGCTGATCCCGGTTGCCGATGCGTTCACCAAGGAGACCGGCACCAAGATCACCTTTGTCGCGCTCCCCTACGACGGCTTGTACAACCGGTTCAACACCGAGCTCTCGGCAGGTACGCCGTCGTTCGATGTGGCCGCGATGGACGCGATCTGGCTGCCGACGTTCGCCGGCAAGCTCACTGCGCTGGATGACATGTTCACCGATGCAGTCAAGGCGGATCTGTTCCCGTCGCTAGTCAGCGGTGCCCAGATCAACGGGAAGTACGTCGGTATGCCGGTCTGGGCCAACGCCGAGATCCTGTTCTACCGCACCGATCTCTTCGACGACGCGAAGGAGAAGTCGGCCTTCAAGTCCAAGTACGGATACGAGCTGGCCGCACCGACGACCTGGCAGCAGTTCAATGATGTCGCCCAGTTCTTCACCCGCGGCACCGAGCTCTACGGCACCGACGTCAAGGGCGCGGTGGAGACCGAGTGGCTGGCCCACGTCGTGCAGGCCGGCGCCGCGGGGCCGGTGCTCGACTCGGCCGGAAAGGTGATCATCGACGACGCGGCGCACGTGGCGGCGCTGAAGTTCTACAGCGACCTCTATACAGGCCTGAAGGTGGCCCCTCCCGGGGCTGCGCAGGTCGACTGGGGCGCCGCGCAGAACCTGTTCAACCAGGGAAAGACTGCCATGACGCGGTTCTGGGCACACGCCTACCGGCAGATCCCCAAGGACGCGAAGGTGTACGGCAAGGTGGGCGTGGCGCCGATGATCGCCGGCACCGCCGGGGTCGGCGCCATCCCCGGCCCGTGGTACCTGTCGCTGCCGACCGGCGGCGCCCAGGCCGACCTGGCCAAGCAGTTCGTCCAGTACGCCTACGACCACAACGAGCTCAGCATCCAGTCCGACCTCGGCCTCGCCGCCCGGAAGTCCGCGTTCGAGGCCTACCAGGACAAGAAGGGGTACGAGTCGTTCAAGCCGCTGATCGCCACCCTGGACGGCCCGGCCACGAAGGCACGCCCCTCGACGCCGAAGTGGCAGCAGATCGTCGACACGGTCCTCGTGCCGACCATCCAGGCCTCCCTCAAGGACGGCGCCGACTACCAGGCACTGCTGACCACCGCCCGCGGAAAGGTTGAGAGCCTTGTCAGCTGAGACGGTCGCCCCAACCGTGGGAGACACCATGCAACCTGCCCCGCCGAGCCGAACCCGCCGTCGACGCTCCGGTCTGACCAACAACCAGTTCGCACTGGCGCTGATGGCCCCGGCGGCGGTGTTCCTGGCCATCTTCGTCGCCTGGCCCGTGGTCAAACTGATCACCGACAGCTTCTTCGACGTCGACCCGCTGGCCGGCACCCGGGCCTTCGTCGGGGTGGGCAACTACGTGAAGGCCTTCACCTCCGAGGAGTTCCTCGCCGCAGCCGCCCGGACCGTGGTCTACACGGTGATGGTCGTCACCGCCGAGTTCGCCCTCGGCCTGGCCACCGCCTTGCTGTTCAACGCGCTCGGCGGCCGGTCGCGGATCTTCCGGACGATCTTTCTGTACCCGTTGATGATCGCCCCGGTCGTCGCCGGTCTGCTGTGGCGGTTCCTGCTGATCGACAACTTCGGCATCGTCGGCGAGTTGCTGACCCGGGTCGGCATCCTCTCTGACCCAAACCAGATCGGCTGGCTCAGCAACACCGACATCGTGCTGTTCTCCGTCGCCATACCCGACGTCTGGCTGACGACCTCATTCATGACCCTGGTGTTGTTCGCGGGCCTGCAGAACCTGCCCGGCGACGTTCTCGAGGCGGCCCGGCTGGACGGCATCGGCGGCTGGCGGCTCCTCACCCGGATCATGCTGCCACTGCTGCGGCCGGTGATTGCGGTCGCGTTGATCGTCCGCGGCGTCGACGCCGCCAAAGCGTTCGACGTGATCCTGATCCAGACCAACGGCGGCCCGGAACAGGCCTCCACCACACTCAGCCTGCTGATCTACCAGACCATGGTCCGCTTCGGCGAACCCGGCCTCGCATCGGCGATGAGCGTCATCTACCTGATCGTCATGCTCGCCGTCGCCGTCGTCGCCATCACCACCATCTGGCGACCTGGAGAGGAATCCTGATGACCACCGCAGCTGTTCTCCCCACAGCAACCAGCCCCGGCCCGAGCGGCAGCAGCCCCGCCCGGCGACGCCGGACCGCCGGACGTGCCCTCCTCTGGGTGCTTCTCACCCTGATCGTGATCTTGTACGCATTTCCGTTCGTCTACCTCGCGCTGACCTCGTTGAAGGCGCCGATCGAAGCCATCGCCGTGCCCCCCACTGTCTGGCCGCAGACCTGGAGTGTCGAAAACTACGCCGCGGCGCTGTCCACCTTCGGCGTCGTTCCCTCATTCATCAACAGCGTCACCACCGCCGTGATCAGCACCCTGCTCACCATCGTGCTCGCCGTACCGGCGGCATACGCGATCACCCGGTTCAAGACCCGGGCCGGGCAGGTGTTCATCTTCTCCACCCTCGTCACCAGGATGGTGCCGCCGGTCGCCATCGGCATCCCGCTGGTCGCCATGATGACTGCCGTCGGGCTGCGGGACACCCCGACCGGACTGGCCCTGGCCCACACCGCGATCTCGCTGCCGCTGGCCATCTGGCTGTTGACCAGCTTCTTCGAAGCCATCCCCGTCGAGCTCGAGGAAGCAGCCGCGGTCGACGGCGCCAGCCGGATGCGGATCTTGATCTCGGTGATCGTGCCCGTGGTCTCCGGCGGGATCGCAGTGGCCGCCATCTTCGCCTTCCTCGCCTCCTGGAACGAGTTCCTGTTCGCTCTGCTCCTGACCGCCGTCCGCGCCCAAACCACACCGATCGTGATCGCCAACTTCCAGACCCAGTTCGGCCTCCAGTGGGGCTCAATGACCGCCCTCGCGATGCTCTACACCCTTCCCGTCGTCGCCGTCACCTTCCTGCTCCAGAAACGCATCGTCGGCGGCCTCACCCTCGGCGCCGTCAAGGGCTGAGACCCGACCCCAACCGCGCAGACCACCACCGGGCTCCCACCTCCGCATCACGCACCCGACATCGACCCCGTAACGGAGTGGACCTGCCGTGGGATTCGGCCGACCCCATCAGCCACTGTCCGGACTTCCTCCATCTGACAGCCACCCGATCAGGCACGCTCCTCCAGCTACGACCCTCATCGGCGGCAACCGCGACGTCGGGCTCGTGCATCCCGGCGCGTCGAAGACCGCGTCGGCCCCCAACGGACGCACCGCCCATCGACGAACCCACACCGGACCACGACCGGCCACCATCAAAAGGATGAGATCCATGTCCTGCAAGAACCGTTACGACGTCACGACCTGGCCGCTCGGTGACCCGGTCGAGGACATCGGAGAGGTGATCAACAGCATCATTGCCGACGTCAAGGCTCGACAGACGGTGGCTGACGATCACGAGCGCGGCAAGCCCGGCGCTGTCATCTACATCCCGCCCGGCGATTATCGCCTCCGTACCCAAGTGAGGATCAACATCAGCTTCCTCCGCATCGAGGGCGCGGGGCACGGTTTCTCATCGTCGAGTATCCGCTTCAACGTTCCCGACGAGGAGGTGTCCGGCCTGCATGAACTCTGGCCCGGAGGCAGCCGCATCCTCGTCGACATCCCCCTGTCCGAGGGCGCGGACGAGTCAGCCGGGGCCGCGTTCTACGTCGAGCGGTGCGGGAGTCCACGGATCAGCTCCGTCCAGTTCTCCAACTTCTGCATCGACGGGTTGCACTTCACATCCGACGGCTCGGAGCTCCAGCCCGAGAACACCTATGTCAACGGCAAGACAGGCATCTATGTCGCCGGCGCCAACGACTCCCTGCGTATCAACGGGATGGGGTTCGTCTACCTCGAGCACGCCCTGACCGTCTACCACACGGACGCGTTGTCCATCCACGACAACTTCATCGCTGAATGTGGAAGCTGCATCGAGCTCCGTGGATGGGGACAGGCGTCGAAGATCACCGACAACCTGATCGGCGCCGGCTTCAAGGGCCACTCGATCCACGCCGAGAACCATGGAGGGCTCCTGATCACCGCGAACAACGTGTTTCCCCGCGGCGCGAGCAGCGTCCATCTCGACGGCGTGACGCGGTCAAGCCTCACGAACAACAGACTGCACTCGTTCTACCCGGGAATGGTGGTCCTTACCGGGAACAGTTCGGAGAACCTCATCGCCGCGAACCACTTCCTGCGTGATCTTGATCCCTGGACACCGTTCCAGGCCGTCGGCAACGGCCTGGACGACCTGTTCGGGCTTCTCCGCATCAGCGGCCACAACAACTCCGTGATCGGCAATCACTTCTCGGAAGTCCTGGACACGGGCCACGTTCGCCCGGCGGACGCAACGCCGGTCATCATCCGATTGGCGGCGGGCAATGGAAACTACGTCGCCAACAACCACGTGGTCGCACTCGATGTCCGCGCCCCGACCGGCGACTCGGCCTTCTCCGCCCAGGTGGACGCACTGCTCACGACCGAAGCACCGGGGGCCCTTGCCATCATGGCCATCATCGTCGATCCGGAATCGGCCCAGAACACGATCCTCGATTCCGGGCATGACGCTCAGGTCGTCGCCCACCGGGCTGTCAACGCCGTCAGAGCCACCCCGCTGATCGGACCATGACGGCGGCTGGCACCGCCGGGGCCAACATTCCACTCCGCAGCCACGAGCGGCTGGATCAACGCGTCCCTATCAGCTCGAACAGGCGGTGCAGATCACCGACGCAAGCCCGCTACGTCGGCCGCATCATCCAAGGTCGCACCACCGGACAGTGGTTGCTGCTCAACTGTCGCACCCAAGATGCCCCGGACAGTTCGTCGGGGAGATCACCGACCCCGAGCCTTTCCGACTGCCCGACCCGGCTGACCGCAACTCGGCTGGTCGCAACGGTGACGGGCCGTCCGAGAGCGTGGACCCCAGCGCCGTCATCAACGCCGAAGCCGGGCGTTTGTCTCAGAGGAGTTGATGCGCAGGACCTTCTACTTGTCGTCCCCCAACTCGTTGGTAGCAGTACCCCTACTGAAGGAGTAGGCATGTCCCCAACCCCAGACCACGACGTCGTGGCTTGGCGGCGCTCGGCCCGAACCGCGACCCGCGCCCGGTCCTACCAGAATTACGACTCCGCGCCGCCCAGTTCAACCTGCCCGTCACCATCGGCAACAACGTCTGGATCGGAGCCGGCGTCCAGATCATGCCCGGCGTCACCATCGGCGACAACACCGTCATCGGCGCCTGAAGCGTCGTCACCCGCGACATTCCCGCCGACGTCATCGCCCTCGGCACACCATGCCGCGTCGTCCGCCCGATCGGCGACCACGACCGCACCTCCTACTGGAGGGACCGGGCCTTCGACCAACCCGTCGAACACCTCCTCACCCAGTTCACCAAGTGAAGCCCAACTGCGTCGACAACGAGCGCGAAACCCGACCCCCGAAACGCCCCCAAGGCACAGGAACGACATCAAGGGGGGTCTGTCAGATGAACGGTGGATCTGATCTGGTCCATTGGGGTTAGTTGCCGGCCGGGTGGATCCGGCCTTCGAAGGTGATGGCGAACGCGTTCAAAGCGGGCTTCCACCTCATCGCCCATCGTGCCTTGCCCTTGCC
>DASTGF010000102.1:0-7921 GCA_035719255.1 Microlunatus sp. | reverse complement strand
GGGCGCGCGGCCGGACGTACACGGAGCGGATCGGTTACCTGCCTCAACGGCTGGACGGGCTGGACGCGGACCGTTCGGTGCTGGACAACGTCCGTGATGCGGCGCCGACCGCCTCACCGAACGAGGTCCGCGCGGGACTGGCTCGGTTCCTGCTCCGCGGCGATGCGGTCGAGCGACCGGTGCGCACGCTGTCGGGTGGTGAGCGTTTCCGGGTCGCGGTGGCTCGGCTGCTGCTTGCCGATCCACCGCCCCAGCTGCTGGTCCTGGACGAGCCGACCAACAACCTGGATCTGGTCAGCGCCGAGCAGCTGGTCGAGGCGCTGGCGGCGTACCGCGGTGCTCTGCTCGTGGTGAGTCACGACGACGCCTTCCTCGATCGGCTTCGGCTGACCCGTCGCCTGGAGCTCGACGCCGCCGGCCGGCTGCACGAGGTCGATCCCGTCCCGTCCCGCTGAGCAGGGATCGTCGCTGTCGCAGACTGCCGGGAGTTCCCGGCACTTCGCCACAGTCAGGCGGCGCAGGGCCCCAGAGGCGTCAGCCGCGGGCGATGTTCGGACCGCCGGACACGTCGTCGAGGGCCGAGGCGATCTCGGCCGGCAGGCTGAGCTCCTCGGTGGTCAGGGCCGGGGCGAGTTGGCCGGCGCTCCGGGCCCCGAGCAGCGGGGCGGTCACCCCCGGCGCGTCGCGGACCCACAGCAACGCCACCTGGAGCGGCGACATGTCCAGCCCATCGGCGGCCCGGACGACCGCCTCGACCACCCCACGGGAGCGCTGTTCGAGATAAGGCTCGACGAACCAGGAGAAGTGGTCCGACGCGGCCCGAGAACCCCGTGGAACCCCGCCACGGTACTGACCGCTGAGTACGCCGCGACCCAGCGGCGACCACGGGAAGACGCCGAGGCCGAAGGCCTGGGCCGCCGGCAGCACCTCGACCTCGGCTCGGCGGGCCAGCAGCGAGTACTCCACCTGAACGCTGACGATCGGTGCGCGCCCGGGCACCGCCCGCTGCCAGGTCGCGGCCTGTGCGGTCTGCCACCCGACGAAGTTAGACACCCCGACATAGCGGGCCCAGCCCCGCTCGACGGCAAAGTCGAGCGCGCTCAGCGTCTCCTCCAGCGGAGCGTCGCCCCAGGCGTGCACCTGCCACAGGTCGACGTAGTCGGTTCCGAGCCGCTCCAGCGATCCCTCCAGATCGCGCAACAGCGCCTTGCGGGACGTGTCGACGATCCTCTTGCCGCCCCGGATCACGAAGCCGGCCTTGGTGGCGATCACCATCTCCTCCCGGCTGGCCATCTCCCGGACCAACTTGCCGATGAGCCGCTCGGCATCCCCGGCGCCGTACGCGGCTGCGGTGTCGATGAGCGTCCCACCGGCCGCGCAGAACATCTCCAGCAGCGCGCGTGCCTCGTCGTCCGGCGTGTCCCGGCCCCAGGTCATCGTGCCGAGGCCGAGCCGCGACACCTGGAGCCCGCTCACGCCGACCCGCCGGATTTCCATGCAGGTGACAGTAACGGGGCACCGGAGTGGCAGCCGGACAGGACTACGGTGAGGCGCATGCGTCTCGGCCTCAACCTCGGATACATGGTCGGCTCGGATGACCCGGCGGGACAGCTGGCTCTGACCCGGCACGCCGAGGACCTCGGCTTCGACGTCGTCTGGGCGGCGGAGGCGTATGGCTCCGACAGCCCGACGGTGCTGGCCTGGCTGGCCGGCCAGACCAGCCGGATCGACGTCGGTTCTGCGGTGATGCAGATCCCGGCCAGGACCCCGGCCATGACGGCGATGACCGCAGCCAGTCTCGATCTGTTGAGCGGTGGCCGGTTCCGGTTGGGCCTGGGCGTTTCGGGCCCCCAGGTATCGGAGGGTTGGCACGGCGTCCGGTTCGACAAGCCGCTGGGCCGCACCCGGGAGTACGTCGAGATCGTCCGGACCGCGTTGGCCCGCAAGACGGTGACGTACGAGGGAACGCACTACCGACTGCCGCTGCCCGACGGCCCGGGTAAGCCCCTGAAGCTGACCATCGCCCCGTTGCGCGCCGAGATCCCGGTCTACCTGGCGGCGGTCGGCCCGAAGAACCTCGAGCTGACCGGCGAGATCGCCGACGGCTGGCTGGCCATCTTCTACGCTCCTGGATACGCCGCTGAGATGCTCACCCGGATCGGCACCGGCCGGCAGAGGTCTGGCAAGACGCTCGAAGGCTTCGACGTGGTGCCCACGGTTCCGGTCGTGGTGGGCGACGATCCTGCCCGCTGCGCCGACCCGATCCGTCCCTACGCGGCCCTGTACGTCGGCGGGATGGGGAGTCGGGAGCAGAACTTCTATCACGCGTTGGCGGTCCGGATGGGCTACGAGCAGGCGGCCGCCGAGGTGCAGGACCACTTCCTGGCCCGGCGGCACCGCGACGCGATGGCGGCGGTTCCGCAGGAATTCATCGATTCCACCTCGCTGCTCGGTCCGGTCGAGCGGATCGCGGAGCGAATGGGCGTGCTGGCAGCTTCGGGCGTCACCACCTGCGCGGTCTCACCGTCCGGAGACACGCTGGAGGAGAAGCTGGCCACCCTCACGGCGGTGGCGCAGGCGTACGAGCGAGCCGGCCTGGGCTGAGCCGTCCGGTCGCCCGGAGGATCAGCCCTGGCGCGGTCAGCCTGGCGCGGTCAGCCCTGGCGCGGTCAGCCCTGGGGCAGTCAGCACTGGGGCAGTCAGGCTGGGTAGTCAGCCCTGGGGAAGGGGCTCGAGCACTCCGGTCAGCAGCAGCACCGCCACCAGCGCCGCCAGGGCCAAGCGGTAGATCACGAACGGCATGAAGGTGTGGGTGCTGACGTAACGCAGCAGCCAGGCGATCACCGCGTACCCGATCACGAACGCCACCGCGGTGGCCAGCGCGATCGGGCCCCAGGCGGGAGGCACCGGGTCGTTCCTGATGTCCAGGAGCTGGAACAAGCCGGACCCGACCACGGCCGGGATGGCGAGCAGGAACGAGTACTTGGCGGCGGCTTCGCGCCGGTAGCCCATCACCAGGCCGCCGGCGATGGTGGCGCCCGAGCGCGACACGCCAGGGATCAGAGCCAGCGACTGGGCCAGCCCGTAGATCAGGCCGTGCTTCCAGGTGAGCTGTTCCAAGGTGAGCTGGTTACGGGCCCGCTGGTCGGCGATGCCGATCACGATGCCGAAGCCGGCCAGCATGGCGACGGTGATCCACAGATTGCGCAGCGCGGTCTCGATCTGGTGCTGGAACAGCAGTCCGAGCACGATGATCGGCACCGAGCCGATGATCACCAACCAGCCCATCCGGGCCTCGGGATCGTCCCGCGGGATCCTGCCGATCAGGGCGAGCACCCAGTTCTTGATGATCAGGGCGATGTCGTGGCGGAAGTAGATGATCACCGCCGCCTCGGTGCCGAGCTGGGTGATTGCGGTGAACGCCGCACCCGGGTCGGTACCGCCGTAGAACTGGCCCACGATCGACTGGTGGGCGCTGGACGAGATCGGCAGGAACTCCGTCAGTCCCTGCACGATGCCCAGTACCAAGGCCTCGAGCCAGCCCATCGATCAACTCCCCACACGCGGCCGGACACAAACGGCACCACCATAGACCGCTGGAGCGGCTCTTCAGCGGACCAGCGCGGGCGTGGTCCTACCCGGCTGCTGGGAGTCGGGTGGGGCGCCGCGTCTCAGCGCGGGCACACTCGACGCTGTGACCATTCACAGCGAGCACCCGTTCCTGCCGCCGGAGAGCGGCCGGGATCCGTTGCGGCGGTTCCGCGGGCGCCTGGCTCACCCCGTCACGCTGTGGTGCGCCGCTGGGCCAGCATCGCGGGCCGGGTGGACGGTGTCGTCGGTGCTCGTGGCCGACGGTGAGCCGCCCGAGGTGATCGGACTGCTCGACGAGGAGTCCGACCTCGCGGGGCTGGTCGGCCAGACCGGTTCGGTGGCGATCAGCCTGCTGCGCTGGGAGCACCGGATGTTGGCCGAGGTGTTCGCCGGCCTGGCGCCCGCGCCGGGCGGCCCGTTTCGGCTCGGTGCGTGGCGCGAGACGCCGTGGGGGCCGGTGCTGGCCGACGCGGCGGGTTGGCTGGGCGTCGAGGTGACCGACACCGCCGACCGGCTGGGATGGTCGGTCCTGCTCCGCGGCCGGTGCATCCAGGTCGAGGTCGATCCTGACGCCACCGACGTCCTCACCCACCTGCACGGGCGTTACCGGCAGCTGCCCGTCTGATCCCGCGGGCCGCTGGGTCAGGAGGCCCTCTGGGCCGACACGACCGTGGTGTCGAGTCCGACGACGCGCGACACCACCGGTTCACCGCTCGCCGATACGCTCGACGCCATGACCACCGTCGTGCTCATCCGTCACGGCCGGACCAGCGCCAACACCGCGGGCGTGCTGGCCGGACGGACGCCGGGCGTCGAGCTGGACGAGGTGGGCCGCCGGCAGGTCGCCGATCTGGGCCTGCGCCTGAGCGACGTCCCGCTGGCGGCGGTGGTGAGCTCGCCGCTGCGGCGCTGCCGGCAGACCGCGCAGGCTGTCGTGCTGGGTCACGAGAGCCCGGTGCAGGTGCACACCGATCGCGCATTGACCGAGTGCGGCTACGGCGACTGGACCGGCCGGAAGCTCGCCGACCTCGGCAAGGAGAAGCTGTGGTCGACGGTGCAGACCCAGCCGTCGGCCGTCCGCTTCCCGAACGGGGAGTCGATGACCGAGATGGCGGCTCGGGCCACGGGCGCGATCCGGTCCTGGGATGCGCGACTGACCGCCGAGCACGGACCGTATGCGGTCTGGGCGGCGGTGTCGCACGGCGACGTGCTCAAGGCCATCCTGGCCGACGCCCTCGGCATGCATCTGGACAGCTTCCAGCGCATCCTCGTCGATCCGGCGTCGGTGTCCATCGTCCGCTACGGCGACACCCGGCCGTACGTGGTCACGACCAACTCCACCAACGCCGACCTGGGCAAGCTGCTCGCCCCGCCACCGAACAAGGGGCGGGCGAAGAAGGCTCCGGCCAAGGGCCGCTCGAGCCGGGCGGCGACGACCGACGACGCGGCGCTCGGCGGCGGGCTGGGAGCCTCCGACCAGCTCCCCTCGAACAGCGGCAGCACCGAGCGGAGCCCGGGTTAGTCTGGCGGCATGGCGATCCTCGTGCACCGCTATGACTCACCGGACCGCTTCGTGGCCGGCACGGTCGGCCAGCCCGGCGAGCGCGCCTTCTTCTTGCAGGCGCGTCAGGGTAACCGGATCACCAGCGTTGGGCTGGAGAAGCAGCAGGTGTCGGTGCTGGCCGAGCACCTGGACCGCGTCCTGGATGAGGTGAAGCGTCGTGGCGGCGGTCAGATCGAGGTCCCGCCACCGAGCTCGACCCCGACCGACACCCAGCCGCTGGATGCGCCGATCACCGAGGAGTTCCGGGTCGGCACGATGACCATCGCCTGGGATCCGACCATCGACCGGATCGTCATCGAGCTGTTCTCCAACGTCGAGGGGGAGGACGACGCCACCGAGGAGGAACTGATCGACCCCCCGACCACGGCGGAGGAGGCCGAGACGGCGATCGAGGCCGACGAGGTCTTCGTGGTGAAGATCACCGCGTCGTACGCCCGGGACTTCGTCGCCCGCGCTCAGGCGCTGGTGAAGGCGGGCCGGCCGGCCTGTCCGTTCTGTCTGCAGCCGCTGGACCCCTCAGGTCACATCTGCCCCCGGGCCAACGGCTATCGTCGACCGCTGTTCTGACCGAACCGCGAGCCGGCCCCGACCATGACCCCGCCCCCACGATGACCCCCCTTCACGATGACCCAGCCCTTACGATGACCCAGCCCGTCTCAGAGTCGCTGCCCGAGCACCCGGCCCTGACCACGGTCCCCGGCAACGGCGAGCTGGAGATCGTCGGCCGGCTGGTGGAGGCCTCCAACGCGACCTTTCTCGCCCGGCTCACCACCGAGGACGGGCAGATCGACTGCGTCTACAAGCCGATTCGGGGCGAGCGCCCCTTGTGGGACTTTCCTCGCCACACGCTGGGACTGCGGGAAGTGGCCGCGTACGAGTTGTCTCGCGTGGCCGGGTTCGATGTCGTTCCGGTGACCGTGCTCACCGACGGACCGTTCGGCACCGGGTCGCTGCAGATCTGGGTGGACACCGTCGAGGCCGACAACGAGTCGCTGGTCGATCTGGTGCCCACCCGGACCCTGCCGCGGCCGGGCTGGTTCGCGTGCGTGGACGGCTTCGACGGCGACGAGCAGTCGGTGTCGGTGATCCATGCCGACAATGCGGCGCTGCGCCGGCTGGCGGTGTTCGACTGCCTGGCCAACAACGCCGATCGCAAGGGGGGGCACATCCTCTCCAGCGGCGGCCGGGTATTCGGCGTCGATCACGGCATCTGCTTCCACGTCGAGACCAAGTTGCGCACTCTGCTGTGGGGCTGGGCCGGCAGCGAGCTGACCGACGGGGAGCGCGCGCTCGTCGCACGAGCCCGCGACGAGGGCCCGGCCGCGCTGGAGCCGCTGCTCGCCGAGGACGAGATCGAGGCCACGGTGCGCCGGGCGGAGGTGCTGTTGCGCCGCGGCACCCTGCCGCGGGCTCGCGGGGAGTGGCCGTCCATCCCGTGGCCCCCGTTCTGACCGAGCTGTCGGGCAGGCGCCGGATAGGGTTGCGAACATGCAGGCCTGGCAGACGCGCCCGTACGCGCAGCTCGCGGACGGGGGAGGACCACCCAGGCCGGAGGTGTTCGACACCGCCACCCGGCGCAGGGTGCCGGCGGGTCCCGAATCGGGCACGGCCCGGATGTACGTCTGTGGCATCACGCCCTACGACGCGACGCACATCGGTCACGCGAACACGTACGTCGCGTTCGACCTCCTGCACCGGATCTGGTTGGACGCCGGGCTGGACGTGCACTATGTCCAGAACATCACCGATGTGGACGATCCGCTGCTGGAACGGGCCACCGCGACCGGGGTCGACTGGACCGAGCTCGCGCACAGCCAGATCGACCTGTTCCGCGAGGACATGGCGGCGCTCAACGTGCTGCCGCCCCGGGACTACATCGGTGCGGTGGAGGCGATCCCGCTGATTACCGAGTTGATCGGCGAGCTGCAGGAGCGCTCGGCGGCCTATCCGGTCGCGGACGAGGAACATCCGGACCTGTACTTCCCCCAAGCCAGCGATCCGGCGTTCGGCTCGGTGTCCCACCTGCCCGAGCCGGAAGCGCTCGCGCTGTTCGCCGAACGGGGCGGCGATCCCGATCGGCCGGGCAAGAAGCATCCGCTGGACAGCTTGCTCTGGCGGCTGGCCCGAGAGGGCGAGCCGAGCTGGCCCTCACCCTTCGGCCGCGGGCGACCCGGCTGGCACGTGGAGTGCACCGCGATCGCCTTGGACACCCTCGGCGCCGAGTTCGACGTCCAGGGCGGCGGTAGCGACCTGATCTTCCCGCACCACGAGATGTCCGCCGCGCACGGCCGGGTCGCCACCGATCGTCCGTTCGCGCGGACCTACGTGCACAGCGGCATGGTCAGCCTCGACGGGGAGAAGATGTCGAAGTCGCGGGGCAACCTGGTGTTCGTCTCCCGGCTCCGGGCCGGTGGTACCGACCCGATGGCGATCCGGCTGCTCCTGCTCGACCATCACTACCGCGCCGACTGGGCGTATACCGACGCCGATCCCGCCGCCGCCGTCGAGCGTCTGGATCGCTGGCGACAGGCCGCCTCGCTAGAGGCTGGCCTCGATGCCGGCCCCGTGGTCGCGGCCATCCGGGCGGCACTCGCGGCCGATCTCGATGCCCCGGCGGCGCTGGCGGCGGTCGATGCCTGGGCGGGCGCCTCGCTGGCCATCGACGGCGACGACGACAGCGCCCCGGCGCTGGTGGCCCGCGCCGTCGACGCCCTTCTGGGCGTCACCCTCTGACCCGTTCACCCCATCCATCCCGCCGAGTTGTCA
>DASTGF010000101.1:0-10444 GCA_035719255.1 Microlunatus sp. | reverse complement strand
GAGCCCTGGTGCGTCGGCTGGCGGCTCGGCTGGCTCTGGCTCGGCGCGTTCCACACCGGGGTGGGCGGCGGAACCATGGCCACGATCCGCTCGACCACCTGGGCGGGGTCGATGTTGTCGGCCACGGCATCGAACCCGAGCACCAGCCGGTGCGCCATCACGTCCTTGGCCACCGCCTGGACGTCGGTCGGCAGCACGTAATCGCGTCCGTGGATCAGCGCGAGGGCGCGGGAGGCGGCCACCAGGCCGAGCGTCGCACGCGGGCTGCAGCCGATCTGGATCACCGAGCTGAGATCGGGCATGTTGAATTCGGCCGGCGCACGGCTGGCGAGCACCAGGCGCACGATGTATTCGGCGACGAGATTGTGCACGAAGACGTCGGAGGCCTGCCTCTGCAGCTCGAGGATCTGTGCCGGATTCAGCACGGGCTGTGCCGTAGGCGGATCGACGCTCATCCGGCGGAGGATCTCGAACTCCTCGTTGCCGCGGGGGTAGCCGACGTCGACCTTGAGCAGGAACCGGTCACGTTGAGCCTCGGGCAGCGGATACACGCCCTCGGACTCGATCGGGTTCTGGGTCGCGATGACGATGAACGGTTCGGGCACCGGGTGGGTCTGCCCGCCGATGGAGACCTGCTTCTCGGCCATCAGCTCGAGCATCGCCGACTGGACCTTCGCCGGTGCACGGTTGATCTCGTCGGCCAGCACGAAGTTGACGAACACCGGGCCGAGCTCGACGTCGAAGGTCTCCTCGCTCGCCTTGTAGATCCGGGTGCCGACGATGTCGGAGGGCACCAGGTCGGGGGTGAACTGGATCCGGGCGAAGTTGCCGCCGACGACCGTGGCGAAGCTGCGCACGGCGAGCGTCTTGGCCACACCCGGAACACCCTCGAGCAGGCAGTGACCTTTGGCCAGCAGCGCGACCATCAGCTGCTCCACCATGTGCTCCTGGCCCACGATGACACGCTGCACCTGGTCGATCGCCTCGCCGAGCAGCGTGGCGGTCCGCTGGGTGGCCGGCGAGTTGTCGGCCTGCGGGGAGCCTGACGTCTGCTGATGCGCTGCCGATCCCCCCTGGGCGGACTGCTGCAGGCCGGCCAACGGTCCGGACTGGCCGTACGACGGACTGCTCAAGATCAGATCTCCTGGGGCTGCGGGAGTGGGAGTCCCGGTGGGGACCGGGGCAGGTCGTGGATATGCACTCGCGGGGTGACCGCGGACCACTCGACGATACCCGGCGCCGCGGGCCAGTGTGTGCTCAGCTTCCTGTGCCTGACCTGTGGATCTGCTGCGAGGACGGCCACCGGCCCCCGCGCCCGCGCCGCTCGGCCCGGGCGCGCGGGTAGGCTGCCTGGGCCGCCAGCGTGATGAGATGGGACCGATGACGACGCCTCCGACCGATCCGAGCGGGAACCCGCGCCCCGAGGACCGGGCGTACCCACCGCCGGAGGACGGGGCGTACGTCCCGGTGAGTCCGCTGCTCCCGGACGATCCGCCGCGGATCGGCGACTTCTGGCTGGACGCCCGGCTCGGTGCGATGGAGTCCGGTGTCGCCTTCACCGGCCACGACGAGGCCGGCACTGCGGCGATGGTGATCCTGCTGTCCGAAGGCGCGGCGGCCGATGCCGCCGCTCGAGACCGGCTCGCCGGCGTGGTCAACGCGATGCACATCGACACGGTGCTCTCCCGCGGCGGGCACGGGCAGGACTTCGGTCGGCTGGGTCGCAAGTTCCGATCCGAGGACGACGACCCGATCGCGCCGGACGAGCGGCTCGTCGCACCCTGGGTCGCCCTGGCCTACGACGGGTCACCGGCGGCCGCGGCCGAGGCCGAACGGGTGCTGAGCGAGGTCCAATTGGCCAGCCTCGGACCACAGGGCACGCCCTCGGGTCCGGACTTCAACCACTATTGGATCGACAAGGTCCGGCCCGGCTTGGCCCGGCTCTGGCCGCTGCCGTGGCCGGGACGTTTCACCCGAGCGGGGTGGCGGACCATTCTCGTCTCCTGGCTGCTGATGATCCTGCTCGCGGCGCTGGCGGTGCTGATCGCGATCCTCATCTTCCGCAACCAGCCACCCGAGACCCCACCGACTCCGACCGGTGGGTCGGGCAGCCCGCCGCCGGCCTCGCAGTCCGGCTCGCCGTCCGGATCGCAGTCGGGGTCCCCATCCGGCTCGCAGTCCGGGTCGCCCTCGGCATCACGGTCGGGCGGTCCGTCCGGTTCTCCCTCCAGCGGATCGCCGTCGCCGAGCGGCAGCCAGAGCGGAGGCGGCCAGCCCACACCGTCGGACTCGGGCCCCCCGGCGAACAGCCCGAGCCCCGACTCCCGGCTGTGAGCGAGCTTCCGCTGCCCGGCGCCGATCCGGTCCCGCCGCGATCCGGTCGACGCCCGCGACTGATCGTCACCGACCTGGACGGGACCTTCCTCTCCCCCGACGGCACGGTCAGCGACCTCAATGCTGCAGCGGTGAAGGCGGCGCAGGCCGCGGACGTGCCGGTGGTGTTCGCGACCGGCCGTCCGGTGCGTTGGCTGGAGGTGATCGCGGATCTTCCCGGCGCGCATCCGATCGTCATCGCCAGCAACGGTGCCGTGCTGTTCGATCAGGGGACCGGCCGGACGCTGCGCCGGCTCTCCCTCGACCCGGACGTGGTGCGGAACGCGATCTCGTCGATCCGGAACGCGTTTCCCGAGGCCGCTTTGGCGCTGGAATCCGGCACCCACTTCGGCCACGAGGCGCACTACGTCACCCTGCCGGCCTCGGCGCGATCGATGAGCGCCGCCGCCGACCGCGGGGTGTCGGTGGTCGACGTTGCGGAGCTGGCTGCGGAGGGCGGCCACGTCAAGCTGCTCGTGCAGCATCCGACCCTGCGGTCTGAGGAGCTGTTGGAACGCGTACGGCCGTTGCTCGGTGACCGACTGTTGGCCACCCACTCCGGCTTCACCCGGCCGGATCTGGGTGAGGCGGGACTGCTCGAGATCAGCGCCGGCGGAGTGAGCAAGGCGACGATGCTGGCGTACTGCTGCGAGGGGTTGGGTGTCGCCGCGGAGGACGTTGCCGGGTTCGGAGACATGCCGAATGATGTGGACATGCTGAGCTGGGTCGGGATGCCTCATCTGGTGGCCAATGCGCACCCGTCCCTACACGGCCGCTATCCGATGGTGCCGAGCAACGCCGACTCGGGCGTGGGACGCACCATCTTGGGGTGGCTCGAGTGACCCTCGCGGGGTCGGCGCCGGCGGCGACGACATCACGCCGGGTGGTGTCCGCTCTCGGCGTGATGGCGCTCCCGATCCTCGCCGCCCTCTACGTCGGGGCCACGACGTTCCCCGGCGGCACGTTGCTGCCGTGGCATCCGGTGATGGTCGACCTGGGGGTGTATCGGCTTGCCGGGCAGACCTTGCTCGCCGGCGGCGACATCTACAACCTGCCCGGCTCGCTGCCTTTCCTCTATCCCCCGTTCGCGGCGGTGCTCGCGGTCCCGCTCGCCCTGCTGCCGCAGCCCTGGGTCGAGATCGGCTGGACGGTGGCCGGGGCGCTGGCGATGGTCGCGATCCTGCATCGCAGCGGCCTGACCGGCTGGTTGCTGAGTGTGGTGGCGGCGGCGACGGTGTTCCTGGTCAGCCCCGTGACCCAGACGCTCGCCTTCGGCCAGGTCGGCATCTTCCTGGTCGCATTGGTGTTTCTCGATCTCGCGGCGGGCCCCCGCGCGCTACCCGGGAGGCGCTGGCTGCCCGAGGGCGTGCTGACCGGCATCGCGGCGGCGGTGAAGCTGACGCCCGGACTGTTCCTGGTCTATCTGCTCGTCGCGCGGAAGTGGCGCGCCGCGATCGCCTGCACCATCAGCGGCGCTGTCGTGACCCTGCTCAGCTTCGCGGTGGCTCCGGCGGTCTCGGTCGACTTCTGGGGTCGCCTGCTCCGGGGTGACACCGGTCTCGGCCACAGCCTGATCTACTACACCAACCAGACCGTGTACGCCGACATCGTCCGGGCGTTCGGGCTGGGCCGCGGACCGGCCCTCGCAGGCCTGGCCGCGTCGGCCGTGGTGGCCGCGCTCGGGGTCTGGGCAGCCGTGGTCTGGCACCGACTGGGCGACGTCCGGTTCGCGGTCGTGGTCTGCGGGATGGCGGGACTGCTCGCCTCACCGGTCTCCTGGCTGCACCATTTCGTGTGGATCGTTCCCCTCGCGGTCTGCCTGCTGGACCGGGCCCCGGCGGTGGCGATGGCCGGTGGCGTGCTGCGCCGATCGCAACCGCGGATCCCGCCGTGGCTGCGGGTGCTGGGCCTGGTACTTGTGGGCTGGGTCATCGTCGCGCCATTCCAGCGGCTGCCCAACGGCGCCGATCTCGAACTGACGTGGACCTGGTCGCAGCACCTGCTCGCCTCGGTCACGGCACTCCTCGGGGTCGCGTTCCTGCTCGGCTGCGCACTGACCGGGTGGGCCGCGCTGCGGCGGTTGCCGACGGTGACCTCGCCGACCGTTTCCACCGGCTCTCCGGAGGTCTCCGCCGCCGAGGTCGTCGCCGCGGCCGGGCCGCTCGAGTCGGTGGAGCAGTCTGACGGCAAGAAAACGCGCTAGGCAGCAGCTCGAGCGGGTGCGGACTCGGTGCGGACCGAGGCCAGTCGCTGCACCTCCTGGCCCTCGAGCGGAAGCACCGAAGTCCGTTCTGACCAGGAGTTTTGCTGTGTGGGGCGGGCGGGGCTCGAACCCGCGACCCAGGGATTATGAGTCCCCTGCTCTAACCGGCTGAGCTACCGCCCCAGGCTTGACCGCACCGGCCGTGACCCCCCAGGACGGGTCCTGGCGGCACGGTGTGTGCGATCGCGCGTCCACAGGATAGTGGCCTCAGGATTCCGCGGACTTCCGTTCCCGCCGGGACTCCAGCGTCTCGGCCAGGCTATTGAGCCAGGCCGCCACCCCCACGGGGCCGTCGAGGACCAGGTCGGACAGCTCGGTCAGCGCGTCCTCCTCGTGGGAGGCAGAGCAGATGAGGAGCCCTTCCAGTCCCTCACTCCGCAGCTGGTCGACCGCGCGGAACGCGGGCAGATCTCCCAGGTCGTCGCCGGCGAAGACCACCTGACGCGCACCGGTCTCGATGACGATCTCGCGGAGAGCATCGCCCTTGTCGAACCCGGGGCCGCGGATCTCCAGCACGCTCTTGCCCGGTTCGACGTGCAGACCGTGGCGCTCGGCCAGCTCGCGCAGCGGTCCCTCCAGCCTGGCGAAGGCCTGCGGATCCCGCAGCTCCCGGGTGTGCACCCCGATCGCCCGGCCCTTGTTCTCGATCCGCACCCCGGTCAGCTCCAGCTCGGCCAGCAGGTCGGGGAGCTCGTCGGCGACGGCTGTGATCGCCGCCGGTGCAGGAGGGAGGACGAACTCGCCCGTGCTCGCGTCCCACCGCTCGACGCCGTACTGGCCGAGCACCACGAGCCTCTCCAGACCCGGCATGTCGGCGAAGTGACCGAGCCGGACGGCGGTCCGCGCCGGCCGCCCGGTGATCACGACGATCCGGCCCACCAGGGCGCCCAGACGACCCAAGGCGGCCACCGCGTCGGGGTGGACGTACGCCTGCTCGGGGTCGTCGGTGATCGGGGCCAACGTGCCGTCGAAGTCCACGCCGACGAGGGTCTCCCCGGGCCGCTCCAGGATCGCCTCGTAGGCTCGGCTGCCGCCACCGGACTGCGGCCTGGTCGCGCTCATGGCTCGAGCCTGCCAGACCGCGCCGAGCCACTTGCTTGAGGGGCCGCGCTGTGGGATACGGCATCGACGGTACGCCGGAACCGCTGCCGAGCCCGATCCGGAGCGCCCGCAGACCCGAGCGTGCGTTTCGTGTCATCGACATGCGGGAACGAAGCAGCGGTGGCCCGCTCGACGCCCCGCGCGCTGCCCCGATGTGCCGAACGGACCGGGGCGTTGGCTAGGGTCGTGAGGCAAAGACGGAGGTTACTGCATGAGTTCAGGTTCGGCGCAGAAAGACGAGCCCGCAAGGTCCGACCCTCCGAAGGCCTCCTTCGTCGTGGTCGCCAACCGGCTGCCGGTGGATCGGATCGAGCACCCCGACGGCACCGTTGACTGGCGGACGTCGCCGGGCGGTCTGGTCACCGCGTTCGAGCCGATCATGCGGTCCCACGAGGGCGCCTGGGTCGGTTGGCACGGCGCGCCCGACGAGGAGCTGGAGCCGTTCGACAGCGACAGCATGGAGCTGGTGCCGGTCCCGCTGTCGCACGAGGAGGTCGAGCTCTATTACGAGGGCTTTTCCAACGGCACGCTGTGGCCGCTCTACCACGACGTCATCGCCCATCCCGACTTCCACCGGGACTGGTGGGAGGCGTATCGCACGGTGAACCAGCGCTTCGCCGAGCGGACCGCCGCTGTGGCGGAGCAGAACGCCCTGGTCTGGGTGCAGGACTACCAGCTGCAGCTGGTGCCGCAGCTGCTCCGTGCACTCCGTCCGGATCTGCGGATCGGCTTCTTCCTGCACATTCCGTTCCCACCGACCGAGCTCTACCAGCAGCTGCCCTGGCGCAATCAGTTGATCGAGGGTCTGCTCGGCGCCGACCTGGTCGGTTTCCAGCTTCCCGGCGGCGCCCAGAACTTCCTCCGCCTGGTCCGGCAGCGGCTGCACTACGAAACCCGTCGGGACCGGATCCAGATGCCGGAGGGCCGCACCGTGATCGCGAGGGCGTACCCGATCTCCATCGACGCCAAGGCCCTGCACGACCTGGCCGAGCAGCCGGCCACCCGGGCGCGCTCGGAGGAGATCCGGGCCGACCTCGGCAATCCCGAGACCGTCCTGCTCGGCGTCGACAGGCTGGACTACACCAAGGGCCTCCCCCAGCGGATCGAGGCGTTCGGCGAGCTCATCGCCGACGGTGCTCTGGATGCCGACAAGGTCGCCTTCGTCCAGGTGGCCACGCCCTCACGAGAACGCGTGGATCAATACCGCAAGCTGCGGGACGACATCGACCGGCTCGTCGGGCGGATCAACGGCGACATCGGGCGCTACGGACGGCCGCCGATCACGTATCTGCACTCGTCCTATCCGCGCGAGGAGATGGCTGCTCTCTATCGGATGGCGGACGTCATGGTGGTGACCCCGCTGCGCGACGGCATGAACCTGGTGGCCAAGGAGTTCGTCGCCTGCCGCGGGGATAACTCCGGTGCGCTCGTGCTCAGCGAATTCGCCGGTGCCGCGAAGGAGCTGCGCCAGGCGTACCTGGTCAACCCGTATGACATCGACGCGCTCAAGGAGCGCATCCTCGAGGCGGTCACCGACTCGGCCAGGACCAAGGCGCGCCGGATGCGGATCATGCGGCGCCAGGTCTTCGACCACGACATCGAGCACTGGGCTCAGCTGTTCCTCGACGACTTGGCGGGCGACCGCTCCGAGTAGCTGCACGAGGGGTTCCGGCCGGTCAGGCGGCCAGCGATCAGCTCCGTCCGGCGTTCAGGCGATCGTCTTGGAGGCCCGGAGCCCCATGATGCCGGCGATCAGCGTGACCACGCCGAAGACGATGAGGATCCAACCGCCGAGCAGGGCCAGCACGAGTACCGACGTCACCGGCGAGGCGAGCAGTACGATGGCGCCGAGCAGGTAGACCACGCCCATGACGATCTTCCAGACCCGCTCGCCCTTGGGGTTCTGGACGCCGATCACGATGTTCATCACGCCATCGATGAGCCAGCCGACGGCCAGCACGACGAGCAGGGTGAGGATCGACAGCGCCGGGTTCCGGAGGCAGAAGATGCCGGCCACGACGACCAGCACTCCCAGGGTGATGGTGAGCCCTTTCTCCCAGCCCTCCAGGCTCTTGTCGCTGATCCCGGTGACCAGTCGGATGATGCCGGTGATGATCAGCTGCAGACCGAAGAGGATGCCGATCACGAGAAGGCTGGTCTTGGGAAAGACGAGCACCAAGATCCCGAACAGCAAAGCGATCGCGGCCGAGACGATGGTGAGGATCGACGCCGACCGGGTGAGCTGGGCGACTGGGGACGGTGACGTGACAGACATGGCCGACTCCTGAATGAGACGCTGGTGGGGTCGACGCTAGGGCCTCGACCGCCCAGCGGCGTGGAGCGACGAGGTCACAGATCGGTTGCGACCGCAGGTCGGTTGCGACCGCAGGTCGCTGTGGGGGGAAGGTCCGGGGAGTGAGGAGAGCTCCCCCGGTTGGACTCGAACCAACAACCCTTCGGTTAACAGCCGAATGCTCTGCCAATTGAGCTACAGGGGAACGCGCGGGCGAACAGCACGTCCACGCCTTGCGGCGCGGATAGGAACCTTACCAGCCCGCCGGAGCCGTGTCGTATTCCGTCCGGACCCGGGCCAGAACGTGTTGCGCCTCCGCACGGACGGACTCGTCACGCCAGTCCACGCCGCGGCTCGGACTGGCGTGCCAGGTGATCTGGTCGGCGGCACCGGACAGGTCGCGGCGTGCGCTGATCGTCACGCCGCCGTTCACGCTGGACACCAGCGGCACGAACCGCTCGAAGACCATGCTCGCCGACACGCGCTCACGGAACAACTCGGGCAGTCGAGCGGGCTCGTCCAGCACGACGAAGCCACGACGCGACCGACCGTGGGGGCCGGGGTAGCAGACCCAGGACAACCGGCGGGTCTCGGCGTTCCAGCCGCCGTGTTGGATCTCGTGCCAGCCGAGGTGGGTGAACGCGTTCTCGTCGCCCACCGACAATGCGGCCGGACTGCCGATACAGTACCCAGTCGGTGTCCTGGCCCAGCCGAGGACGCGTGCCGGCCGTCCCAGCGCCGTCAACGAAACCCGCCAGGTGCTGTACGCGGTGATGGGCAGGCCGCGCGACCTTCCCCACCAACGATCGCTGTTCATCATCCCCATCCTGCCCGATCGGTCCCAAGCACCCGCCGCCCTTCAACGTCGACCGACTTCTGCGACGGGGCACCTCGATGATCGCTGAGCCGGTCGAAGGGCACAGCGCCCATACGGACCGCTGCGCTTCGGCGCTCGGTGCACATGCCGAGCGACGCGCTTCGGCGAGCTCGGGGGCCCGGCCGGCCTGAGCCTTCGGTCAGCGGAGCAGGGCCCGCGCCTCGTGGGGGCAGACGGCGCGCAACCGGTCGAGGGCGCGCTCCTCGATCCGCCGCACCCGGGAGACCGACATCCGCAGGTCGCGGGCGACTTCGGCATAGCTGTGGGCGCGTCCGTCGAGGAAGCCCATTCGCCGCGCGACCACCTCACGCTCGAAGGGCAGGAGGTGCCAGAGCAATTCACGAGCAGCGCCGTCCATACCGTGTCGTTCCGCGGGGTCTTGGTCGAGGGCGTCGGCCAGCTCGACCTCGCCCAGCTCCTCCAGGGAGCGCGGTGCCTCGTACCCGGACAGCCCGGCCACCCAGCCCGTCGAGCGTCCGGCCGCCTCGGCCAGCTCGGTCACCGTCGGCGGTCGACCATGACGCTGGCTCAGCTCGGCCTCGAGCCCCCGCAGCGCCCGGAGTTCCTCGGCGCGGCGGACCGGCAGCTCCGCAGCACCCCTCGACCGGGCCGAGGTCGCCCCGATCACCGCGCGGATCCAGAACAGGGCGTACGTCGCGAACCGGCACCCTCGGCGGTGGTCGTACCGCTGGATTGCCAGCAGCAGCCCGACACAACCGTCCTGGAACAGCTCACCGAGTGAGAGGTTCGCTCGCTGAGCGTGCTGGGCGGCGACCATCGCCACCAGCCGGAGGTTGGCCTGGACGAAGCGCTGGTGTGCCTGGCGACCGTCGTGCACGAGCCAGCGCAGTTCCGCGTCGCCCGCAGCAGCGGGCTTGGCCAGGGCGAGCGAACCGGCCAGTACGGCCTCGGCCAACACCCCCGCCTCGATGCGGCGGGCCAGGCCGGCTTCATCCGTGGCGCTGAGCAGGGTGGAACGGTCCTTCGGGATGGACATGGCGACCACTGTGCGGCCGAATGGCGGTGCCGAACCGGTCCCGGAGGAGATCTGTGGACAACTCCGGAGCGGCCGACGGTGACGGAGTCAGTCGAGGGCGCCGATGCTGCGGATCTGCAGCTCCTGGCGCCGCTTCTCCAGGATCAGCAGTTCGGAGAACATCCGCCGGTGCGCGGTGCCGTGCTCGACCGGGTTGGTGCGCTGCAGCTTCGACTTCAGGTCGGCGATCTGGCGCATGACGGTCAGCAGCTGGAGCTTGGAGGAGTAGGCCACGGCGTCTCGGACGGAAGGCTCGCCGCTCACCGGGACCCGCTCCACCGCGAGTGCGGCGACCAGCGGGCGGATGGCATCAGACTCGCAGGCCGCGGACACCGCATGGACCCACTCCCCCGGCCCCACGGGGGCCGACTCGTCAGCGGCCGCCTTCTCGATCGCAACGAAGACCGCCGCGTACGCCGGATGGGTGAAGTCCGCGACCCCGAGACCGTTGCGGTCCGGGCTGAACAGGTGGGGTGCCTGGATCAGCAGCTTGGCCGTCTC
>DASTGF010000100.1:0-35739 GCA_035719255.1 Microlunatus sp. | reverse complement strand
AGCGAAGCGTGCTCGGCTCGTCCGAGGCCGCAGCGGGGTCGGCCGCCGGACCCCCGGCGGGCGCCGCATCGGACGGCGAGACGGCAGCCCGCGACCCTTGACGCCCGGCCTGCGGGATGGTGGACTCCGCCCGCGTCGGCCGCAGCGTCGCCGAGGCGTCGTGACTGGCCTGTACCGCACCCAGGGCGACATCGTGTTTGGGGTGGGTGTCCAGTGCGGTCCGCACCCCGAACGTGCGGGACAGCAGCTCACCGACCAGGGGGATGCGAGAGCTGCCGCCGATCAGCACGATCGCGGCGAGATCCTTCGGGTCGACCTCGGCGGACTTGAGTGCTCGCGACATCGCCGCGACCGACTCCATCAGGGCGGGGCGGATCAGGGCCTCGAACTCAGCACGATTCAGCCGGACCGACGTGCTCAGTCCGGGGAGCGCGACAGCCAGCACCACATCGGTGTCGCTGGACAGCGCTTCCTTGGCATCGACGCAGTCCCGGCGCAGCCGGGCCAGCCCGGCGATCACGCCCGGATCGCCGGGATCCAGTCGCTGGAGGTCGCCCGACAGCACGTCGAGGACCATCTGGAAGAGCACCTCGTCGAAGTCGACACCACCGAGGTGTTCGATCCCCTCAGGCGTGCCCAGCAGCGCGAAGCCGTCGGCCGTCTTCTCCAGGACGCAGGCGTCGAAGGTGCCGCCGCCGAGGTCGTACACCGCGAGCTTGTCGCCGACCGTGACCCGGGTCGACGCCGCGTACTGGGCAGCGGCGGCCAGCGGCTCGGGCAGGCGGCGGGCGCCGCGGAGATCGGCGAGTGTGGCGACCTGATCCAACAGTTCCAGCTTGTACGCACCCCAGTTGGCGGGGTGGGTCAAGATCACCTCGTCCGGCGGCTCACCCATCCGCTCGGTCGTGGTGTTGATCACCCAGCGCAGCACGGTCGCGGCCAGCGACTGGGGCGAATAGGGCGATCCCGCGATCAGGATCGGCACTGGGTCACCGATCCGCCGCTTGAACTCGCGGACCAGCCGGGACGGTTCGGTCAGGCCGCGCCGCTCGGCGGCCTCACCGACGAGGAAGTTGCCGTCGGGCTGGAGGAACAGCACCGACGGAATTTGCAGCGCACGATTGCCCAGGCCGACCATCGTCGGCGCCGAGCCGTTGGCGACGGCCGCCGCGGTGAAGGTGGTGCCGATGTCGACACCGAGGCGATACGACATGAGCCCCTTCCGCCACTGTGGCGACATCCTAGGCGGGCGTCCGCGGCCCGCGCGCAGTCCGGCTGGTCGCGTGCGCAGATCCGGTCCTTCGGGCCGCCGCCCGGGGGGGAAAAGGGTTCGGCTCCGGACGAGCGGCGACGCTACCGTGATGGGAACCCCGTATGGATAGGCGGCCGGATGCCCTATCGGCTCGGTGTCGACATCGGCACCACCTTCACCGCGGCCGCCGTACTGCCTGCGGCGGATGCGCGGACCCCGACCACGACCGGCTCCGGCATGATCGGGTCCAGCATGATTGGCCCCAGCATGCTTGGCCCCAGCATGATTGGCTTGGGCAACCGTGCCCTGCAGATCCCCTCGGCGGTGTATCTGCCGGTCGAGGGGGCGCCGATCGTGGGCGAGGCGGCCGAACGGCAGGGCCGGGTCGAGCCCGACCGGCTGGCGCGCGAGTTCAAGCGCCGGATCGGGGACCACGTGCCGATGCTGGTCGGCGGCTGCGCGGTGTCGGCCGAGATGCTGACCGGCTGGCTGCTCAGGGACGTCATCGACCGGGCTACGAGCCTGCTGCGTGAGCCGCCGCGCGAGGTGGTGGCCACCCATCCGGTGAATTGGCACGCCTACCGGCTGGAGCGGTTCCGGGACGTCTTGAACATCGCCGGCGTGTCCGACGCCCGCCTCTGTCCGGAACCGTTGGCCGCGGCCTCGCAGTATGCGGCCCAGTCGCGGGTGGCGATCGGCGAGCGGGTGTTGGTCTTCGACCTCGGCGGCGGCACGTTCGACGTCTGCGTCCTGGAGAAGACGGCCGACGGTTTCACTCTGATGGGCCGCCCTGACGGGGTGGAACGGCTCGGCGGGGTCGACTTCGACGAGGCCCTGTTCCAGCACGTCCTTCGAGGCAGCGGCCGGGACGGCCCTGTCGCCGCTCGTATCCGCGAGGTGCTCGCCGACAGCGGCGCCCTCGACTCCGCCACCGAGCGGGCGCTGCTGCAGCTGCGGCGGGACTGCGCCGAGGCCAAGGAGGCGCTGTCCACCGACGTCACCGCGATCGTGCCACTCGCCCTGCCCGGCTTGCCGACCACCGCCGTACGGGTCACAAGGGCCGAGTTCGAGGGTCTCATCGCCACCCCGCTGGAGGCCGCCCTCGATGCCTGCCGGCGAGCGCTGCGTTCCGCCCGGCTCGAGCCGGCCGAACTGAGCACCGTGTTGCTGGTCGGCGGCAGCTCCCGCATCCCGCTGGTCACCGAGTTGGTGATCAAGGCGTTCGAACGACCGGTCGCGGTCGACATCCATCCGAAGCATGACGTCGCGCTCGGTGCGGCGCGATACGGCGGCGCCGTCCCCACGACGGACCCGCTGGAGGCGGCCGAGCCGCCGGCGCGGATCGCTGCTCCTCGACAGATCGACGTCCGCAGCCAATCCGGGCGCCCGCTGGAGACCGCACCGCCGGCACGCAGCGACCCACCAGCGGTGGCACTCCTCCCTTCCGCCCATCCGCGGCTCCGCCGGCTGCGTCCCGCCCGGAGGAGCCGGAGGGCCGCGGTCGCCGTGGCGGCCGGCGTGCTGCTGACCATCGGTGCCGCCCTGGCTGCGTGGCCCTGGTCGCGGGCCGATGAGAACTCCGCCGCCGGAGCCGCGCCCGTTCGCTCGCTCCCCGAGGCGGCCGCGCTCCCCTCGGATCGGCGGGTCGTCAGCGAGCGGGTGGCTGGCAACCGCGACCTCTACCTGATCGACCCCTCGTCGAGATCGACTCGCGAACGGCTCACCACCGACCCGGCGGACGAGACGGACCCGGTGATCGCGCCGGGGCGCCGCACCATCGCCTACCTCCACGGATCGGACCGGCCCGTGCCCTGGGTGATGGGGGCGGACGGGACCGGGGCCCGGCCCCTCTTCGACGGCATGCCGCCGGAGTGCGCGGGAGGGGTCGACGGACCCTTCGACTGGAGCCCGTCGGGTGCGGAGCTGGCCCTGTCCTGCCGCGACGCCGAGAACCGGTCCCAGATCGTGCTGCTGGGGCTGGACGCACGCCCGCGGCCTGCCGT
The DNA here is from genome assembly GCA_035719255.1 of Microlunatus sp. GTDB lineage: Bacteria > Actinomycetota > Actinomycetes > Propionibacteriales > Propionibacteriaceae > Microlunatus. The sequence continues at coordinate 32,484 of DASTGF010000100.1, read as the reverse complement.
CCCGCGGGCCGGCGCCGACGTCGGAGATCCGGCGTACTCTCCCGACGGGCGACGGCTGGTGTTCTGGGCGTCGGATCCCGCCGACCGCCGCGGCGGATCGTTGTACGTCGCCGACCTGACCTCGCCGGAACCCCGAATGACCTCGCTGACCCGCGGCCTGCCCGGCCAGGACTCCCAACCGTCGTGGTCTCCCGACGGCCGGATCATCACCTTCACCCGCCGGGTCCTCAATGGGCAACCCTGGGGTCGAGCGACGACGATGACGGTCCCGGCCGACGGCTCCCGGCCCCCCAGTGCGCGATGAGCCGAGACCGGACGTTCAGTCGCCGACAGGCTCTCGGCCTGGCGCTCGGGGCGGCGGTCTGCGCCTCCTGCGGGGTGCGGTCGAAGCCGGAGGTCGCGGGGTCGTCCTCCCCTCTGCCGGGCGCCGGGCAATCCCCGAGCCCGGCGACCCCCGGGGCGGACCCTGCGGGCCGGGTCACCTTGCCCGAGGGAATGCTGCTCGGGCTCTCGACGTCGGCCTATCAGGTGGAAGGCTCGGTCGACGCCGATGGCCGGAAGCCGTCGATCTGGGACACCTTCTGCCGCCGGCCGGGCGCGATCGACGACGGCAGCTCCGGAGCGATCGCCTGCGATCACTACCGGCGCTGGGAGTCCGACCTCGATCTGATCTCCTCGCTGGAGCTGACCTCGTACCGCTTCTCCATCGCCTGGTCACGGGTGCTGCCGGACGGCAGCGGCACGCCGAACGTCAAGGGGCTGGACTTCTACCGGCGTCTGGTCGACGGGTTGCACGCCCGGGGCATCAGCCCGATGGCCACCCTGTACCACTGGGACCTGCCGCAGGCCCTCCAGGACCGGGGCGGCTGGGGTGAACGCGACAGTGCGGGCTGGTTCGCCGACTATGCGTCGCTGGTGTTCGACCGGCTCGACGGTGTGGAGCGCTGGCTGACCCTCAACGAGCCGCGCGTGGTGGTCCAGAACGGCTATCAGCACGGCGTGCACGCGCCGGGTGTTTCCGACGACCACACCGCCGGCCGGGTGTTGCACCATCTGCTGCTGGCCCATGGGCGGGCGGTCGAGGCGTTCCGCGCGTCCGGCCGTCCGGGTGTCATCGGTCCGTGCCACGTGATGACCCCCTGCTATCCGGCGGACGGGTCGGCGGAGGCCGCTCGGGCGACGGCCGACGAGGACCTCCGGCTGAACCGGGTCTACCTTGACCCCTTGCTGAGGGCCACGTACCCCGCGGATCTCGTCCGGATCGAGGCCGGGCTGCGCCGCGGCATCGAGTCGGCGCTGCGGAACGGAGATCTGCCGGTGATCGGCACCCGGAGCGATTTCATCGGGCTGAACTACTACACCCCGGCGGTGCTGGACGCCCGCGGTGAGCGGCAAGGCTACTTCCCGCTCACACCGATCGGGTGGCCCATCCATCCCGGCGGGCTGTACGACAGCCTGATCCGGCTGCACCGCGACTACGGGATGCGGGTCGCCGTGACCGAGACCGGGCTGGCCGGCCCGGCCGACGGACCGATCGACGACCAGTACCGGATCGACTTCTTCACCAGCCACCTGCTCGCCGCGCAACGCGCCGCGCTGGACGGGGTCTCGATCGAGAGTTTCCACGGCTGGTCGCTGCTCGACAACTTCGAGTGGGCCCACGGTTTCACGCAACGGTGGGGTCTGGTCCACGTCGACTTCGCCAGCCAGCGGCGGACCCCGAAGCCCTCGGCGCGCTGGCTCGCCGACGTCGCCGCCCACCACAGCGTGCCGCCCCGCTGACAATCTCGGTTCGGGCCCCTCTCGCCCTGAACCCAGTTCATCTGCCCCGAGCTTCCCGCTACTCAGCTGCCCGCAGCCTGTCGTCGGGTCACCAGCTATGCGCACACCAACTCCGCGCTTCGACAGGCTCAGGCACGCAGGTTCGGATACCAGCTCGGGCCCACGAGCAGGATGGAGGTCAGGCGAGGTCGAAGGTCACGGCGCCCTTGTCCGGGTCGACCGATCCCACCCGGACACTGACGTCCTGACCGAGTGGCAAGCGGTCCCCGACCACCCGCGCCTCGATCGCCGGGTCCTTGAGCACCACCGTTCCCCGGCGACCGTCGGAGTCCACGTCGACCACGGTGCCGACGAAGACCTCACCGGCACGTTCGGCCATCATCGAGCCCTCGAGCAGATCGACCACGGCCCGCTCGTACTTCTTCGCCTTCTGCTCGGCGGCCAGCATCTCCGCCGGCAACGTCTCCAGCGCGGCCAGCGCCCACGCGGGAACCGGCCGGCCGGCACAGACCGCGACGCAGATCTCGCCCGCATAGCGGTCGACCCGGCGCCGCAACGGCGCGGTGACATGGGCGTACGCGGTGGCCAGCGCCGCGTGCTCGACGTGGTCGGGCACCGCGCCACGGAAGGACCGGTAACCCGCCCCGCGGAACAGCGACGTACAGGAGTTGACCATGGCGGCGTCGGCCGGCCGGTGGGCGTCGAGACTGCGGACGAACTCGGGATAGCCGACCTCGGCCGGCCAGCTGATGCGCAGTGCCCGCGCCACCTGACGGAGACGGTTCACCGAGGATGCCTCGGCCGGCGGCAGTGTACGCACGATGCCGGTCTTCGCCGCGATCATCAGTCCGGCGGCGGCCATGCCGGTGAGGAGTGAGATCTGGGCGTTCCAGCCCTCGACCGGTTGCGGTGAGCGGAAGACCAGCTCCCAGTCGCCGTTGTCGGTGCGGATCTCCTGCTCGGGCAGATTCAGACTGACTCCGCCGCGGTCGCGCTCACGAGCCTCCCGCAGCGGTCCGATCTGGGAGAGCAGGGCCAGCGTCGGCCGCGGGTCGGGCCCATCGATCTCGACCTGGGCCTGTTCGTAGGAGAGCCGTTCCCGGCTGCGGACCACCGCCCGGCGGACGTCGGTCCCGACGAGTTCGCCGGCACGGTCCACCCGCAGCGTCCACAGCACCGCCGGCCGGTTCTCGCCGGGGAGGAGACTCGCCGCGCCCTCGCTCAGTGCGGGCGGGTGCAGCGGGGTGCGGCGGTCGGGGGCATACAGGGTCAGCCCGCGGTGGCGCGCCTCCACGTCGATCGGGTCACCGGCGGTGACGAAGGCGGCGACGTCGGCGATGGCGTACGAGATCACGAAGCCGCCCCGGTCGCGGGCGATGTGCACGGCCTGGTCGAGGTCTCGCGACCCCTGCGGATCGATAGTGATCAACTCCAGGTCGGTCCGGTCATGATCGACCGGGTGCGGTGCGGCCGCGGACCGCTCGGCGGCCCGATCCACCTCGACCGGGAAGGAGCCCGGGATCTCCAGCCGATCCCGGAGCGCCGCCAGCCCTTGGGCCAGCCCGCCCGGAACCCGGGCAACCGCAACCTTGCGCGCTGGCATGGTCGGGAGCCTACAAGTCGACCGGTCCCGGTCGGCCCGGGCTCACCGCCGCTCGGCCGACCGTTCAGAGACCGGACTCCGCGGTTCGGACGAGAATCCGGCTGCATTCCTCACAGCGCAGCACCTCATCCGCAGGCGCACCGGCGAACTGCCGCAAGTCGGCGGCGTTGATCTCCAGCTGACAGCCGGTGCAGCGGCGTCGGCGCAGTTCCGCCGCCCCAACCCCGCCGTGCCCGGCCGCGACCTTGGCGTACAGGGCGAGCAGGTCACCCGGCAACTCGGCCGCCACCTCGCGGCGCTCGCTCTGCAGGGCGGCCAGCTCGGCCCCGATGGCCTCCAGCGCGGCGTCCCGCTCGCCCGTGGCCGCCGTGTACCGGGCATCGATGTCTGCGGCTCGTTGACGCAGCTGGGTGCGCTCGGTCTCGGCCGCTTCCAGCGCCTCCATCACCTCCAGCTCGGCGTCCTCGAGGTCGGCGATCCGTCGCTTGAGATGAGCCACCTCGTCGACCAGGCCGCTGAGCACCTTGGAGTCGGCGACCGAGCCGTCGGCGATCCGCCTCTCGTCGCGCACCAGCCGCTGCCGGACCGGGTCGAGATCGGCCTCCGCCTTGGCCTGATCGGCATCGAGGTCGAACACGCGGGTGTCTGCGGCGACCAGCTCCGAGGCCACCGCGGAGCGTTCGGCCTGTAGCTCGGCCACGCGGGCGTGTGCGGGCAGGGTTCGCCGCCGATGCTCGAGCTGAGCGATCGCACTGTCGATGGTCTGCAGGTCCAGCAGTCGGAGCTGGATCGCCGGGTCCGCCTTGATGTCTGCCCCCTCCGCACCGGTGGGCCGTCGCCCGGCCCGTTCGCCACCCTACTGACTTCTGTGACTTGTCAGGCGGTCGGAGGGTCCCAGCCCTCCGACCGCCTGACAAGTCGGGTGAGAAAGGAGTGCTCCGTACGGAATGAATCGGCGAAGGCCGAGGTTGCAGCGTTTCAGAGGTTCGTCGGTTTCCCCGGACGAACGTACGAGCGGTCGGCCGGTCCAACGGTGTGCGGACGACGTCTCTCCTCGATCCGCCCGCGTCGCCACAGGAACCGCCCATGACTGCCCTCGCCCCACCCACAACCGCTCCCGAGCTCACCCTCGCCGACCGGTACGTGGGTCGCCGCTATCTCCAACTCGTCATCGTCCTCGGCGCCCTCAGCGCCATCGGCCCCCTCACCATCGACACCTACCTGCCCGCTCTGCCGACCCTGTCGGCCGATCTGGGAGCAACCGATGTCCAGGCCCAGACCACGATCACCGGCCTGCTCGTCGGGCTCGGTCTCGGCCAGCTGGTGATCGGCCCGCTCTCCGATGCCGTGGGCCGCCGCCGCCCCCTGCTCTTCGGCCTGGCCGGGCACGGTCTGATGTCGGTGCTGTGCGCCTTCGCGCCGAGCATCACCATGCTGGCGGTGACCCGGACCCTGCAGGGGGTGGCCGGTGCCGCCGTCGCGGTGGTGGCCATGGCCATCGTCCGCGACCTGTTCACCGGCTACCGGGCCGCCCAGTTGCTGTCCCGGCTGGTCCTCGTGCTCGGAGTGGCGCCGATCTTGGCCCCGTCGCTGGGCAGCGCCCTGCTCCGGCTCACCTCGTGGCAGGGGATCTTCGTCGTACTGGCCGCCGCGGCCGCCGGCCTGTTCCTGCTGGCCCTGGTCGCCCTGCCCGAGACGCTGCCGCCCGCGCGGCGGATCCCGGCGTCGTTCCGGGGGAGCCTGCGCGCCTATCGCGGTCTGTTGGGCGACCGGACCTTCCTGGTCCTCGTCGCCGTGGCCGCGCTGATGTTCTCGGTGCTGTTCGCCTACATCGCGGGGTCGTCGTTCATCCTGCAGGACCAGTTCGGCCTGACCCCGCAGCAGTTCGGGATCGCCTTCAGCAGCACCGCCGCGGGCATGATCATCGCCACGCAGGTCAACCCGCTGCTGCTCAAGCGCTGGGCTCCGGTCCAGATCCTGGCCGCCGCCGTCGTGGTGGCTCTGGTCGGCGCGCTCGCGCTGCTGGCCACGTCACTCACCGGTTTCGGCGGCCTGCTCGGGTTCCTCGGCCCGATCTGGCTCGTCGTGGCCTCGCTCGGCCTGTCCTTCCCGAATGCGCCGGCCGTGGCCCTGAGCCGCCACGGCGAGACGGCCGGCACCGCCGCTGCGGTGCTCGGCGCGTCACAGTTCGTGATGGGCGGGCTGATCGCTCCGGTCGTCGGCGCCCTCGACAACGGCACCCCGGTGCCGATGGCGGCGATCATGGTCGTCGCGCTGCTGGTCGCCGGCGCCCTGCTGATCGGGGCCCGTCGGTCGCTGTTCACCCCTCCACCCGTGCTCGCCGGGAGCGCCGTCTGAGCCGTGCTCGGCGCCCGGCGAGGGGTCAGGCCCGACCGAACTCGACGGTATCGCTGACCCAGGCGTGCGCCTGCCCGCTCAGCGTGATGCCGAGCCCGGGCCGGTCCGCCACCCACATCCGGCCGTCCCGGATCTCCAGCCGCTCCTCGAACAGCGGGTTGAGCCACTCGAAGTGCTCCACCCACGGCTCGCGCGGATAACAGGCCGCCAGGTGCAGGTGGATCTCCATCGCGAAGTGCGGGGCGAGATCGAGCTGGGCCTGGTCGGCCAGCGCCGCAAGGCGCAGGAACGGGGTGATCCCGCCGATCCGCGGTGCGTCCGGCTGGATCACGTCGGCCGAGCGGTGCTCGATCAGGGCGAGGTGCTCGGCCACGCTGGAAAGCATCTCGCCGGTCGCGATCGGGGTGTCCAGGGCCGCCGCCAACGCGGCATGCCCCTCCGCGTCGTACGCGTCCAGCGGCTCCTCGATCCAGACCAGGTCAAAAGCCTCCAGCACCCGTCCGAAGCGCAACGCGGTGGTCCGGTCCCACTGTTGGTTGGCGTCGACCATCAGCGGCACCGCCGCACCGAGGTGCTCGCGGATCGCGGTCACCCGGGCCAGATCGACGGCGCGGTCGGGATGACCCACCTTGATCTTGATGCCGCCGATGCCCTCGGCCAGCGATCGGGTGGCCCGCTCCTTCACCTCCTCGATCGGTGCGTGCAGGAAGCCGCCGGAGGTGTTGTACGTCCGTACCGAGTCCCGGTAGGACCCGAGCAGCTTCGCCAGCGGCAGCCCGGCCCGCTTGGCCTTGAGGTCGTACAGGGCGATGTCGATGGCGGCGATCGCCTGGGTGGCCACCCCACTGCGCCCGACCGACGCGCCAGCCCAGAGCAGTCTGGTGTAGATCCGGCCGATGTCGGAGGGATCCTCGCCGATCAGGTTCTGGCCGATCTCGCGGGCGTGGGCGTACTGTGCCGGGCCGCCGGCCCGCTTGGAGTAACTGAAGCCGATCCCCTGCTGTCCGTGTTCGGTGGCGATCTCGGCGAAGACGAACGCGATCTCCGTCATGGGCTTCTGGCGGCCCGTCAGCACCTTCGCGTCGCTGATCGGCGTGTTCAGCGGCAGCGTCAGCGCGGACAGCTTCACGTGCCGGATGCGATCGCCGGCTGCTGCGGCAGCCAGTGCGCTCGACGGGGGTGAGGACGTGGTCATGGTCATGCCCGCTGATCAGTCTCCTGTGGGGTAGTTGTCTACATATGTAGCTGCCATGCAGAATACTGCACAACGGACCCGAAGGCTAGGGTGAGGCGGTCGCGGCAGCGACGGGGAAGAGCTGAGGGGTGAGTGCCACGGAACAGCGCGATGGGCCCGCGGAGCGTGGAGTCCGCGAGGTGAAATCGGCCGCGCGCACCGTCGAGCTGCTCGAGCTGCTGGCGGCTCGCCGCACCGCACCGGCGCGGTTGCGTGAGCTGAGCGAGGAGCTCGGAGCACCGCGGAGCAGCGTGTACGCCCTGCTGCGGACCCTGGTCGACCGCGGCTGGGTGCGAACCGATCCGACCGGCACGCTCTACAGCATCGGGATCCAGGCCCTGATCGCCGGAACCACCTATCTCGACGTCGACCCGCTGCTGCGGATCGTCCAGCCGCAGGTCAACGAGCTCAGCACCCGGCTGGACGAGACCATCCACTACGGCAGGTTGCAGGGCACCGAGATCGTCTATCTCGCCACCCGCGAATCCAGCCAGTACGTCCGCCCCTACAGCCGGGTCGGCCGCCGGCTCCCCGCGTACGCGACCGCGCTGGGCAAGTCCGTCCTCGCCGCCCGGCTGGCGGCGGGAGGTCCGTCCGCGGTCGAGGAGCACCTGCCCACCGAGCTCCGGCCCCTCACGCCATCCACCATCGTCGACCGCGACACCCTGCTGGCCGATCTGACCGCGACCGCGGCCCGCGGCTACGCGATCGACGACGAGGAGAACGTGGTCGGGGTCCGCTGCTTCGCCCGCGCACTGGATCTCGGTTCTGCGGCGTCCGACGCGATCAGCTGCTCGGTACCCCTGGAGCGGCTCGGCGACCGCCGGGACGAGATCGTCGCGGCCGTGCGGCGGAGCGCGGCCGGCATCGAGCGGATGGTGGCGCCGGCGCTCGGGTGAGCCGTTCTCCCGGGGCCCTCGGCACGCCGCCCCCAGTCGACACCTGCCCAGTCGACATTTGCCCAGTCGACACCTGCCCAGTCGACACCTGCCCAGTCGACACCTGCCCACTAGGAACCGGCTCAGTCGATCCTGGCTCCAGCGATGGGCGCGTTCCAGCAGGAGATGCTCCGACCGGCGTCGTCGTCGACCAGCACCGATACCGTGGCGGTGTCCAGCTGGACGTTCGCACCGAAGCCGAGGTCCAGACCCAGCCAGACCGTCATCAAGGCCCGCAGCGAGTGACCATGGGCGAAGCAGATCACCGGATCGGCCCCGGAGGACTCGACGCGATCGATCAGCCGGCGCAGCCGGCGCCGGATGTCGTCGGCGGATTCGCCACCCCGTGCGGCGTGGGTCCAGATCAGCCATCCGGGCTCCTGCTCCTGGATCTCCCGGCGGGTCAGCCCCTCGTAGTCGCCGTAGTTCCATTCCGCGAGGTCCTCATCCACCTGCGGTGTGTAGCGACCGACGAAGCCGGCCAGCTCCGCCGTCTCCCGGGCCCGCCGCCGCGGACTGGACAGCACCAGGCCGAACCGAGCCGGGTCGAGGTGCCCGCAGAGACTGCGGGCCTGCTCCTGGCCGTGCTCGGTGAGCGGGAGGTCGGTATAGGAGGTATGCCGGCCGTCGCGGCTCCACTCGGTCTCGCCGTGCCGGACGAGATACAGGCTGGTCATGGCTGCCCCGGCCGTCGGAGACCGTCCGCCGCTGTCGCCGAGCCGGCCCGAGCGTACGCGCTCTGCGGGATCCGGCCCGTCCGCAGCGCCCAGTGATCACCGCGCTCCAGCCGTTCCAGCACGGCCCGCTCCAGGCGGGTGCGCCGTGGCAGCTCGTCCAGCGGGACCGGCCGGCGCCGGGCGAAGGTAAAGAAGACGGCGTCGTCGTCCCCGTCGCCGGCGTGGTCCTCCAACACCCAGCGCCGCTGGAACGCGGCGATGTTGGATCCCGGCAGCGCCGAGGCCAGGGCCGGGTCGAGCAGCCAGCTGTGGCACCAGAAGTCGTGGGTCGGCAGCTCGGGGTAGTGCTCGGCGAAGTACCGCACCGCTCGAGCGAAGGAATCGTCCACACTCTCCCCGGTCAGCGCGCCCGAGCGCGGTCCGTCGTGGTCGGAGCCGCGCCTCGGGATGTGGGTCGACAGCACCCACGTCCGCGCCCCGGTCGGGCCCAGCGGCTGCAGATTGAACTGGAGCCGGCCGAGCCAGGCGAAGCCACCGGACCAGGCGATCCGCAGCCAGCCGTGGGTGTGCAGCCCGAACCGGGCGTACGTCAGCCGGTGCACCCAGACCTGCTGGCCGAGGTCGGAGAGGTTGAGCCAGGCCTCGGCCTCGCTCACGCCGCGCTTGCGCAGGTGGGCGACCACGTCGTCGGCCGCGACGATCAGCGCCAGCATCGGCACCAGGCCGTCGTCGGGTCCGCCGCCCATGCCCTGCCAGGGATCGGGACCGGACACGGTGTAGTCCCCGATACCGGCCCGCAGCCAGGCGGCTCGGTCGGCCACCTCCGCAGTCGCCGTGGAGGTGCCGAACACCTCCTCGGCGGCCGGCCCGAGCTCGTCGAGATCGCGGCCCCGAAAGCCCAATCGGGCGGCCCGGTCCAGCACCCCGGCAACGCCGATCTCAGCCTGGGTACGCACCCCGACACCCTAGCGTCCGGGCCGACACCGACACCCGGGACCGGACCTGCGCCGGCCACCCGCTCGAGCGGGGCCCGCGCTCGGACCGGGGTGTAAGAATGCCTGCATGAGCGAACGTCAGCCAGAGTCCCCCAGCCGGCAGACCTCGTTCTCCGACGCCTTCCGCGCCTTCATCGGCACCGGCTGGAAGCAGTCGGGCAGCGAGCTGCCGGCTCCGCTTCCCGCCGCCGGCCCGGCCGCCGATCGACGCCGTGCGGTCAGTGCGGCCTATCCCGGCGAGCGGATCGTGGTGCCCGCCGGCGGTCTGAAGATCAGATCCAACGACACCGACTACCGGTTCCGCCCCCACTCCGCGTTCGCCCACCTGACCGGCCTGGGCACCGACCGCGAGCCGGAGGCGGTCCTGGTTCTGGACCCGACCGACAACGGACACGACGCCACGCTGTACTTCAAGCCGCGGGCCCCGCGCGACTCCGAGGAGTTCTTCGCCGACACCCGTTACGGCGAGCTCTGGGTGGGCCGCCGCCCGACCCTGGACGAGATGTCGGCGCTGTGTGGCATCCGGTGCGCCTCGATCGAGGACCTGTCCCACGATCTGGCCAAGAACGCCGACACCACGGCGATCCGGGTGCTCCGTGCCGCGGACAGCGCCGTGACCGCCGCCGTCGACGCACTGCGGGCCCAGGACGGGCAGATCCAGGACCAGCAGACCCAGGACCAGCAGACCCAGGACCAGCAGACCCGGGACGAGCAGATCCGGGACGGGCAGATCCGGGACGGGCGAGAGGCTGCCGAGCAGCGCGACGAGGAACTCGCGGTCATGCTGTCGGAACTGCGGCTGGTCAAGGACGCGTTCGAGATCGAGCAGCTCCGCGAGGCGTGTGCCCGAACCGCCGAGGCGTTCGAGGCCGTCGTCGCCGAACTGCCCGAGGCGCTGCGTCGCGGTCGGGGCGAACGCTGGATCGAGGGCGTCTTCGCTCTGCACGCCCGGCACGCGGGCAACGCCGTCGGTTACGACACCATCGCCGCCTCCGGCGACCACGCCTGCACCCTGCACTGGATCCGCAACGACGGCGATCTCGACGCCGACGACCTGCTCCTGATAGACGCCGGGATCGAGCTCGACACCCTCTACACCGCAGACATCACCCGGACGATGCCGATCTCGGGGCAGTTCAGCGACGCGCAACGCGAGGTGTACGAGGCGGTACTGGAGGCGCAGGAGGCCGGGCTCGCCGCCGCCCGGCCGGGCGTCACCTTCTCCGAGGTCCATCGCGCGGCGGTCACCGTTCTGGCGCACAGGCTCGAGGCCTGGGGCATCCTCCCGGTCAGCGCGGAGGAGTCCCTCGGCGACGAGGGTGGTCAGCACCGCCGCTGGATGGTCCACGGCACCTCCCACCACCTCGGCTTGGACGTGCACGACTGCGCCCAGGCGCGCAAGGAGAACTACAAGCAGGGACCGCTCCGACCCGGCATGATCATCACCGTCGAACCCGGGCTCTATTTCGCCGCCGACGACGAGCTGGTACCCGAACGCTTCCGCGGGATCGGCGTCCGGATCGAGGACGACATCGTGATCACCGAGATCGGCCACGAGATCCTGTCCGACCAGCTCCCCCGCACCAGCAGGGACGTGGAGCGCTGGATGGCGCAGCACCTGGGCATTCGCGCCTAGCGAGCCCGCAACGAATCGAGGAGGCGGCCCGATGCCGAACACTCCACCCCGCCGGGGCCTGGCCTCGCTCCGCGGGCTCAACCGGCGTATTCCCTACGTCCCGATCGACGTCCTGGCCCGGGTCCAGACCGCACCCAGCGTCGAGCAGGCCATCCCGACCCCGCCGCCGAGCTCGGTCGTCGCCTGGGGCTGGTACGTCGACGGCCTCCGGCGGCCCAGCGACGACCTGTCGATGGCTGCCCGATTGGCCTGCGGCGGCGAGGGCTTCGTCTGGCTCGGCCTGAAGGACCCGCAGCCGGAGGACCTCGACGCGCTCGCCGAACAGTTCAACCTGCACCCGCTCGCCATCGAGGACGCCGCTCACGGCCACACCCGGTCCAAGTTGGAGTCCTTCGGCGACAACCTGTTCATGGTCATCTCCACCGTCGCCTACGTCGAGCACGAGGAGCTGACCGACACCTCCGAGATCGTCTCCACCGGCCAGGTGATGGTCTTCCTCGGCGATCACTTCGTGATCACCGTCCGGCGCGGCGAGCAAGGCCAGCTCAGCGATCTCCGCCGATCGTTGGAATCCCAACCCGAGCGACTCGCCCAGGGCCCGTCGACGGTGCTGTACTTCATCGCCGACAAGATCATCGACGACTACCTGGCCGTGGTCTCCGAGATCGAGAAGGACGTCGACGAGGTCGAGGCCCGGGTGTTCTCGCGCGGGGGACAGCACGAGGTGGACCAGGTCTACCAGCTCAAGCGCGAGGTGATCGAGTTCAAGCGCTCGGTGAACCCGCTCGGTCCTCCCCTGCTGCGGCTGGCCACGCGCGAACTGCCGGCGGTGCCGGAGGAGGCCCGCGCCTACTTCCGCGAGCTGGCCGATCATCACACGGCGTCACGGGAGGCCATCGCGTCCTTCGACGAGGTGCTGAGCTCGATCCTTCAGGCCGGGCTGGCTCGCGCGTCGGTGGCCGACAACGAGGACATGCGCAAGATCTCCGCCTGGGTGGCGATCGTGGCTGTACCCACGATGGTGGCCGGCATCTATGGCATGAACTTCGACATCATGCCCGAGCTGCACTGGCACTACGGCTACTTCATGGTGCTCGCGCTGATGGGCTTGATCATGCTCGGGCTGTACGCGAACTTCAAACGCAACCGCTGGTTGTAGCGCCTCACTCGAAGGCGGACGCCCGGGCACCCGGCATCTGGTTGAGCTTCTCGCGCGCTTCGGCGGCGACCTTGTGCTCGCAGAGCACCTCGTACTTGGTGGCGACGATCTGGCTGACCGAGGTGAAGTCCCGCTTCCCCCGCGACATCGCATAGGCCGCGGCGGAGAAGCCGACGCCGATCGCGATGCCGATGGCGAGTGAGGAGACGATCAGCAAGAACCAGCTGCTCGGCCCGCCGAACAGCATCATCAAGATGGCCACCAGCAGACCGGTCGAGATGCCGGACTGGACGCCCTGACCGAGCACCGTGCTCCAGGTGCGCCGGCCCAGCACCCGCTCGACCGAACGCAGCTCCGTCCCGACGATGGCCATGTTCTCGACCGGGAAACGCTCGTCGGCCAGGAAGTCCACGGCCTTCTGAGCGTCGGCGTAGGTGTTGTAGATCCCGACCGACTGCGGGAACTGCAGCTCGAACAGCGAACTCGGCTGACGGGACAGGGACATGGAGCCACCTCCTGGCTAGGAGACAAATCTACCGCCGTGATCAGCCGTTCCAGTTGGCCAGCGTGATGACCAGGGTGTTCTCCACCGGCCGGGGTGAGGTCCTGGAGTACTGGCTCAGCATCGAGAACACGTACAGGTGACCGTTGCGACCGGTGACGTAGCCGCTCAGGGCGGTGACACCGGTCAACGAACCGGTCTTGGCGTGGGCGTTGTTGGCCGCGCGGGTGCCGTTCATCCGAAAGCGCAGGGTGCCACCGATCGAGCGGTTCGTGTTGCCGGCCACGGGCAGCGCGGCGTAGAACTGACCGAACCAGCTCTCCTTGCGGACCGCCGCCAGCGCGCGGGTGAGCGCTCGCGGGGTGAGCTTGGTCGCCCGGCTGAGTCCGGAGCCGTCGACGAGCACGATGCCGTCCATCGGGGCACCCAGACTCTTCAGGTACGCCTTGGTCTGGGCGATGCCGTCCGGCCAGCTGCCGGGGCCGCCGGTCTTGCGGCTCATCGCCTTGGTCAGCGCCTCGGCATGCATGTTGTTGGAGTACTTCAAGAACGGCTTGAGCATCGACGAGAGCTTCATCGAGGTGTCGGTGCCGAGCACGGTACGGCCGCTGGCCGGGGTGGTGGCGATCACCGTTGGGCCGTGCACCCGCACGCCGACCTTGAGCAGCTCGGCACGCAGCACCGCACCGGCGTACAGCTCCGGTCGGTCCACGGTGATCTGGACGCTGGTGACCCCCCGGTTGGTCGGGATCGTGCCCGAGACGGTGATCGTGTTCGTGCCGTATTTTCGACCGACCCGGATGGTGTTGGACGAGCCGCCGCTGGTGGTGTTGTTGACGATGGTGACCACCGACGCGGCCGCCGCCGGGCTGATGCCGATCCTGGCCTTCTTGCCCTTCGAGCCCGGCCGGTAGCTGACGTAGATCGTGCCGGAGTCGTAGTCGGCGTTGGGCGCCACGGTCAGCGCGCTGGTCTGTGCCGCGTAGTAGGCCGACGCATAGCTGGTCGACCAGTTGGGGTTGTAGCGCTGCGCGTCGAAGTAGCTGGCGTCGACCGCCAGGTTGCCGCTGAACCGGCGGATGCCTCTGGCTGCGATCTGGCGGGCCAATGAGGTGTAATCGGATACGCGCGCGGTCGGGTCACCGTAGCCCTTGAGGTACAGCCGGCCCTGGACCTCGCCGTTGACGATCCGGCCGCGCCGGATGGCCTCGGTCTTGAACCGGTAGTTCGGCCCGAGGACGTGCATCGCGGCGATCGCGGTGACGATCTTGGTGTTGGACGCCGGCGTCGTGGCGCGGGCCGGCTGGTAGCCGTAGACCTCGGCGCCGAGCGCGATGTCGTAGACGGCGGCGGCGGTCCGCGCCTTGCTGACCCGGGAATCGGCCAGCACCGAGCCGAGCTTCCTGGCCAGCGCCGGGTCGTTCACGGCCGCAAACGCCGGGCTGACCGGACCGGCCGGACCGGCCAGAGCCAACCCACCGAGGATGGCGGCGACGAGGGCGGTCCGCAGACCGCCGCCCGCCACCCTCGCGACCCAGCGGCGGCGAACCGATCCGGAGAGGCGACGTCCTTGCACGGTGAACTCCTTCTGTGTCCTCCGGCTCGCGGCGCGGTCGATCACCGGCAGGAGTCGCGGATGCAGTCGTCCCCGAAGCGGCGACAGCGTAACCCGTGAGACGCGTGTGACAACAGCCCCCGCTTCCTCAGCCCCCGCCCCCATCCCCGGCAACTGTGCGGGAACGACGGCGACACGCCGGTGAAACCTGTCGTTCTCACACACTCGCTGGAGATGCTGACGGGCTGGGTGGGTCAGTCCCGGGCGAACACGCAGAACTCGTTGCCCTCAGGGTCGGCCAGCACGTCCCAGTTGATCTCGTCGTCGCGGCGACGCTGCAGGGTCGCCCCGGAGGCGAGCAGCGTGTCGGTGTCGCCCCAGACGTCCCAATGGATCCGGTTCTTGACCGTCTTCGGCTCCGGGACGGCGCCGAAGACGAGCTCCCAGGGCAGACCGGCTCCCGGGCCGACCCACCATTCCTCGTCCTCGTGCTGCAACTCCAGGCCGAAGACCCGCGCCCACCAGCCGGCGATGGCCTCGGGGTGCGCGGCGTCGACGACCACCTCATACAGCCGGTAGTCGGTGAGCGCCTCGGGTGCCCGCACGAACGCGCACAACTCCCCGCCCTCGGGATCGGTGAGGACCGTCCATGGGAGGGACGTGTCGAGCACGGTGGCGCCCGAATCGACCAGGCGCGAGACGGCGTCGGTGTTCACGTCCAGGTGGACCCTCTGCTTGACGGTGCGTGCCTCCCCCACGACGTTCAGCCAGATCGTGTGTTCCTCCACGCCGTCGCGGAGCAGCACGTTGCCGTGGCGTTCTTCGATCGGCAAACCCAGGACCTCGGACCAGAACTCAGCCATCCGGCCCGCATCGACGACATCGACGCAGAGGTCCTTGAAGGTGGTGTCCGGAGCGTCGCTCATCGTCGCACCCTAGTCGGTTCACGGGCTGGGATAACCTCGCACCGTGGCTACCTCGACGGCCAACTCGGTCTTCATCTCGCGGCTGCGGGGACTCCCGGTTCTCGATGCCGCGGCCGACCAGGTCGGCCGGGTCCGCGACGTCGTCGTGCAGCGGCGGGCCGAGGGCCGCGCACCGCGGGTCAAGGGACTCGTGGTCGAGCTGTTCGCGCGCCGCCGGATCTTCATCCCGATGGAACGGGTGCGCAGCGTCGACCCGTCGCAGGTGGTGATCAGCGGCGTCGTGAACACCCGCCGGTTCGAGCGGCGCGAGTCCGAGACCTTGGTCATCGACGACCTGTTCGACCTCGTCGTGCAGCGATCCGACCACACCAGCGCGGCCGCCATCTTCGACGTCGCGATGAGGCCCGTTCGCAGCCGGGAGTGGGAGCTGTCGGAGATCGCCTTGCGCGACCAGGCACCCGCGCGCCCGTTCGGCGTCCAGCGCTTCGGCCGGCCCGGACACGTGGTGGTCGTGGACTGGCACGAGGTGACGCTGTTCGTCGACGAGCCCGTCCGCGGCAACGACCAGCTGATCGCGCAGATGGAGGACATGAAGCCGGCCGATGTGGCCCGGGAGCTGCACGACATGTCGCCCGAGCGGCGGGCGGAGGTCGCCTCGGCGCTCGACGACAGCAAGCTGGCCGACGCGCTGGAGGAGCTGCCCGAGGACGAGCAGGTCCAGCTCATCTCGGAACTGGACACCGAGCGGGCGGCCGACATCTTGGAGGAGATGGATCCCGACGACGCCGCCGACCTGATCGCGGAACTGACACCGGACATGGCCGAGGTGCTGCTGGACCGGATGGAGCCGCGGGAGGCGAAGGACGTCCGGCGACTGCTCAACTACGCGGAGTTCACCGCCGGCGGCATGATGACGCCGGAGCCGGTCATCCTGGCACCCGACGCGACCGTCGCCGATGCGCTGGCGATGGTCCGCGACGCCGAGCTGACCCCCGCACTGGCCTGCATGGTGTACGTCTGCCGCGCCCCGTTGGACACCCCGACCGGCCGCTTCATCGGCGGCGTGCACATCCAGCGACTGCTGCGCGAACCGCCGTCGACGTTGATCAGCGGCCTGATCGACAGCGAGCTCGAGCCGCTGGCCGACAGCGCGAACCTGCACGCGGTGAGCCGTTACTTCGCGACGTACAACCTGGTCAACGCGCCGGTGGTGGACTCCCAGCACCGCCTGATCGGTGCCGTCACCGTCGACGATGTGCTCGACCACGTGCTGCCGCCGGACTGGCGAGGAACGCAGCTGGACGCGATGTCGAGCCAGTCGATGATCGCCGGCGTGCGGATGTCCGGTGGGGTGGGCCGTGGCTAGAGCTCCCGAGGAGGCCCAGCGGCTGAACATCCCGGGGCGGCGCAAGCGGTCGATGCTGCCCAAGGTGCGGCTGGACCGGGACGCGTTCGGCCGCTTCGCCGAGACCTTCGCCCGGTTCATGGGCACCGCCCGGTTCCTGGTCTGGATGACGGTGATCATCATCGTCTGGGTGCTCTGGAATGCACCGTTCGGCCCGCCGCGTCCACAGTTCGACCAGTACCCGTTCATCTTCTTGACCCTGGTGCTGTCCCTACAGGCGTCATACGCGGCGCCGCTGATCCTGCTCGCGCAGAACCGCCAGGAGGCCCGGGACCGGGTGGCCACCGACCGGGACCGCGAGCAGGCCGCCCAGAGCCGGGCCGACATGGACTTCGTGGCCCGCGAGATCGCCGGACTGCGGATGTCCGTGGGCGAGCTGGCCACCCGGGACTACGTACGGTCGGAGCTGCGCAACGAGCTGCGCGCCATCCTCGACGAGCTGGAAACCGGCCACCTCGAGTCCGACACCGCCACCGAACCCGCCCCCCGGCCCTCCCTGCGCACCTCCGTGGAGCGCCGCCGCCGCACGAACCGCCCCTAGCCCGCCCAGATCCCCCGCGAGTGTGCCCACACGACAGCGACACGTCGGAGGATCTTGTCGTCTGCGCACAGTCGGTTTGGGTCCGTCGGCGGAGTCTGCCGTCTGCGCACAGTTTGCGCGGGATCCCGTCCTCTCCACCAGAGGGCTCGCGAGACCCGCATTAGGCTGGCGGCATGTCCGCCAGTACGACCTCCTCCGTTGAAGCCGACGTCCGCCGCGCCCTGTCCACGGTCAAGGACCCGGAGATCCGCCGACCGATCACCGACCTCGGCATGGTGGACAGCGTCACCCTTGCGGCGGACGGTCTGGCCACGGTCCGGGTGCTGCTGACTGTTGCCGGCTGCCCGCTGAAGGACACCCTGCGGCGCGATGTCACCGCCGCCGTGGGCGCCGTCGCCGGGGTGAGCGCGGTCGCGGTCGAACTCGGGGTGATGAGCGACGAGCAGCGGTCCCAGCTGCGCAACGACCTCAGCGGTGGGCAGGCCGAGCGCGAGATCCCGTTCGCGAAGCCGGGCTCGCTCACCACGGTGATCGCCGTGGCCTCGGGCAAGGGTGGTGTCGGCAAGTCGTCGGTCACGGTCAACCTGGCTGCCGCCCTCGCTGCCCAGGGTCGCAGCGTCGGGGTGCTGGACGCCGACATCTACGGCCACTCGATCCCGACCATGCTCGGCGTCGCCGATGCCCGGCCCACCTCGATCGAGGACATGATCCTCCCGGTGCCGGTGGCGGGGCTGAAGGTCATCTCGATCGGCATGCTCAAGCCGCGCCGCGACCAGGTGGTCGCCTGGCGCGGGCCCATCCTCGACCGCGCCCTCACCCAGCTGCTCGCCGACGTGTTCTGGGGGGACCTGGACTTCCTGCTGCTCGACCTGCCACCGGGCACGGGAGACGTGGCCATCTCGCTGGGGCAGAAGCTGCCCAGCGCGGAGGTGATCGTGGTGACCACCCCGCAGCAGGCCGCGGCTGAGGTGGCCGAGCGCGCGGGCACCATGGCGTCGATGATGAACCAGCGGGTGATCGGGGTGATCGAGAACATGGCCTATCTCGAGACCACCTGCCCGCATTGCGGGGAGAGTCATCGGGTCGACGTGTTCGGCACCGGCGGTGGCACTGCGGTCGCCGGCACGCTGTCGGCGCGACTCGGATATCAGGTTCCGCTGCTCGCCGAGGTGCCTCTCGACCCGGCCGTCCGGGTGGGCGGTGACAACGGCGTACCGCTGGTCAGCTCGGCACCCGACCATCCCGCAGCGATCGCGCTGGCCGGGGTCGCGCGTGACCTGGCGCACCGGGGACGCGGTCTGCTCGGCCGGCAGCTGGGTCTGGACCCGATCGGGCGCTGATCATCGGCGGGGGTGACCGGTGCCGCGGGTGCGGTGATCAGGTGGCGTCGGGGTCGAACGGCGCATGCGGCACCTGCCCCGGCACGGCGGCGGTCGCCGCGGACGGCTGAGCGGTCGGACCGCCGGAGGAGATCGGCTTCTGCCCGATCGCCGCGGCGACGTCGTCCCGAGCGCTCCGGCCGGTGGCCGTGACGTCGCTGAGTTCCTTCTTGACGTCGTCGATCAACGGGTTCACGTCGTCGAGCAGGTGCTTTTGGACGAACGCCTTCGGATTGAGATCGCGGATGTCGAGGTCGCCGAACTCCGGGCCGAGCTCCTTGCTCAGCTGGTCCTGGGCGTTGCTGGCGATACCGCGGAGGTAGCGCAGCACACGCGCCGCCTTGCGGGCGAACTCCGGCAGCTTCTCGGGACCGAAGAGGACGATGGCGATGACCACCAGCACCACGAACTCCGGCGCATTGATGTCGAACATCGCGCGTCAACCCTCCCGACTACCCAGCGTGACGCGGACATCCCGCGTCTGCCCGCCCCGGCGGACGGTGATGGTGACCTCGTCGCCCGGCCGGTGCGAGCGTACAGCGACGATCAGCTCCTGGGTCGCCGAGACGGGCCGGCCGTCGATCTTGGTCACCACGTCGCCGGTGCGCAGGCCCGCCCGATCGGCCGGGCCGCCCGCGGTGACCGAGGTCAGCTTGACCCCGGCGAGGTCACCGGAGTCGGCGACATCGGCCCCGATCACCGGGTAGGTCGCCTTGCCGTCGGCGATCAGCATCTTGCCGATCACCATCGCCTGGTTGATCGGGATGGCGAAGCCGAGGCCGATGCTGCCCGCAGTCTGCCGGTCGGCACCGAGGGTGAGGATGGCTGAGTTGACCCCGATCACCCGTCCGCCCGCGTCCAGCAACGGACCGCCCGAGTTGCCCGGGTTGATCGGGGCGTCGGTCTGTGTGCCGTTGATGTACGCGTTCGAGTTCTGTCCCTCGCTGCCGACCGCCACCGGCCGGTCGCGCGCACTGACGATCCCTTGGGTGACCGTTCCCGGCAGTCCGAGGGGCGCGCCGATGGCCAGCACGCCCTCCCCGACCTGGGTGTTGTCTGAGTCTCCGATCGGCATCGGGACGAGTTTGTGTGAGGTGCGGACGCGGATCACTGCGATGTCGTACGAGGGTGAGCGGCCGACCAGGCTCGCGTTGGCCTGGACGCCGTCGGAGAACACCACCCGGAGCCGCGCGCCGTCGGCGGCGGCGGCAACGACGTGGTTGTTGGTCATCACCAGACCGCTGCCGTCGAGCACGAACCCGGAGCCGATCGAGCCGTCAGCCCCGCTTCCGACTCTGATCATCACCGTGCTGGGTAGGGCGGCAGCGGCTACCTGGACCGCGTTGAGGGTGCCTGGGGCGGGCGCCACCGGGCTTCGCCTCGCACTCGGTCCGGAGGAAGCGCTCGGTCCGCTCGACGGACCGGTTCCGCTGGAGGGGCCGGGCTGGCCGGCCACGGTTGAGGTGGACGTCGCCGGCTGTTGGGCCGAGCGCTCGGCCAGCCGGGCACCGGCGTAGCCGGCGCCGCCACCGATCACCAGCGCGGTCAGGGCGGCGACGGCGACGACCGCTCCGGCGCGCGCGGGTCCGCGACCCGGCCGCGACGAGCCGGCGGATGCGAGCTGCCCCGATGCGGGCCGGCCCTGCTCGAGTCCGGGTGGCGGGTAGGCAGCGGCTGGCTGAGCGGGCGTCCGGGGCGCCGGCGCGGGTACGCCGCTCGGCGGCGGAAAGCTGGTGGGCGGCGGATAGCCGGTGGGCGGCGGATAGCCGGCAAACCCCTGGTAGCCGCTGGGCGGCGCGAAGCTGGGACCGCCCATCGGTTGGGTGTCCTCACTCGACCATGAGCCGACGCCGAGCGGATCCGGGCGGCCGCCACCCGATCCTGCTCGGTCGTAGGACGAGGGCGGCTGCCACGACGACGGTTCCGGTCCTCGCCCGGCGGGAGGCTGACCGGAGGCGTCGCCGCCGACCCCGCCGGAGCGGGAGTCGTCTTCGGCCATAGTCAACCTGTCACGGACTCGAGGATGCGGGCCCAGCCCGCGCGGACGCGATCAATCGTAGTCCGGGGCGGTGTGGCCTCATGGGGCAAAGCGCCGACCGCTGCGGTCAGGACGGAGTGCGAGCCGTCCGTCACCACGGTGAACACTGTGGTTCCCGACTGCCAGGTGGCGACCTTCGCCGCACCGCCCCGCACGTACGCCTTCACCTGGTCGTCCCACTGAGTGCCCGACGGAGCGTGCACGAGCCGACCGCGCTGCTCGAACACACTCACCGAGGAGATGCCGTCGGAGTAGGCCAGGTGCACGACGGTGGGTGTGTCGGCCTGATCCGCCCTGAGGCGCACCAGGGACAATCCCTCCAGCTCGTCGGGGCAGGTCCACCCCAGCGCGGTCAGGCGGCCGGTGTTTCCCAGCGTCAAAGAGGTGCTGGTGAGCGGGACGGACAGCTTCGCCTCCACCGGCGCACCCGGGTCCACCTCGCCGATGCGGATCGCGGTGAAGCCGGCCGACACGGTGGTTCGGCCCGTCTCGTCGTAGGTCTCGTGCCACAGCAGCAGACCGGAGGCGTCGTCGACCCACCAGCGGGCAGCGGCCTGCCCGTTCGGACGGGACGCCGACACCACGGTCGCCTCCCGGCCGGCGACCTCGGCGCCGCGACTGCCACCGAGCAGGTAGTGGGCGTCGAGCAGCGACAGCTCGTCGGAGTCCACGACCCGGGCGGTGGTGCCGGCGGACACCGAGCTCATCAGCTGGCGGCCGTTCGCGTCGTACACCGTCACCTCGCGACCGTTGCCGATTCGCGTCTGCACACTGACCCGGGCCCCGAGCAGGGTCCCGTCACTGAGCACGTGGAACTCCTGGGTGCCGCTGAAGCTGACCTGGCCCGACGACGACGCGGCCCGGCGCAGCACCGCCAGCGCGCCCGCCGCATCGAGCTCGTGCTGCCCGCTGCCCACGCTGGACGGACGCGGCCCGCTGATCGGTGCCGCGGCCAGCGACGCGCCGAGATTCTGGCCGCTCGCCATCAGTACGCTCCCGACGGAGTCGGCCAGCGGCAGCTGTGCGGCCACGGTGCTGAACTCCGCCTGCGCGCCGGCGGTCGGGTCGGCGATGGCGGTCCCCACCGGCGGCGCGGCGGCCAGCCCTACCGCGACGACGACCGCGCTCCCGGCCACAAACAGACCGACGCCGGTGACGGTGTGCGCCAGGCGCCGCCCGCGGCGACGCAACGCGGCAACCGACGTCGCGCTGGTCGAGGACAGCCTGAAGGGAGCGGCCAGCAGAGGTTCGCGGGCGTCCTGGCCGGCGATGGCGACGAGCCGGTCGGCGAGATCGTACGAGGGCTGCGCCTCGGGCGCGGACCCGCCGTTGAGCAGGCGGCGCAGGCGCTGCAGCTCGGCCACCTCGGCCCGGCATTCGGGGCAGTCGACCAGATGAGCGAGGACCCTCTCCCGGTCCCCGTCGTCCAGTGCCCCGTCGACCAGGGCCGACCGCTGTTCGGCCAGAGCGTCGCAGGACCGCGGACGACGCGCCGACCCGGCCATCAGCCCGTCCTCGCGGGCTCCCGACCGGCCTCGACCTCGACGCCGAAGTAGCGCTCGTGCTCGTCGGTTGGTCGGCGGTGAGCCAGCGCCGCCCGCAGTTGCGAACGGCCACGGTGGATGCGACTGCGTACGGTGCCGATCTTCACGTCGAGGACTGCGGCGATCTCCTCATACGTCAGGCCCTCGATGTCACACAGCACGACGGCGGCCCGGAACTCGGGCGGCAGGGCCGCCAGCGCGGTGGCGACGTCGTGGTCGAGCCCGGCGTCCATCAGCTCGTCCGACGGCGTCGACCAGCGGCTGGGCAGCCGCTCGGCCGCGGTATCGCTGAGCGCGGAGAAGCGGATCTTCTGCTTGCGCCGGGCTGAATCCAGGAACAGGTTGGTCGTGATGCGGTGCAGCCAGCCCTCGAAGGTGCCGGGCTGGAAGCGGTGCAGCGAGTTGAAGACGCGGATGAAGACGTCCTGAGTGAGGTCCTCGGCGTCGTGGGAGTTCCCGGTCAGGCGGTAAGCGAGGCGGTACACCCGGGCACCGTGATCACGCACGACCTCTTCCCAGGTCGGCGGGGTCCAGGGGTCCTCGGCCGGAGGGTTCCAGGGAGCGGTGGGCGCGCTCGACCCGGCAGTGGTCGAAGACTGGCGGGTGTGGGGGTCGGGAGCGGGCCACATGGCGTTCCCTACCTCCTGTTCGTCGTCCGGGATCCCGTGTGAAGGGCGGATCAACTATTCTGCCGAGTTCGACTGGCAATCTGCTGAGTGAAACCTGGCAGGCGGCTGTGAGCACCTGACTCGGCTGGCGACGGATCGCCTGTCCGCTGTGACAACGACCACTCGTCCCGCGGTGTTCCCGCCCGGTGGCGGAGGATCGCGGTCATCGTGCGCGCCGGAGCGGTAGCGTCTTCTCATGACCTCCCCGCTCGCCACCGCGCAGGCACCCTTCGGGCGCGTGCTGACGGCCATGATCACGCCGTTCACCGCGAACGGTGACCTGGATCTCGCCACAGCGAAGAAGGTGGCGGCGTACCTGGTCGAGCACGGCAACGACGGCCTCGTGGTCAGCGGCACGACCGGCGAGTCACCGACCACCAACCCCGACGAGGACGGCCGCCTGCTGGCCGCGGTCTTGGAGGAGGTCGGCGACCGGGCGACCGTCGTCGCCGGCGTGGGCAACAACGACACCCAGGCGTCGGCGCGCCTGGCACGGCAGGCCTCGGCCGAAGGAGCCCACGGTCTCCTGCTGGTCTCGCCCTACTACAACAAGCCGCCACAAGCGGGTCTGGTGCGGCACTTCCTGACCGTTGCCGACGCCGGCGGTTCGACGCCGGTCATGCTGTACGACATCCCGGGCCGTGCCGGGGTTCGGATCGCCTTCGAGACCTATCTCACCGTTGCCGAGCACGACCAGATCGTCGCGGTCAAGGACGCGGTAGGTGACCTGCCCGGCGGCTGCCGGGTGATGGCCGAGACCGGGCTGTCGCTGTACTCCGGCGACGACGGGTTGAATCTGGCGTGGCTGGCCTGCGGTGCGTCCGGCGTCGTGTCGGTGGTGGCGCACGTGGCCGGCAGGTCGTACGCGGAGATGGTGGCCGCTGTGGATGCCGGCGACCTCACCACGGCTCGCCGGATCAACACGCACCTGCTACCCGTGGTCGCGGCGATCATGTCGCCCACCTCCCAGGGCGCGATCATGTCCAAGGCTGCGCTCCAACTCCTCGGGGTACTGGAGCAGCGCACGGTTCGTTCGCCCTACGTCGAGGCCGACGAGCAGCAGATCGCCGGGCTGCGCCAGGTGCTGGAGTCCGCCGGACTGCTGGTCACCGCCTGAATCCGGACCCTTCGCCGCCGCCCCGTCACTCCTCGGGCGCGCCGCGGTCGTCGAGCCGGACCGGTCACCTCCAGTAGGCTGACCGCCGTGAATCCTCCGGCCAGCAACTCCATCGCCAAGTCCGCGCCCAAGGCCGCGTCCTGGGCGTACGCGGAGACCTTCCGCCCCGAGACCGATGCCGCCGCCTGGGCGCGCGAGAGCGCAGTGGATCTGGGCATCAGCCCGCTGGGGCGGGGCACCGCGGCCACCCTGACCGTGTTGGCCCGGGCTCTCGCGGCCAAGGCCGTCGTCGAGATCGGCACCGGCACCGGGGTGTCCGGGTTGGCCCTGTTCGCCGGGATGCAGCCCGACGGGATCTTGACGTCCGTGGACATCGAACCCGAGCATCAGCAGGTCGCCCGCAAGGCGTTCATGCAGGTCGGCATCCCGACCCAGCGATTCCGCTTGATCAGCGGCGCGGCGCTGAGCGTGCTGCCCCGGTTGCGGGAAGGCGCGTACGACCTGGTGTTCGTGGACGGTGAGAAGACCGAGTACGCCGACTACGTCTCGCAGGCGATCCGGCTGCTGCGCTCCGGCGGGATCTTGGCCGTGGACAACGCGCTGTGGCACGACCGGGTGGCCGATCCCAACGATAACGACGAACCGACCATGATCATCCGCGAGACGCTCGCCGCGGTGGCGGAGAACGAGGAGCTGGTCAGCGCCCTGCTGCCGGTCGGCGACGGACTGCTGGTCGCGGTCAAGGGCTGAACAGCGGCGACGCGAACGGCCGGGGAGACCAACGGCCTCGATCCCCACCCCTGGAGGTGCGGACCGAGGCCGTTCGCCTGTAGCAGGCCAGATCGGTCAGCGGCGGACGCGTACGCCCTTGCCGACGACCGTGATCCCATTGTCGGAGATGGAGAAGCCGCGGGCTCGGTCTGCCTCGGGGTCGATGCCGATCTGAGCGCCCTCCTCCACCACGACGTTCTTGTCCAGGATCGCCTTGTGGATCACGGCATCCCGGTTGATCATGGCCCCGGAGAAGATCACCGAGTTGTCGACCCGGGCGCCCTTGTGGACGCGGACGTTGGGCGACAGCACCGAACGCTCGATCGCGCCGCCGGAGATGATGCAGCCAGAGCTGACGATGGAGTCCAGCGCTACACCGCGCAACGTGAACTTGGCGCCCGGCATCTGCACCGCCGAGGTCCAGATCGGCCAGTCGGCGTTGTACAGGTTGAACACCGGATCGACCGAGACCAGATCCATGTGCGCCTCGTGAAAAGCGTCGATCGTGCCGACGTCGCGCCAGTAGGCCTGTTCCCGACCGGTCGAGCCGGGCACCTGGTTCTGGGTGAAGTCGTAGACCTGCGCCTCACCCTGGGAGACGAACGCAGGGATGATGTTGCCGCCCATGTCGTGCCGGGAGTCGGCATCGTCCGCATCGGTCTGCAGCGCGTCGAGCAGGGCATCGGTGGTGAAGATGTAGTTGCCCATGGAGGCGAAGCTCGCCTCGGGATCGTCCGGCAGACCGGGCGGGTCGGCCGGCTTCTCGAGGAACTCCTTGATCTTGTTGTCGGCACCCGCGTCGATCACGCCGAAGGCCGACGCCTGGTTCCGCGGCACGCGGATGCCCGCGATGGTGGCACCGAGACCACCGTCGATGTGCGCGTCGACCATCTGCGACACATCCATCCGGTAGATATTGTCGGCGCCGAAGACGAGGATGTGATCGGGCTTCTCGTCGTTGATCAGGTTCAGCGACTGGTAGATCGCGTCGGCGCTGCCCTGGTACCACCGAGGTCCCAGCCGCTGCTGGGCCGGCACCGGCGTCACGTAGTTGCCGAGCAAGGTCGACATCCGCCAGGTGACGGAGATGTGCTTGTCGAGGGAATGTGACTTGTACTGGGTGAGTACCGCGATCTGACGCAGACCGCCATTCACCAGGTTGGACAGCACGAAGTCGATCAACCGGTATGTTCCGCCGAACGGCACCGCGGGCTTGGCCCGGTCTGCCGTCAGCGGCATCAACCGCTTGCCTTCTCCGCCAGCGAGGACGATTGCGAGCACCTTCGGACGCGACACCACGACCCAAAACCTAGGTGGTCAGCTCTCGGGGCGACAAGGGGGGTCGGATGAACACTCAGAAGTCGGACGGTTACCGGCGGTCGGAGACCTTCCGGGGGCGCGTTGGGCTGTGACACGATCGGGCCCATGGCGCAACCAGGCACTGAGGCCTCTTCCTCGAGTTCAGGCCCCTCCTCCAGCTCAGAGCGGATGAAGATCTCGCTGCTGACCCGTGAGTACCCACCCACCATCTACGGCGGAGCCGGCGTCCACGTCGCGCAGCTCGTACCGCAGCTCCGCAAGCTGATCGACGTGGACGTCCAGTGCATGGGCGAACCGCGCGAGGGCGCCACCGCGCACGCCGAGGACTTCCCGCCTGGCGCCAACCCGGCGCTGCGGGTCTTCGGGGCAGACCTGTCGATGACCGCCGCCATCCCCGACGACGTTCAGCTGGTCCACTCCCACACGTGGTATGCCAATCTCGCCGGTCACCTGTCGGGACTCATGCACAACGTTCCGCACGTGGTCAGCGCGCACTCGCTGGAACCCCACCGACCCTGGAAGGCCGAGCAACTCGGCGGTGGTTACAAGCTGTCCTCCTGGGCGGAGCAGACCGCGTTCGAGGGTGCCGACGCGGTGATCGCGGTCAGCGCGGGGATGCGGACCGACACGCTCGCCTCGTACACGAATCTGGATCCGGACAAGGTCCACGTGGTGCGCAACGGGATCGACACCAACGAGTTCAAGCCCGACCCCGGGACCGACCACCTGCACGAGCTCGGCATCGATCTGGACGCGCCGTCGGTGGTCTTCGTCGGCCGGATCACCCGGCAGAAGGGTTTGATCCACCTCGTCCGGGCCGCGGAGCAGCTCGACCCCGGCACCCAGCTGATTCTGCTCGCTGGCGCGCCGGACACCCCGGAGATCGCCCAGCAGATCGGCGACGCGTTCGCACACCTGCAGTCGACCCGCGGCAACGTCATCTGGATCGAGCAGATGCTGCCCCGCGCCCAGGTCCGGCAGGTCCTCTCGCATGCGACGGTGTTCGCGTGCCCGTCGGTCTACGAGCCGCTCGGTATCGTCAACCTCGAGGCGATGGCCTGCGAGACGGCCGTCGTCGCGTCCGCGGTCGGCGGGATCCCGGAGGTCGTGGTGGACGGCACGACCGGGTACCTCGTGCCGTATGACCCGGCTCGGGCCGACGACCCGGAGTTCGTGGCCGCGTTCGAGAGCGATCTGGCCGCCAAGATCAACGCCCTGACCGCCGACCCCGCCACGGCCAAGGCGTTCGGCCTGGCCGGCCGCGAGCGCTGTATCGAGCAGTTCGACTGGGCCAAGATCGCCGCCGAGACGGTCGAGGTGTACCGGACCGCGATCGAGGTCCACGGGTCCTGAGGCGGCGGGCCTGCCGGGGCCCCCTCCCTGCGGACTGTGCGCGAACGACAACCTCTCCCGGCGTGTCGCCGTCGTTTCCGCACACTTTCCGGTGAGGGGGCGGGCCGCGGGGGGCCCGGGAGGACGGTCGGCCCCGGGCGAAGGGTCCCATGACCCTGGTCAAGCGGTCGGCGCAGCGGTGGCGTGGAGGTGGACATTCACCACTTCCAGGAGGTTTCACCATGATGAAGGCGCTCGTCTACGAAGGACCCGGCCGGCGTACCTGGTCCGAGGTTCCCCTGCCGGAGATGACCGCACCGACGGACGCGATCGTCCGGGTCGATGCGGTGACGATCTGCGGTACCGATCTGCACATCCTGAAGGGCGACGTGCCCGAGACCGAGTCGGGACGAATCCTCGGTCACGAGGCGGTCGGGACCGTGCTGGAAGTCGGTGACGGCGTCCGCGGCATCGAGGTGGGCTCCCGGGTCCTGGTGTCCTGCATCTCCGCGTGCGGCCGATGCCGCTATTGCCGCGACGGCAGCTACGGGCAGTGCCTCGGTGGCGGCGGCTGGATCCTCGGCCATCTCATCGACGGCACCCAGGCGGAGTTCGTCCGAGTCCCCTTCGCCGACACCTCGCTCTATCCGCTGCCGGACTCGGTCAGCGACGAGGACGCCTTGATGCTGGCCGACATCATTCCCACCGGGTACGAGGTCGGTGTGCTCAACGGGCGGCTGCGGCCCGCCGAGACGGTGGTCGTGGTCGGCGCCGGGCCGATCGGCCTGGCCGCGATGACCACGGCGCAGTTCTTCAGCCCGGCCCGGATCGTCGCCGTGGACCTCGCGCAGTCCCGCCTCGACGCTGCCAAGCAGTTCGGCGCCGACGTCACGGTGCGATCGACCGAGGAGGACCCGCTCGCGGTGGTCGCCGAACTCACCGGTGGACTGGGCGCCGATCTCGCCATCGAAGCGGTCGGCGTACCGGAGACGTTCGAGCTCGCCACCACCCTGATCCGGCCCGGCGGCCGAGTGGCCAACGTCGGCGTCCACGGCAAGCCGGCGACGCTGCACCTGGAGACGCTCTGGATCAAGAACGTGACGATCACGACCGGCTTGGTGGACACCTACTCCACGCCGACCCTGCTCACCATGCTGTCCAGCGGGCAGCTCGCCACCCACCGGTTGATCACCCACCGGTTCCACCTCGACGAGATGGAACAGGCCTACGACACCTTCGCCGATGCGGCGAACACCGGCGCGCTGAAGGTCGTGCTCACCAGGGCCTGATCTCCACCGGCCTGATCTCGACCGGCCTGGGTGCGAAGGGGTCGGACCACCGGGAACCGGGCGAGGTCGTGGGTCGTCGCCGAACGGTCTCAGGCGACGCCGACGACCTCGCCCCCGGTCAGGGCGACCAGATGCTCGAAGCTGATCGGAAACACGGCGTGCGGGATGCCGCCGGCGGCCCACAACGGGTCGTACGCCCGCAGGTCCTCGTCGACGAGGGTCCGGATGGGCACCGGATGGCCGATCGGCGCCACCCCGCCGATCGGCTGCCCGGTGGCTCGGCGCACCATATCGGCACCGGCCCGGCGGATCGGTGCACCCAGGAGTTCCCCGATCCTCGTCGTGTCCACTCGATGCGCGCCGCTGGTCATGATCAGCAGCGGCCGATCGTCGGCGGTGAGGAAGATCAGCGAGTTCGCGATGGCACCCAGTTCACAGCCCAGCTGGTCCGCCGCCGCCTGGGCGGTCGGCGCGGCGTCCGGGAGCAGCCGCACCCGGCCCGGGACGCCGGCGGCGGCGAGCAGGGCATCGATGGCCGCGCAGCTCGGGTGCAGGCTGGTCATCGGCAACTCCTCCGCTTCGGGTGGTCAGCGATTGTTCCGGGACTCCTGATCAGTTGCCCGGTCGATCGTGCGGCCGGTCGACCTTGGGGCCGGTCGATCGTGCGGCGCGAGGGGCCTTGCGCACAAGGAAAAGGGTCCCGCAGCCGCAGCGGCGGGACCCCCTTCACGACGATCCAGGAGTGGACGGCTCAGCCGACGACTTCCTTCAGGGCGCCGGCCAGCTCCGCAGCCTCGTCGGCGTTGAGCTCGACCACCAGCCGGCCCCCGCCCTCGAGAGGAACCCGCATGACGATCCCGCGGCCTTCCTTGGTGACCTCCATCGGGCCGTCTCCGGTCCGCGGCTTCATCGCAGCCATCGTGCACCCTTCTGTGTGTTTCGACTCGGCCGCACAGGGCCGCAGTTGCGACGTCAATTATTCCGCATCCGCAGCACTCATCCGTAGCCGGGTCTCGTCGCCGCCGCGTCCAGCCGGCCGGGCGGACACCCCACTACAGTCGATCCCATGACCGGTCCCGCCGTGCTCAGCACCGTCGCCGAGGGCGTCGCCACGATCACCCTGAACCGGCCCGAGGCGATGAACGCGCTCGACCTCGCCACCAAGACCGCACTGCTGGACGCAGTCCATGCGGCCGCCGACGACACCGCCGTCCGGTGCGTGGTCCTGACCGGCACCGGACGCGCCTTCTGTGTCGGGCAGGACCTGCATGAGCACGTCGAGGGCCTGCGCAGCGGCTCGGTTGACGAGTTGCTGGCGACCGTGACCGAGCACTACAACCCTGTCGCGCTCGCGCTGCACCGGCTCGAGAAGCCCGTGGTGGCCGCGGTCAACGGTGTCGCTGCCGGGGCTGGCGCCTCGCTCGCCTTCCTGGCCGATCTCCGGATCGTTGCCGCCACCGCCGGCTTCAATCTGGCCTTCGCCGGGATAGCCCTGTCCTGTGACACCGGGGCATCCTGGACGCTGCCGCGACTCGTCGGGGCGACCCGGGCGATGGACCTGCTGCTGCGGCCTCGCACCGTGTCCGCCGAGGAGGCCCTCGCGATCGGCCTGGCCACCGAGGTCGTCGCCGATGCAGACTTCGCGGACCGGGTGCGATCGGTGGCGACCGCACTGGCGGCCGGGCCGACGCTGGCGTACGCCTCCATCCGCACCGCCGTGGACCACTCCGCCACCCACACCCTGGCCGAGAGCCTTGCCGTCGAGGCCGAGTTGATGGGCCGGACCGGCGCCTCGACCGACCACGCCCGCGCCGTCGAGGCGTTCCTGGGCAAGCAGCGGCCCAGCTTCATCGGGTCCTGATCGAGAAGGAGAGCCCCATGCGCATCGCTGCGGTGCAGCTGCTCAGCTCGGCCGACCCGGCCGAGAATCTGGCCCAGGTGGAGGCCCGTACGGCCGCCGCGGCCGCCGCCGGCGCCGATCTCGTGGTCTTCCCCGAGGCCACCATGCGGTGCTTCGGCCGGTCGCTGTCGGAGGTCGCAGAGCCGCTGGAGGGGCCATGGGCGCGGGGGGTCGCGACCATCGCCGACCGGTACGGGGTTGTGGTGGCGGCTGGCATGTTCACCCCTGCCCCGGATGGCCGGGTCACGAACACCGTGTACGTCGTCGGCCGCGGCCTGGAGACCCACTACGACAAGATCCACCTGTTCGATGCCTTCGGGTTCGCCGAGTCCGACACCGTGGCACCGGGCGAGGACATCGTGGTGTTCGACGTCGCCGGTGTCCGGGTCGGTGTGGCCACCTGCTACGACGTCCGGTTCCCGGCACTGTTCAGCGAGCTGGCCGATCGCGGTGCACAGGTGATCGCGCTCCCCGCCTCGTGGGGCTCCGGACCGGGCAAGCTCGACCAGTGGCGGCTGCTGGTCCGGGCCCGGGCCCTCGACACGACGACGTATGTCGTG
Organism: Microlunatus sp.; assembly: GCA_035719255.1. GTDB lineage: Bacteria > Actinomycetota > Actinomycetes > Propionibacteriales > Propionibacteriaceae > Microlunatus. The sequence continues at coordinate 1,255 of DASTGF010000100.1, read as the reverse complement.
GCGGCCGGGCAGGCCGATCCGACCGCAACCAGCGCCCCGAGCACCGGCACCGCCCCAAGCACCGGCACGGCCCCAAGCACCGCCACTGCCTCGAGCACCGGCACGGCCCCAAGCACCGCCACTGCCTCGAGCACCGGCACCGCCCCGACCGGGATCGGGCACAGCCTGGCAGTGTCCCCCACCGGCGAGGTGATCGAGGAGCTCGGCGCCGAGCCGGGGATGCTGGTGGTCGAGGTCGATCCCGAGCGGGTGAACGCCGCGCGGGCCGTCATCCCGGTGCTGGCCAACCGGCGCCTTTGAGGGCGTCCGTGGCCCGGTCGTACAGTACGGGCCGTGGTCTCCCGGCCCCCGTCCGCGCCTCGGGTCTGCTCGACGTCGGCTCCGGTCAGCGGATCTACTGGGAGGAGTCCGGCCGCCCCGACGGGGTGCCGGCCCTGTATCTGCACGGTGGACCTGGCGGCATCCTCGGTCAGGGTGGTTATCGTTCCGCGATCGATCCCTCGGTGTACCGGGTGATCGGCCTCGACCAGCGAGGGTGCGGTCGGTCGACGCCGCGACGCCGCCGCCCGAGCCTGGGGCGCATGGGAGGACCAGCATGTGTCGTTGTTGGAGGGTGCGCACCCGCTCCCGGGTGGGATGACCCGGTGTTCCGGCAGACGTTCGCAACGCTGACCACCCATTACTGGTCGCACGACGGCTTTCTCGACCCACCGTTGCTCGAGCGGCTGGACGTCCTGGACGGCATCCCGCGGGAATCCTGATCCACGGTCGGGCCGACGTCAGCGGGCCGCTGATCACCGCGTGGCAGGTCCATCGTGCCTGGCCCGGATCGGAACTCGTGGTGGACGAGGGTGGGGGGCATGGTGGTGAGGATGAACGTCACCCGGATGGCGGCCTTGTCTCGGTTGGGCAGACACCTCGCCCAGCGCTGACCCCGGACCGGACTGTGTCGTGCGCCGCGGTCAGAGCCGGCCGAGGAGCCACCTCGGACGGCGCGTCCCAGCCCCCACGGCGTCGACCCGGGCCAGCAGCCCACGGTCGGCGCTGACGACGGCGACCCGATGGCCGGCCCAGTTCTGGGCCTCGGCCACGATGGCGTCGTCGCCCTCACCGATCGCGTGCACCACGCGGACCGAACCCGTCCGGCCCTCGGCGACACCGCTGCGAGCCTGGCCTTCGAGCACGAGCACGATCAATCCGGCCGGCAGGTCGGCGGCCACGAGTTCCCGGTGCAGCCGGGAGGCAGCTCCGGCGC